>JACQPE010000050.1 GCA_016207685.1 Elusimicrobiota bacterium | reverse complement strand
CCCAGGGCTTGGTAGAAGGGGAGGCCGGGGAGGGATATGAAAAAAGCGAAAAGAGCAATGAAAGAAAAAAATTTTGAATAGAGAACTTGGAACTTTTTTCTCCGAGTCCGATTCAAAAATCCTTCTCCCTATTTTTTGAGAAATCTTGAGCTCAATGAGCCGGTCCTGTTGCCTAGATTTTACTCCCACAAACCAAGACCGGTGTAGGTCTTTAGGGCAAATTTTTTTGTCCTAAAGGCCAATTAAAATTGGGACTTTAGTCCATAAAATTTTGAAGTTTACAGAAGTCAAGTTTTCTAAAATGAGTTGAAATGCTTGTTGAAGTTCTCGATGCGTCAAGGAAACTGATATCAAACCAGACGAATAAAAAATCCAGCGGCGTCTTGCTGCCCATCTCTTGTCTCCCCGGCGAGCATGCCATCGGCGACATGGGAACCGAAGCCTATCGTTTCATTGATTTTTTGAAAGTAAGCGGGCAGCGCTGGTGGCAGCTCCTGCCGCTTCATCATACGGGCCATGACGGCTGCCCCTACAATGCCGTTTCAGCGTTCGCCGGCGATCCCAGTCTTGTCAGCTTGGAACAATTACTGCAATCGGGTTGGTTAATGCCTCAAGATATTGATGCCCCGGAAGAAATTATAGATCAAGCCGAGCATTTTGAATTTGTGCAGAAATTTAAAAACAATTGTCTGCGAAAAGCTTACCAGCGATTTTCCAAGGATCATCCTGACTTTCAAAAATTCTGCGGACGGGAAAAAGAATGGCTTGAGGAGTACAGCCTCTTTTGCGCTCTTAAAAATAAATTTCAAGGGTTGCCTTGGAGCAAGTGGCCTGCGGAGCTTCGATCTCGAGATTCTAAAGCGCTCAACGAAGCCGCACAAGAACTCAATGATGAAATCGGTTTTTACCAATTTATTCAATACGTTTTTTTTTCCCAATGGCACAATCTTAAATCCTACGCCAATGAGCGGGGAATCGGCATCATCGGCGACTTGCCGCTCTACATGGCTCATGAATGCGTTGATGTCTGGACGCATCAGGATTTGTTTGATCTTGATGCCGATGGCGAACCGGTCACCCTTTCCGGCGTACCGCCGGACTACTTCAGCAAGACGGGTCAACTTTGGGGACACCCGACGTACCGTTGGGAGAAAATGCGCGCCCTTCAATTTGATTGGTGGATTAGACGAATTAAAAATACGATGCGCCTTTTTGATACGATCCGGCTCGATCACTTTATCGGGTTGATCCGGTATTGGAGCGTTCCGGCAGGCGCCAACAACGCCCGCGACGGCCAATGGATCAAGGGGCCGGGTGATGAGTTTTTTCAAATGATATTCACCCAACTTGAAAAACCCAGCCTGATTGCTGAAAATCTGGGCATCCTGTCTGATGAGGTTGAATCCGTTAGGAAGCGTTGGCATATCCCGGGCATGCGCGTTCTACAATTTGAATTGCCGGGAACGCCCGATGCGCCATTTGACGGCGATAGACTGCCGAAGGAAACTGTTCTATTCACAGGAACTCATGACAATGACACACTACGCGGATGGTTTGGGTCTCGGGATGAAAAAACTAAAGCCGCCATTTTAAATTTAGCGTCAGCTTCCGATGAAAAAATTCATCAGGATATCATTAGGCTCGCCTTCTCAACGGCAGCCCAAATAGTGATCGTCCCCATTTGGGACTGGCTGGGACTTGGGTCAGAAGCGCGTTTCAATACTCCCGGCACAATCAAGGGCAATTGGCAATGGCGGCTGCCTAAATCATCCCTGTCAATGGATGTGGCAAAGATGATGTTGGAGCTGACAAAAAATTGCCATCGAATAAATCATGAATCTTAAAATAAGCTCAAGGCCAAGAAAGAAACGAGCAAGCGCGCGAGCAATGGCCTTAAGCGCTGATCAATCAAAAAAAGCCGGCCCCGATTTTAATTCAACCATGTTGACATCGGAGGATTTGCACCTTTTTAATGAAGGTTCTCATAGCAGGCTTTATAACAAGCTGGGCTCACATCCGGCCACAGGGGGAACTTACTTCAGCGTTTGGGCGCCCAACGCCGAGGCCGTCTTTGTGATGGGCGATTTTAACGGATGGAACAAATCAAGCCACGTCTTGATCTCCCAAGGCGTCTCCGGTATTTGGGCAGTTTTTATTGATAACGTAAAAGCAGGGACACTTTATAAATATCATATCGTTTCACGGCATAACGGCATTAAGTCCGATAAGGCGGACCCCATGGCGTTTTACCATGAGGCGCCGCCGAAAACAGCCTCGATCGTTTGGAGTCTCGATTATGAATGGCAGGATAAACATTGGATGTGCTCGCGGGGGCAACGTCAGAAGCTGGAAAGCCCCCAAGCAGTCTATGAAGTTCATCTTGGGTCCTGGAGGCGCGTGGTCGAGGAGGGCGCCCGGCCTCTCACTTACCGTGAGATGGCGGAACAATTGCCGGGTTACGTTAAATCCATGGGATTCACGCATGTCGAGTTTCTTCCGGTCATGGAGCATCCTTTTTATGGATCATGGGGGTATCAAACAAGCGGTTATTTCGCGCCCACAAGCCGTTATGGGACGCCGCAAGACTTCATGCATTTGGTGGACACCCTGCATCAGCATGCCATCGGCGTCATTTTGGACTTTTCAATGGCTCATTTTCCATCGGACGCTCACGGGCTTGCGTTTTTTGACGGCACTCATCTCTACGAACACGCGGATCCTCAAAAAGGATGGCATCCGGATTGGAACAGCTGCATTTTCAATTACGGCCGCCATGAAGTCAGAAGCTTTTTAATCAGCGTCGCGCTTTTTTGGCTTGAAAAATACCACATTGACGGCTTGCGTTTTGACGCCGTCGCATCCATGCTTTATCTGGATTACTCCCGTAACGAGGGTCAATGGTCGCCCAATGAACACGGCGGACGAGAGAACCTTGATGCCATCCATTTTCTGCGGCGGCTCAATGAAGAAATTTATCAAAACTACCCGGACGTCCAAACGATCGCTGAAGAGTCCACCGCCTGGCCCATGGTGTCGCGGCCGACTTATGCCGGTGGTCTCGGCTTCGGGCTTAAATGGGACATGGGCTGGATGCACGACACCTTGAGATATCTCAAACGCGACCCGATCCACCGACAATATCATCAAAATGGGATTACCTTCCGCATGGTCTATGCGTTCCATGAAAATTTTATGCTACCCCTCTCACACGATGAAGTTGTCCATGGCAAGGGGTCCCTCTTGGCCGTAATGCCCGGGGATGATTCCCTAAAATTTGCCAATCTAAGGCTCCTGTACTCTTATCAATATGCCCAGCCGGGAAAAAAGCTTCTTTTCATGGGCTGCGAGTTGGGCCAATGGCACGAATGGTCGCATGATGCATCTTTAGACTGGAATTTGCTCGAATACAAACCGCACGCCGGTCTCAAGCGCCTGGTTCGCGATCTGAACGCGATCTACTCCGCTTATCCGGCGATGCACGCTCTTGACTGCGACAGCGGAGGTTTTGAATGGATTGACGCGAGCGACGCACAAAGCAGCATTTTAAGCTTCATTAGGAAAGACGCCGATGACAAGAATTTAATGTTGGCTGTTTTTAACTTGACGCCGGTTATGCGAACTAACTATCGCGTGGGCGCGCCTTGGGGAGGATTTTGGAAAGAGATTTTGAATTCGGACGGCCGGGAATATGGGGGAACCGGATGCGGCAACTATGGCGGCGTCCAGGCGGAAGAAGTCCCCATTCATGGAAGAAATTTTTCTCTGAACCTTACGCTGCCGCCCCTCTCCGGCATTTTTTTTAAACGAATGAATGCTTAATAAAAATTTCGTCTGCATCCATGGCCATTTTTACCAGCCTCCACGGGAAAATCCTATTACAGGACTCATTGACCCAGAAGAATCCGCGTCTCCCTATCATAACTGGAACGAACGCATCTGCGCGGAATGCTACAAAGCCAACACCCAATCAAAAATTGTCAAGGCAAACGGCTCAATGGCCCAGATCGTCAATAATTATGAAAACATCAGTTTTGATTTCGGCCCGACGCTGCTCGCATGGTTGGCGAAAAACGAGCCTCAAACCTATGAGGCCATTATTCACGCGGACCGGGTGAGCCGCCAAGAACATTCAGGACACGGTAACGCCATTGCTCAAGCCTACCACCACGCCATCCTTCCCTTGAGCAGTTCTCAGGACAAGCTGACCGAAATTATTTGGGGCATCAAAGACTTTGAATATCGTTTCTCCAGAAAACCCGAAGGTTTTTGGCTTCCCGAAACAGCCGTGGATCAGGAAACCCTCATTTTCTTATCGGATTCCGGCGTTCAATTCACCATCTTGGCGCCCCATCAGGCCAAATGTTTTCGGAAAAAAGCTTCAACAGCATGGACTGAACTTAAATCCAATGATATTGATCCAACAAAGGCTTATGAGGTCAAGTTGAGCCGAGGGCGGAGCATTGCTGTTTTTTTCTTTAATTCCGTCTTGGCGCACGACGTGGCTTTTAACGGCTTGCTTAATGACGGCGCAACATATGCTAATCGAATTATCGAGTCATTTGGGTCTCGATCGGCCCGCGTTAAAATTGCCCATTTGGCAACGGACGGCGAATCCTACGGCCATCACCATAAATTCGGCGATATGGCCTTGGCCGGCGCCATTATGCACCTCAAAAGAATGCCCGGCGTCAAGCTGGCCAACTACGGCGAATTTTTGCAAGAACATCCGCCGCAAGATGAGGTTCAAATTCACGAGAATACTTCGTGGAGCTGCGCGCATGGCGTCGAGCGGTGGAAAAACGGCTGCGGCTGCAAGACCGGAGGGGAACCGGATTGGAATCAAGCCTGGCGATCGCCATTGCGGCAGGCTCTCAATCTTCTTCGGGACTATTTGGCCCTCGAGTTTGACCATCAGGGACAGCGTTTTTTTCTTGATCCCTGGGCGGCTCGAAATGACTATGTGAGCATTCTGCTTGACCCATCTCAAGAAAATCTAAAGCGATTTATCCGGCGTTGGTCCATCAGGCCGGCGAGCGACGATTTGGGCTCGGATATGATCAACTTTTTAGAAATAGAACGCGCCGCGCTTGCCATGTTCACCAGCTGCGGATGGTTTTTTAATGATGTTTCCGGCATTGAAACCAAATACATTTTGCGCTATGGCGTCCGCGCGATGAGCCTGGCGCAAAAATTTTTTAATGTGGATGTTCGCGATCAATTTCTCCATTTCCTTGGCCAAGCTAAAAGCAATATCCCGGATGCCGGCGACGCGCGACTTATTTTTGAAAAATTGTTAAATGATGAATGGAAAAATTCTGTTCAAGATATAAGGATGGAATCGTTACCACAGGAGAACCGTGCTCTTAGATATCAAAATTAAAAATTTTCTAATTGCCCTGCCGGTCATGCTTTCCGGCTGCGGTTTAATTTATACCAATGTGAGAACGCCCTATGGCTATCATACGGCCACGCCCATTGATGTCAAGGCCCAAGATGATGATTCCCTCGTTACCGGCGAATCCTGCAATAAGTCTCTTTTATATCTTGTTGCTTGGGGCAACGGTGGTTACGCCGCTGCTGTTGAACATGCGCTCTCCGGACGCCAAAATATGATTCTCTACGATGTCCGGTCTGATTTAAAAGTTCAGGCTTATCTTTTCGGCCTCTACACGAAAACCTGCACGGTCATCACCGGGCGCTTGGGCCGGCCTTGACAGCGGTCTTTGTCAGATTATTATTCATCGTTTCGGCGCTTTGGGCCGATGATTATCCTCATGATGCGAAAGCGGGCCTCATTAGTCCCGGCAGCGCCTTCATCATTTATTACGATGGTCAAGGACCGTTGAATTTTGACACCTTGACCCCAGGATCGTTGCCGGCAGACGCTCGACCATTCGGCAGCGTTCAAGGACGCAGCTGTCAATATGGGGTTTCGATTCCGTTTAATATTTCCTATCCGATCGTGCGTTCCCCGTCAATCTCGAGCGTTTGGGGCAATAGCAGTCTGAAAAAAATCATCAATGCCATGACCAACGACCATCCGGGCCTCAAAGGAATTTACGACGCCCAAATAGACAAGCATACCATCCAAGTTTTAGGCATCTTCACGCGCCTTTGCATCGAAGTGACGGCCAAAGGCTTCCGGTAAAAAACTAAAATAGACCAATGGCTGATTTAAACGGCAGGGTTTCCAAAATTGTCAAGGAAGTCTTCGCTGTTAACGAAAGCTCATTCACGGATGACAGCGGCCAGCAGGATATTCCAACGTGGGATTCGCTCAATCACGTCATGCTTGTCTCCGCGATCGAGAAGGAATTTAATATCAGCCTGGAAATGACGGAGATCCAGGAAATTAAAACCGTCGGCGATATTAAAAAAATCGTCAACCGTCACTTGCCTGCCACCCCGGCAGCCTAGGTTTCCGGAGTGGCAACGTTACACGGCCATTTAATCCGTCAAGCGGCCAACAAATCACGCAAAACGTTCCTTCGGGATGCCTCCGGCGCCTGGACGTTTAGCGATGTTGATGCCTTGAGCAACCGTCTGGCAAGAGTCCTGGTCAATTCTGGATTCAAATCTGGCAGCCGGCTCGGAATTTTTTATCCCAACGGCAATCTTTTTGCGCTTGCTCATTTCGCGGCCATGAAAATAGGGGGTGTCAGCGCGCCGATGGATCCCGGCCTTCGTTCCAAGAATCTTTCTTATATTTTAAATTTCTGCGATATTACTCATGTCATCACAACGCTTGATCTTTGGGAAGCCAACAGGTACATTTTAGGAAACCGGCGCATTTTTCTCGGCAACCCGCCCGCCGCAGACAAGTCGCTTCCTCCGAATGTCAAGGGCCTTTTGGAATCAGCATCAACCCAGCCGCACGAGGCGTTGCCGGGACAAACGAACGACGCCTTGCCGGCGGCAATTTTATTTACCTCCGGAACCACGGGGAACCCTCGCGGCGTCGTTTTGACCCACCGCAATCTGGAAGCCGCGGCTCAAAGCATTATCAAATTCACCGGATTGGGCCCCGATGACAAAGAAATGATCGTCCTTCCGCTGACGCATCTTTTCGGTCTTGGTCACCTGCATGTCAACACGATCAATGGCGCCACGGCCCACATTGAACGAAATCTCATGGAACCCATTGAAATTTTGAAAAAAATTAAAGATCAGGGCGTCACCAGCTTCCCCGGAGTTCCAACGGGCTATAGCTATCTCATGGACCGTTTTGCGCCACTTTTGCAAGAATCCTCAAAGACGCTTTCTAAAATTATCTTAAACAGCACCGCCATGCCTCATGAACGCATCAAAAAACTTCGTGAATTGCTGCCCAATACCCGGCTTTTCATGTATTACGGCCTAACGGAAGCTTCACGCGCCTCATTCATTTGCTATAACGATGTTCCCGATCCGCTTTGGCGTTCTGTCGGCCGCGCGTCGCCAGGCGTGAACATCAAGATTGTTGCCCCAAATTTTAAGCCTATTCTCGCGGGCCAGGAAGGAGAAATTGTAGTCAATGGCTCCAACGTCATGAAAGAATATCTCAATGACCCGGAAGCGACCCAGTCCACGCTGACGCCAGAAGGGCTCCGAACTGGTGATTTGGGTTATATGAATGATGATGGCTATCTTTTTCTCACGGGACGCCTCAAGGACATGATTAACGTGGGCGGGAGCAAGCTTAATCCCTGCGAGGTTGAAGAAGTCCTCGCGCGCCATAACGCCGTTTCAGAAACCGCAGTGGTCGGCATCCCCGACCCCCATGGGATTGCGGGCGAACGCGTGAAAGCCTATATTGTGCCTAAAGAAGGTCAAACCCTGAATAGGCAAGAAATTATGGAATTTTGCTCAAAGCACCTTGAAACCTATAAAATACCTCAAATTATTGAATTCTGTGAGCGCCTCCCACGTACGGATAGCGGTAAATTAAGACGTGTGGAGCTGAAAAAATGAAAGCTGATGAATTGTTGGACTTGGCTTGTTTTGAGGCGCCGGCCGCTCAAAAAATTCCGCTTCTCCGCGACGCTTTGGCCGAAGAGAGTCGGCATCATTACGATCATAATGATTTTTACCGCCGCTTGTGCGATAAAAATGAGTTTGACCCGAAGCAAGGACTTGGAAAGCTCGATCATTTGCCGTTCTTGCCCGTCGGTTTTTTTAAGAAAGAGCGGCTCTTGAGCGTGCCGGAGAAAGATATCATCATCACCTTAAAATCAAGCGCAACCACCAGCGGCGCCAGCAGCATGGTGGCCATTGACAAAATAACAAGCCAGCGCCAAGCTAAAGCGGTGATTAAAATTATCAGCGAGTTTATTGGCAAAGAACGCCGGCCCTTCATTTTTCTTGATGATCCACGAATCGCCGGGAGTCGAGAGGAAGGCTTAACGGCGCGCGGCGCGGCCATCCGGGGTCTTGCCTGGGCCGCCACGGAAAGCCATTATGTCATGCGCTATCAAAACGATCCCTATGATGTCATGATTGATTTTCCTCTGCTCGACAATGCCATTGAGTCCGCGTCTAAGTCAAATGCGCCGATCGCCTTCTACGGTTTCACCTTCATTATCTATAGCAGGGTCTTGGAGGCCCTCGAAAAGGCGGGGCGGCGCTTTTGCCTGCCTCAAGCCCATCTCATTCATAGCGGAGGTTGGAAAAAATTAGCGTCGCTTAACATTTCTAAAGACGCTTTTAACGAGCGCGTTGAACGGTTCCTTGGAATTCCCAAAAACCGTGTTATTGATTTTTACGGCCTCGTAGAGCAAACAGGAACAATTTATCCGGACTGCGAGGCCGGAATGAAGCACTCTCCGGTGTTTTCCGAAATTATCATCCGGGATATTCAACGCTTGGAATCTTCTCCTAACGGAAAAGAGGGTTTCATTCAGCTTGTCAGTCCCTTGGCCCACAGCTATCCCGGGATATCGGTTATTACGGATGACCTGGGCGTCATTTTGGGAAGGGACAATTGCTCTTGCGGCCGCAAGGGAACGATTTTTCAATTCCGGGGCCGCGCTTCAGCGGCTGAAGTTCGCGGCTGCGGCGATGTCATGGCCGCCAGAGTCGGAGCATAAATAATGGTGATTCGTCCTGCGGCCAAAGAAGATGTCGGGGGTATTTCCCATCTTTTTCAGGAGGCGGGCTATGCCTATTACACGGAAAAATTTTGGGACTGGAAGCACATGCAGTGCCCCGAGGGACCGTCATTGGTTCAGATTGGTGAAGAAGAGGGCCAAATTTACGCCCACTACGGCGTCATTCCCATGCGCGTCAGCATAGGCACGCATACGATCAAAGCCGGGTTGGCTGTTGACGCGTTTATTCATCCGGATTACCGGCAGCCGGAGACGTTTCTGGGCCTTCTGCAAAGCCTTTACTCTCGGTGCGAAGAGGAGGGCATGAGCGTTATTTGTGGATTTCCCAACGACACGATGTGGGCCGCCAAAAATAAATTGCTTGGCTGGAAGCCCTTGCAAACAATAAGGGTCTGGTCAAAAAAAGAGGACGCCTTGATAAGACAACAAGTCAGTGAGAACGATGAAAAATTTGAGGTTAATGAGACGCCGTCGTTTAATGTTTCATCCGGCCTCGCCCAGCCGGGATCTCACGCCTTGCCTTATATTTACCGCAATAATGATTTTCTCGCATGGAAATATTCGCCGCCGGCCGATCTTAATTACCGATTCCTTTCTTTTGTGGCTGGGGGAAAACAAGACGGCGCCATTTTGGTTCGAGAAACGCCGAAAGCGATCCAAATTATGGATATATTCATCCATCCCAAATCCTTTGGGTCCGTCATGTTGATACGGCGCGCCATGAAAACAGCCAATTTTCAAGCCCCTTGGTTTTGCTGGGCCAGCGAAGGCACTCCAATGGCCGATGCGCTGGAGCATGACGGTTTTAAGAAAACCGATGAACGAATCAATTTTGGCGCCTGTTTCATCCGCACCTTAAGCGATGGATTGGGTCACACGCTCTTATCGAAACCTTGGAATATTCTCATGGGACATTCCTTTGGGCTCACATTAATGCCAAAAAATAGATAGGCCCGATGGCTTTATCAATTCTTCTTAGCGAAGGCCAAAAGCGGCCTTCAAAAATGTCCTGCACAATCACCGATCTCCAAGAGACAATCCGGTCTTTGGGCAGCAAGTTTCGGATACTGCAAGAATGGCGCGTTGATGACATTATCGGCGTCCTCGACGCTTGCGCTAAAATTTTGGCGCGGCCCGATGCTCCTTTGAGAACAAAATTGGCGCATCAGGGGTTGGCGTTTCTTCTTTCTTGGCTTCGGGAAAGCTACCTTCGGCGCATCAGTAACCTTTCTCTACGCGGTCGCAGAGACAGCCTGGACCGCTTCGTCCGGCTTGATCAGCAAAGCCCGGTTCTCTACAGGGCGCTGCCCCGTGGAATTGCGGCTCATTGGGTGGCGGGTAACGTCCCTATTTTGGGATTTCTTTCCATCGCACAGGCGTTAATTACCAAGAATGTGAGCATTGCCAAGGCTCCGACGCAGTCCCAAGAGGTTCTTCCTCAATTGCTCTCGACGCTCTCCCGGAGCAACTATAAAAGTTCTTCGGGGCGATGGATGGAAGGCGCCGAATTGCTGGAAACTATTGCCGTGGTTCATTTCGATCATGATGATCAATCCTGCCGGGAAACGCTTTCCAAGAATGCCGACCTGCGCGTGGCCTGGGGCGGGACTGATGCCATTGAATCCATAGAATCCTTGCCTAAGAAACTTGAAACTGAAGATATTATCTTTGGCCCGAAGTATTCATTCGCGGCCATCGGTAGAGAATCTCTCAATAATGAAAAATCCGCCGGGCAATGGGCTGACCGCCTTGCTTTGGATGTGGCTGCCTTCGATCAATATGCGTGCTCCTCGCCGCAAACGGTTTTTGTGGAGTCCGGGGGGGCGATCGCGCCCTTGGAGTTTGCCCAGCTTCTTTCCAAAGCCATGATCGCCGTTGGCCAGCGCATTCCCAAGGCGCCAACTGATGCGGGCAAGGTTCATGAAATTCTTGATCTGCGCGCCGCCTACGATTTGAAAGACCAAGCTTTTTATTCTAAAGGGACCGACTGGACCGTGCTTTATTCGGATGAAGAGGCCCTTGCCAACCCTTGTTTTTCACGCGTTATCTTTGTTCGTTCAATCGGCGATATCATGAAAGCGGCGTCCCTGGCAGGCCCAAACACGCAGACAGTGGGCCTGGCTCTAAGCAACGACCGCCGTCTGGAGTTCGCTCAACAGGCAGGACTCAAAGGAGCCCTGCGCTTGCCCGTCATCGGCGCCATGAGCGCATTTGATACTCCATGGGACGGCATGTTTCCCATGGACCGGATGGTAAAATGGGTGACGACGTATGACGATTAAAGTTTTTCGAAAATGAATGAAGTTGTCGACTGTTTCCAACGTCCCTTACCCCGCTTGCGGGGAGAGGGCAGGGTGAGGGGCTGATAAAAATTATGAAACTTAAAAATCTTTGCGGTATTGTGACCGGGGGCGGGACCGGCATTGGCAAGGCCATTGCCCAGCAAGTTATCAAAGAAGGAGGCAAAGTATTAATCACCGGGAGGCGCGCCGAGGCGCTGGAAAAAACAGCGCAAGAGTTGGGGGGGGATGCGATTTTTTGTGAAGCCGGTGACATCCGCCAGGCCGCGCCGGCGGCCGCGATCGCAGAAAAGGCCTTGGGCCGGCTGGGCAAACTGGATTTCTTGGTTAATAACGCCGGCATCATGAAGACCAAAAATTCGCATGATGTCACTGAAGAAGATTTCCAGGATGAGGTCAATACAAATTTCAAAGGCGCTTTTTTCATATCTCAAGCCGTAATCAAAATTTTCCGCGCTCAAAAATCAGGCCAAATTCTTTACATCGCCTCCGCCTCCGCTCTCGTGGCTTCTCCAAAAATGGCCGTCTATGCCGCCAGCAAAGCGGCCTTGGTGAGCCTGACTCAATCGTTCGCCCTTGAATATGCCAAGGAAGGCATCCGCGTTAATTGCCTATGCCCTGGAACCGTGGATACGGGTCTCATGCCGAAGGCGATGGCGGCTCTCATGATCGCCCGGCACCCTATCGGACGATTGGGCGCACCTCAAGACATCGGCGTTTTAGCGGCCCATGTTTTATCTCCGGAGAATTCTTGGATGACGGGTTCCATCATCACCATTGATGGTGGAGTCACGCTTTAGGAATTGATCAAAAAATTCGCCAAAGAACTGCTGTCCCAGGAAACCTGGTCCCAATTACGGCTATTTAAAACCAAAATCCGCAATCGTTATCTTAATCTGCTTCCCAAATTAACTCAAATCGAGCTTCAAGACATTCTCCAGAAACAGATGGGTCTTAAGTCCGGAGATACTGTTTTTGTCACAAGTTCTGTTCAAGAATTAAGGCTCGATTTCGCGCCGGATAAAATTATTGATCTCATGGTGGAAATCATCGGCCCTCAAGGAACTTTAACCATGCCAGTCTACACCAAGGGCCCGGCACGGGGGTATTTGCAGCGAGGAGAAATATTCGACCTTCGCCGGACTCCCTCGATGACCGGCCTGCTGACGGAACTTTTCCGGCGCCGCGAAGGCGTCGTGCGAAGCTTGCATCCGACCAAGTCCGTGGCCGCCCTGGGCCCCAAAGCGCCGTACCTTACGCGCGAACATCACTGTTCACCCTGGCCCTACGGCGCGCAAAGTCCTTATTATCGTCTGATCGAGCTTGAGGCCAAAATTATCGGTCTCGGGGTCACCTCCGCGATGATCACCATTGTTCATGCGGTGGAAGATTTTCTTAAGGACGAATTTCCAGTCGTTGTCAACGACCCGACATTATTTAAAGCCCGATGCATCAATGATACCGGACAAGAAACCAT
>JACQPE010000045.1 GCA_016207685.1 Elusimicrobiota bacterium | reverse complement strand
ATTTGGGTTTATATCAGATTGGGGATTTTAACGTAAGAGAAAAAATGCGGCTGTAGAATTAGGATGGGGTCAAAAACGCTGACCTGGCAGCCAACGAATGACGCGTGCTGCGCTTTTCCAAGAACGACATTGTCAAAAAACTTTCCGGCTGCCGCCAAAAAATCGAAACTGCGCTCCGGTCTAAAAAAAACAAAATCCAGGATCGGCCGATTTGCGTAAAATCCCCGGACCCTTAAAAGGATGACGCTGGGTCATCTTGAACCAAATTCATTCAGACGGGAAATGAGCGCTTCTGTTTCGCCAAGGATACGGCTGCGATAGGACTCATCATTAATGGATCCAAGATTAATAAGCACGTTCTCCTTGGCCCCATGGCAGCAAGACGCCAAAGACCGCAGTCCCACCTTGAAATCACTCATCAAATTTGGGCCGATGAGCCCTTCGATCGAGACTAGCCGCGTCATGCATTGCAGGCCCAAATGAAGCCCTTTGAGCGGCGCCTGACAAGCGTATTTAAGAGCATTCTGTATCTCATTCACGCGCACTGGATCTGTTTTTGGAATACGGTAAGCTTCAACGACTTTTTGGTAGCCTAAAGAATCCTCCTGCGCCAATATCAAAAACTCCTCTTTCCAGCCCGCAAGGAGCTCGAGGGCGGCATTGAGTCGAGAAGAAACCTCTCCAGCGGTTGGCGCCCCTGCATTCTTGCGCTGTTGAATAAGCGTGGTTTTGATTACCAAGGACAAGCCTATGGCGCCCAATGCCGCGGAAGCTGAACCGCCGCCAGGAATAGGGTCGGGCTTGGCCAAAGCTTCGCAAAATGTTTTCAGCGCCGCAGGCCAAAAAATATCCATCGAGGCCCGGACCTGACCGACCAAAAGCTCGATTAAACGGTTTTCAAGAATTTGCGACTGGGGATTAAACACCGTTGCTTTGAGTTCCTCAACGGCAAAATTTTCAAGCGCGCGCGAAGGCACCATGCCGATCAATTCGGAGCTTTCTATAGAAATGCCGGCTCCTCTCGCTTGATCGCGTATTTTTTCATAAACGGTTTTAAGCCCTGTCACCGGATAATTGGTGAGCACCGTTGATATCTGGACCGCTCCTTGAGCCTTGAGGTCTATTCCCTTAGCGCGCACGTAAGGCAAGCCGCCGCCGGAAGCGCGGATGGTCTTGGCAATCGCCTCGGCCAGTTCCAGATCGCGGCTTTTTAAATTGACGTTGAAATTAATGATATGCTCTCGTGCGCCCACGGCAACGGCGCCGGCTGTCGGATGAATGCTCGCCGGACCAAAGTCGGGATCACGACCGGCATCTTTCCCCAAAACCTCCCGCAGCCCCTCAAACTCGCCTTTGAGCACGCTGGCCAAATTTTCACGCTCCGGCTTTTGAGCGGAGAGGGCATAGAGATAAACAGGGAGTTCAAGTTCCCGCGCCAGGCGGTCGCCTAATTTTTTCGATAACTCCACGCACTCAAGCATCGTTACCCCAAAAAGAGGGGTAAAGGGAATCACATCAACGGCGCCCATGCGCGGGTGCTCGCCCTTGTGAATCCTCAAATCAATTATTTCAACGGCCTTTTTGGCGCCTAAAAAAGCGCCCTCAAGCGTAGACTCCGGCGGTCCGGCGAACGTGATCACGCAGCGGTTGTGATCCGAATCCATCTCCACATCGAGCACGACCACTCCCGAAGCCTGGCGTATCGCCCCAACGATGGCCTCCACCTTGGCGCGGTCCCGGCCTTCGCTGAAATTAGGAACGCACTGAACCAATTTCAACATCTATTTTTTCTTATTAGACCCACATTCTACATTCCATCTTGGAGCCCCAACGCTTCGATCCAGGCCTTTGGATCGGCGTAGTCATCAAAATAAAAATCCGGTTTCGCGGCTTTAAGCTCATGGGGCTTGCCGAAACCGCAGGCAACCACGACGCTTCGGTAGCCATTGGCTCTGGCCGCGCGCACATCCAGAGGCGTGTCCCCAATCACGAACACATTGCCTTTTTGAAAACGAACTCCATAATAACGCCGGGCCTTTAATACCGCCAGATGAATCAAACGCCCCCGGTCCGCCGCATCCGAAGAGAATCCGCCCACGGGAAAATACCGGTTGAGCTGGGCCGGCGCCAATTTTAGCCGTGCGCCGGCTTCCAAATTTCCCGTGCCGAGAGCTAAATACGCTCCCCGCAACCGGCGCAATCGCCGGATAAAATCCTTTACGCCCGGGAGCATTCGATACGAAGGACTCCTCTTCAGTTCCTCCCCTAAAAATTTAGGATAAATCCGGAGAAACTCCCGATGCTCGGCAAGGGTCGCTTTTCTGCCGAGCCCAAGATTGATGCAGTCGTCAAAAATCTGCGGATCGGTTTTGCCGCGCCAGTCATATTTTTTAACGACATTTCCGTTAACTCCGAAGCCCCGTAAAACCCTGGTGATGGCGCGCCGCCCCGAACCACCGGAAGAAACCAAGGTGCCGTCAAGATCAAAAAGCAACAATGCGGATCGCGCTTCGCTCTGCCTTAATTTCCCCATCGCTGCACCATGCCTTTTTTGATCACGCCAATGACCATGTTGACGCCAAAAAAATAAGGTATCTCCCTGTAATCCCCGGTATCAAACAAAAGAAGATCCGCCTGTTTGCCGGTCTCAAGCGATCCCAGGCGTCCCCCCAAATCCAAAGCGCATGCACCGTTAAAAGTCGCGGCCATCAAAGCCTCTCCTGGGGTCATTCTCATCTGCGTCACGGCCAAAGAAAGGATCAGTCCCATGTTGACCGTGGGCGATGTTCCAGGATTAAAATCCGTTGCCAAGGCTACGGCCATGCCTCGATCAATCATGTCGCGAGCGGCGGGATAGCGCCCCGTGGCCAGAAAAAAATTCGCTCCAGGAACCAAAGTTCCCACCACGTCAGACTTGGCCAAACGGTTCATTCGAACAGGCGTCAAGAAATCCAGATGATCCAAGCTGACGGCTTTAAGACTCGCTCCCAAATCCGCGGCTCCCGTATAATGGAGCTGTTCGGCATGAAGTTTCAACTTGTAACCATGCCACCGGGCTGTCTTCAAAATCCGCCGCGTTTGTTCGACGCTGAAATAACCCTGATCGCAAAACACATCGCAAAACACAGCCAGCGATTCCAGTCCCGGAATCATCTCCTCGCAGATCAAATCCACATATTGATCTTGGCGTCCCTTGAATTCCTTGGCCACGGCATGAGCGCCCAAAAATGTCGAAATCAACTCAACCGGAGAGTGGGCACGCCGGATCACCAGAAGCATTTTGCGTTCATTCTCCAAATCCAGACCGTATCCGGATTTAACCTCCATCGTGGTTATGCCGTGCTCCATGGCCCGGCGGCACCATGCCTCTAAACGCCCCGTAAGAAAATCCGCGTCTGCCTCGCGCAAAGCGCTTACCGACCGATGGATGCCGCCCCCCTCCTTGGCGATTTGTTCGTATGTTGCCCCGCCCGCGCGCATTTCAAAATCGCGAATTCTTGATGAGGCGAACAAAGCGTGCGTGTGGCTATCCACAAATCCAGGGGTCACCACCTTGCCGCCGGCATCAATTTCATGAAAGGAGTCTCTTCGGAGAAACTTGATCAAATCGCGGCGAAGTCCGGCTTTCAATATTTTCTGTCCTTGAATCACCACCGCGGCATCAGGGCCCATTAACCCAATCTCGCCCATTTGATGGCCTTTTTTAGGCCCTGCCGAGCCCTTATCCAATCGCATGGTCAATAATTGACCAATATTGGAAACCAACAAACTCTGACCAGGTTTATTCATTGAAATAACATGTTGAAAGGCTGTGGATAAGTTGACAAATAACTAAATTAAACCATCTATTTTTATTTTTCGTTCAAAAATGGAACATTAATTTCATTTTTTCTAGCACAAGCAATCGCCTTCTCATAACCCGCATCCGCATGGCGGACCACTCCAATCCCAGGGTCATTCGTGAGCACCCTGATCAAACGCCCTTCCATCTCTTTCGTGCCGTCAGCCACGGTCACTTGACCGGCATGCAAGGAATATCCCATGCCCACGCCCCCACCATGGTGAAAACTAACCCATGCAGCCCCGCTCGCCGTATTAAGCAATGCATTAAGAATAGGCCAATCCGCCACCGCGTCCGATCCATCTTTCATCGCTTCTGTTTCCCGATAGGGACTGCTCACGGAACCGCTGTCCAAATGATCACGGCCAATGACGACCGGGGCCTGAAGCTCGCCACGGCGCACCATCTCGTTAAGGGCCACGCCGAATTTAGCGCGATCCCCATAACCCAGCCAACAAATACGCGCAGGTAAACCTTGAAATTTCACCTTATTCTGGGCCATTTTTATCCAACGCTGCAACGGTTCGTTTTCAGGAAAAAGCTCTTGAACAAGCTGATCCGTTCGAAGAATATCAGAAGGTTCGCCGGATAATGCCGCCCACCGGAAAGGGCCCTTGCCTTCGCAAAACAGCGGCCGGATGTAAGCCGGCACAAAACCCGGAAAATCATAAGCGTTTTTAACCCCCGCTTCAAAGGCCCTGGTGCGGATATTGTTGCCGTAATCGAAAACTTTGGCGCCTTGTTTTTGAAATTCCAGCATGGCCTTGACATGCGCGCCTATAGAATCCAGAGCCCGGGAGCGGTATTGCTGCGGATTCTTCATACGAAGGCGGGCCGCGTCATCCAGACTGAACCCCGCGGGAATGTAGCCATTAACCGGATCATGCGCCGAGGTTTGATCGGTCACAGCATCCGGCACGATACCGCGGCGCAAAATTTGAGGCAACACTTCCGATGCATTTCCCAAGAGTCCGATCGAAACCGGCGCCCCCTGGGACGCCATAGCCCGAACGCGCTGGAGAGCTTTTTCTAAATCCGTTTCCATGGCATCAAGATACCCTGTCTCAAGGCGCCGTTTAATGCGCGCCGGATCCACTTCAACGGCCAAAAGGCACCCACCGGCCATGGTCATGGCCAAAGGCTGCGCCCCGCCCATGCCGCCCAATCCTGCCGTCAGAGCCCAACGGCCTTTCCATGATCCGCCAAAATGCGCTTGCGCCACGGACGCGAACGTCTCATACGTGCCCTGTAAA
This sequence comes from Elusimicrobiota bacterium, assembly GCA_016207685.1. Taxonomy (GTDB): domain Bacteria; phylum Elusimicrobiota; class Elusimicrobia; order JACQPE01; family JACQPE01; genus JACQPE01. The sequence goes on along the minus strand of JACQPE010000045.1, from coordinate 25,193 downwards.
ATCCCTTGAGTGCCGATATAAATCCAGGAACCCGCCGTCATTTGGCCATACATCATGAGACCCAGGCGTTCGAGACGGTCAAACTCATTCCACGTGGCCCAATGGCCGACCAGGTTGGAATTAGCGATAAGCACGCGCGGCGCGCCGGGATGCGTGCGAAAAATCCCAACCGGCTTGCCCGATTGAATCAATAACGTCTCATCATTTTCCAGGCGCCGCAATGACGCGCAGATCATATCAAAGCACTTCCAATCCCGCGCCGCCTTGCCGCGGCCACCATAAACCACCAAGTCCTCGGGCCGCTCGGCCACATCAGGGTCAAGATTATTCATCAACATCCGCAGCGCCGCTTCCTGGACCCATCCCTTGCAGGATAGGGCATTGCCGCGCGGCGCGCGCACCAAACGCGAACCCGGCGTTGACGACATTGATGCTGACATGGGATTGTCCATAGGGATTCTACCAAGACAAAAGAGTTATAGGTTTATTGGGTTATAGAGTTATAAGGATGGGTCATCGCCTTTTACTCCGAAAACTCTAGGCTTTATAACTCTCTCTTTATATTTTCCCCATCTTCTGCTAGAAAAATAATGGAGACCTTCGATGAACGGTGATATTGTTACCCTCTTGGGCCAATCAAGCTTGTTTCGGGATTTGCCCACGGCGCAAATCCAGTTCGTTGCGAACCGGTTTAAGCGCGAAATACTTCACCGGGGCGCGTTTGTCTATCGAAAAGGGGACCCGGGGGACAAGCTATTCATGATCGTCAACGGGCAAGTGACCCTCCTCTCGGCAAATGCCCAAGGCAAAGACGTGCCCCTGGTTGTCCTTGGCCGCGGCGAGGTATTCGGCGAATCAGGGCTCTTGACGGACCAGCCGCGTTCAGTAAGCGCGCGCCTTGAATCCACCACCGATCTGATCTCCCTGGGAAAAAAAGAATTCAATGAAATTCTTTCGCTGCATCCATCCCTGGCCGTTCACCTCTCGCGAATCCTCTCCAGGCGCTTGGCCCTGACAACCGAAACTTATATTCACGAAATGAGCCGGCGCCAGATCCAAAAGCCTAAACTGATCCTCCTTCTGGCGGCGACAAACCCCATGGAAACGGCGCTGTTCACGCTTAACTTAACGGTCAGCGTCATGGAACAAACCCGGCGCCGCGTCAGCCTCCTGGAATTTCTGATGGAGCCGAAATCCTCGATTCTGCAGCATCTAGGGATTCCCAAAGAAATCTCCCTCGGCTTCCAGTCCAATGACAAATCCGCCTCGGAAATTCTTGACTCCGTAAAAACGATTCATCCATCCGGACTTGATATTTTCACCATCGCGGCCACATTTTTTTCAACGCCCGGCGACAATGCGTTTAGCGCGCTCAATTACCTTCGCGCGGCCTACGAATTTACGCTGATCATAGCCACCCCCCTCCAATGGAACAGCCTCCTTCAGGTAGCCGAGGAAGTGGACCAGATCTTCGTCATCGGACGCCCCGAGCATAACCTTCAAGAACAGCTCATCCCCAAACTCCATGATCTCTTAAATGCCACGGGAAGCGTCTCGACCTCCATTCATGAAATCCAACTCATCACCGACGGCCGCGATTCATTCATCAATCCGGCAAAGCTGCGCCTGGGATGGGCTCATTCCATCGCCAAAGATTACGACCAAAACAAAAATCCCTTTACCGCCGTCTTCCAGACCAAAACCCTGCGCTCGATCGAACGCGTGGCCCGATTTTTAGCCAACCTAAAAATCGGCATCGCGTTGGGCTCCGGAGGCGCCCTGGGCTACTCGTTGATCGGCGTTCTTAAAGCTCTTGAAAGGGAACGAATTTACCCGGACATGATCGCCGGAACCTCAATGGGCGCCTTAGTCGGCGCCATGTATGCCCGCGGCCTCACCATTGAGGAAATAGAAAATCACGCCCTCATGATTGATCGAAACTGGATCCGTGACACGATATTCTGGGACATGACGTTGGCCAAAGGCGGCGGGTTTTTAGGCGGCATCAAGCTCCAACGCTTCTTTAGAAAACTCTTCGATGACTTGACATTCGAAGACTTGGAAATTCCCTTTTGCGCCGTCGCCGCGGACATTAAGACAAGCGAAGAAGTCATCATCAAAGAGGGCCGCTTAATTGACGCGGTGCGCGCCAGCATTTCCATCCCGGTGATTTTCAAGCCGCATCAATATCTGGGACGCTTCCTCGTGGATGGCGGCGTGGTCAATCCCGTGCCCACGTCCACGATCATTTCCATGGGCGCCAACATTTTAATCGCCGTGCGCCTCACGCATTCGAGCGCCGAGCGCGGCTATTCCATCACTCTTTTAGGAAAAAAAGAAGAACAGTCGCAGTCAATCGGGGTTTTGGATGTTTTTTTTAGAACCATCGGCACCATGAGCCATTTAATCGCCATGAGCAAGGCCGAAACCGCCCATGTCACCATTCATCCGGTGAATCAAGGATTTAACTGGATGGATTTTGACCGGCCACGGGAGATCATCGCCGCCGGAGAAAAAGCGACTTTAGATAACATGCCCCAAATCAAGGCGCTCTTGCCCATTTTCCAAGACTACTGCGCCACCAGGCTTAAAATTTAATCTGCGATAACTTGGGCACTGTAATTGGTGGCGGCTCTACGGAGCGAGCCCATTGCGCTTGAATAAACCACGCTGCGGCGCATGCTGATTCCCTCATCGGCGCTGCTGACAAGGTATTGCGTGCACCCGGGAGCCATTGGCCGGTGGTTGGTGCAGCTGTCATACATCAAAATCCAGGCCGCATCAATGGCATGCCATGCGCTTCGCAACTCGTAGGTATTGACACCCTCCGGCAAATCATTCCCCGCCATTTTCCATGCAAAAAGCGCGGAAATAAACTCATGCGCCTTCTGCCGCCAATCTTCATAGCTCGGCCCCATCGAGACAAAGCTGGCCTGAATGAGCGATTCAACGGCGTCATCCGACCACAAAACTTGGGGATGCCCGGCTTTAAAGGATGCCAAAGTCTCAACGCCTAGACTGCCTATTCTTGCGCGCTGCCACGCATTCTCTAGGCGCGCCCAGGCAAATTGCAAAGATTGGGCCTTATTCGTAATTTCTTCCAAGATCGGAGCCCCCTGCTCCGCCGACGGCAACGGACGAACACCCTGCTCGCGTTTGGCAGATTCCCCGTCCACCGCCCAAACAGCGCGTCCTGAAAAAACCGAAAACGTCGCTACCGCCAACACCACACGAAACAATTTGACCTGATTCATAACGTCCTCCTATAATTATTCACCACGAAGGCGCTCCCGCGCCAAAATGGGTTAATGCCTTTTCCAAAACCTCATCGCGCGCAGGCTCCTTGGGCGCGTTCAAGTTCATGCGTTCCACTCTTTCCTGGGCCAATAAGGCCTGGATTTTCCACTCGACGTCAACCTTAACCGTAGGCTCAAGACCGGCCAAGCCATCGCCGCCACGATCAATGCTGATGCCGGAGGGCAAATAATACCGCGCCTTGGTCAGTTTCACGGCATAGCCGGGCTCCGGAAATTCTTCAAAAACTCCCTGGACCGTGCCTTTGCCGTAACTCCTTGATCCGATCAAAACAGCCCGGCCATGATCACTTAATGCGCCGGCCAAAATCTCGCTGGCCGAAGCTGATCCGTCATTGATCAACACGGCGATAGGCAGATTTGTCCAGGAACCGGCCTCTTTCGTGCGAAACTCCTGGGCAGCGCCCTGGCTCTTCGCTGTAATGACAAGGCTGCTGGCCGGTAAAAAGTTCGAGCAAATTTCGATCACCTCATTGAGGTAACCGCCCGGATTATCCCGGGCGTCAATAATCAAAGAGGTCATGCCTTGCGCCGAAAGCGCAGTTAAATGATCCCCGAATTCCTTAGCCACCCCCTCAATAAACTGCCCAAAATAAATATAGCCGACGCCCGGCGCCGGCATCGCGGAAAACATATTCTTATTCTGAACTTCCCGGCGAACCAACACGACTTCGCGGGCCGCATCCAGGGGTTCTCCAATGGAGACCGCCGTCAGGGTCACGGGCGTCCCCTCCTCTCCCCTGATGCGCGTGACCACCTCATCCATACTCATGTTCTTCGTGTCAACGCCATCAACGGCGATAATCCCGTCGCCCGGCTTGATTGCAGCCGCATAAGCGGAGTTTCCCGGTATAGGATAACGCACCGAAGGATAGTCGCCGAATTCCTTTTTTTCAAAAACAATGCCGACTCCCGCAAAACCCGCCGAACCCCGCTCCTGGGCGCTAAAGCTCTCATACACTTCCGGCCGGAACAACGCGCTGTGGGGATCGAGCGCGGCAAGCATCCCTTCCAACGCCGCATCGCGCAAGTAACGGTTGGAAATAGCCTCCGGATAATTTCCCTCAATAACATCTTCCATCTGGCGCACTGCAAGGAGCAAATCCGCCACATCGATATCCTCGGTCCCGGTTGAATGTCTGATGCGGATTTCTTCATCCGACTCCTCCACGGCCCCGCCGGCCGCAACGCGCACTGGCGCCGCAATAGCCTGCGGACTTGCTCGCGACCCGTCAAAAAGAGACCGCAGCCTTTGGTCGTCACCGGCTGCGGCAATCCCGAGGCCGGCCCAACACAAAACCAATAAAATCTTCAATTGCATCATCATCGGGATTGCCTCATGATCGCACGCAATAATTGCCGCGCTTCCGGCGCCGCTAAAATTGTCAAATCTTCCAATTTTTGATGCAGCCTCGCGTTATCTTGCAACTCTTGAGTCAAATTCTTTTGAGCCAAAAAATTGATCGCGCTTCGAATATCGGCCAGGGATTGAGAATCCAAAATAGCGCAGATGCCGCTGCCCTGGGCGATGCCGCCTTCGGCATTGCTCAACCCATAAATCAGCGTCTCCAAGGCCACCGCCGGCAAGTCATCGGGATGGCTTAAACCGAGTGCCCACAAGGATGCATAAGAGGCTTGAATATCCTTAAACGCCCGGCGCCCATCTTCGGGCCTTGCGAAATAAGGCAGGGAAACTTCGCCGCCGTTGGCAAAATCCTCAAGAACCGCAAGCATGCGCTCGGTATCCCGCGCCCATAGGCTCATGGCGATATGAACGCTTCGCGCCTGATGGGGTAAATCCGCCTGTGCCGCATCACCTAGGCCATAGCCAAAATAATCCACGCAATTGATCGAACGAACGAGTTTTAAATACGATTCCTTGGCCTGGGACGCCGCTCGAATCAATTGAGAAGTTTCATCCTGACAAACGGGATCGTCCCCATCCAAGCAAACTTTGTCCACCCCGCCCGCGACCTGGGAACAAGCGCCGTTATCAAACGTTTCAAACCCCTCGGGACATCCCGCATGAAGGCAAGCAACAGGGGCCAAAAGTATCGCAAGGCTGACGATAGGGTTCACACCCATAGAATAGCGCCAAACCCCTCTCCGGCGATAGGGCCCAAAGGGCAATTTAACGGTAAAAGAAGTCCCAAAAAAATTAGGCCTAAAGTCCTATTGCAGCAGTTCGATCACCCTTGCCGAAAAATGGGTCTTTGGACCCAATAACCCCTGGGACTTTTGGAAATCATTATTTACCCGAAGGGCCCTACCTAAATCGTGCCCGTTGGACTAGACTAAAACCATGAAGAAAAATCTTGGGCCATCAAGATAAATATCCAAAATTGAGAGGTAAATACAATGAAAAAGAAATCTTTAGATTGTTTGAGAGTGATTACAGCCTTAACACTAACCGCGGTCCTCGGCAGCCCTTCTTTTGCCATTACCGATGAATCATTGAATGCCAAAGCGGATATTGATCGCGTCATGCAACGGACCCCGGCAGCCAAGGTCGAAATTCCACCTGTCAGGCCTGCTTCCTCAAATGAAGAAACTGTTCCGGCTGCAGCGGGAGTTTTGCCTTCTGGAAATCAGGCTGCCCTTCAAAAGGTCAACCCTAATGTTCCCAATGCGGCATGTGCGCAGGCGGCTCAAGATCAAGGTATAGAGACCTTTCGGAACACTTATAAAAAAGTGACGATTGCGGGAACGCTCATTGGCGCGACAGCTGGCGCGATCATAGGCAAAAATCCCGCCACGGCGGTAGCCGGGGCTTTGGTTGGCCTGGCTGTTGGCGGACTGGCCGGCATTGCCATTGGGGGATACGCCCAGATTAAAACCCAGGAGGCAGCCCTGGACTCATGCGAAACCGGCCAGTAAAATTAATTAATGCAGTCTAGGTCCAAAACCTGGCTCCTTATCATGTCCCTGACCTCGTTGTATTTACCCGACACGAGCGGCCTTGGCGAAACGCTCGTAGAACAGGGCGCAGGCGGTGATGCCGTTTTGAAAATTGTCCAGATCAAGCCATTCATTAGGCGCATGGGCGTTTTCATCAGGCAAACCAAAGCCCATTAAAACAACGGGAACTTTGGGGAAGGCCCGCTTAAAGAGATCGCATGCGAAAATAGAACCTCCGGAGCGGATAAAAACCGCCTCTTTTTTGAAAGCCTCTTGCAATGAGCTTAGCGCCGCCTCAAAAGCCGGCTGCTTGACATCTTCAAGAAAAGCAGGGCCGCCGCCCGGAAGCCGCCGGATAACAATCTTGACGCCCTTGGGCGCCAAACGCGCAGCGCAGCGCTCGAAACTCCGCGCCACAGCTTCAACATCTTGATGCGGCACCAAACGCATGGATACCTTGGCCATGGCGCTTTGAGGAATAATCGTCTTGGAACCCTCTCCTTGGAATCCGCCGCTGAGCCCATGAACCTCAAAAGTGGGGCGGGACCATACCCGCTCAATGGCTGAAATACCGGTTTCGCCGCCCGCCAGCGAAACTCCGGCCGCGCGCGCCCATTCTTTCTCCAGCGCCTTAACCCGGCGGGCCCACTTTTTCTCCTCTTTATTAAGGGGCGCCACCCCCTGATAAAATCCCGGAATCGTCACCTTGCCTTTTTTATCCACCATTGCCGAAAGAATCTGGCTTAAGGCCAAAAGCGGATTGCGCACGGCCCCGCCAAAACCGCCCGAATGCAGATCAATGCCTGGTCCCGTGGCCAAGAGTTCGTAATAAATGAGTCCACGTGTCGAATAGGTGATGCTGGGGTGGTCTTTGCCGGCCATTGAGGTGTCGCTTACGACAGTAACGTCGCTTGAAAGCCTGTTTTCGTAACGCTTAAGCAAATCAGCGAAATAGGGGCTGCCCACTTCCTCCTCGCCCTCGATAATAAACTTCACATTTAACGGCAGGCGGCCGGCGGTTTTTATCCAGCTTTCACAAGCTTTAATGTGAATCATCGTCTGACCCTTGTCATCCGCGCTCCCCCTGCCGTAAAGACGATTCCCTTCAACCCATGGCTCAAAAGGCGGATGTTTCCATTGGTCCAAGGGATCAACAGGCTGGACGTCGAGGTGCCCATAAATAAGCAGCGTGGGCAGATATTTGTCTTCCAGTCGCTCGGCAAACAATGACGGCTGTCCCTGCGTCTGCCAAATTTCCGTCCGGAAACCCAATCCCTGCAGCCGCTCGGAGGCGAAATTAACGGCTTTTAAAATGTCGCCGCGATGGCTCGATAGGGCCGAGATACTGGGGATGCGAAGCCAGGCCTCAAGTTCCTCGAGAAACTCTTGATGATGCACGACGGCGTAATCCAAAGCCCAGGCCGAGTCCGGCGCCTTTCCCTGGAGCGCTGCCAGCGGCATCAAACCGCCTCTTCGATATAGTCTTTTAAGAGCTTGCTTCGGGAAGGGTGGCGCAGTTTGCGGATGGCTTTGGCCTCGATCTGGCGCACGCGCTCCCGGGTCACGCGAAACATGCGGCCCACCTCCTCGAGCGTGCGTGGATAGCCGCTTTCCAATCCAAACCGCAGCCGGATAATCCGGGCTTCGCGCGGGGACAAAGTCCCCAAAATTTTTTCGATCTCCTGACGTTTCAAATAGCCAACCGCGGAGTTTAGCGGCACCAAAGAATCCTTGTCCTCCACAAAGTCCTCAAGGCGGGAATTATCATCGCCAATCGGCATGGCCAAAGATAGCGGTTCCGGAATAATTTTAAGCGCGGCCCGGACTTTATCGGAGGCAATATGCAGAGATTCCCCATATTCCTCGATTTTAGGGTCCCGGCCCATTTGTTGGCGAAATTTCCGCTGGACTTTGGATAGCTTGGAAATGAGCTCTTTCATATGCACGGGAATACGGATCGTGCGGGCCTGATCCGCGATCGCCCGGTTGATGGACTGGCGTATCCACCAGGTGGCGTAGGTAGAGAACTTAAAGCCTTTTTTGTATTCGAATTTCTCCACCGCGCGAATAAGACCAAGGCTTCCCTCTTGAATCAAATCAGAAAGCTCCAAAGAGGAAACGCCCATGTGTTTTTTGGCGATGGAAACCACCAATCGTAAATTAGCGCGAATGAGTTTTAGTTTATCTTCAAGAATTTTATCCTCAAGGTCCGTAATTTTGCGCGCCAGATTGACAAGCTCCTCGCGGCTGACGGGTGAACTCTCGATGACGCGGTGGCGGCGCTCGGTCACATTGCGGATATTAACCGCCAATGTCTCCGCGGCCGAGGCCGTAAATTTGGTTCGTTGATGAAACGTTCGGGCGTCGATTTTACCCCTTTCCAATTGACCGTAAATATCCAAAAATGTTTTGCCGGACATCTTTAGGGCCACTTCATAACGCAGAAGTTCCATTTCGCATTCACGAATTTTTTGCGCCAACGTCTTAATTTTATTCGTCACGCGCTTGATCTTTTCCTGGTTCAGGTTAAGGTCGATGATTTTATCCACAATGGCTTTTTTGAGATGATACAGCTGCAATTTGATGCTGTTTTGCTTGCGCTCGGTGACGGCGCCCTCAAGCTCTTTGCCCAATCGCTCAGTCTTAACGCTCATTTTCTTGATATAGGTGACTGTCTGTCTGATTTTCTTACGCATGTTGCGCAATTCCGTATCGGTGCGGCGGCCGCGCGGCATGAGCTCTTTGGGAGTCATTTCATCCTGCTCGATGAGACTTTCCCAATTCTCGATTTCCCTAAATGTAATGGGGGATTCAAGCACTAAAAGCCGCAATGCGCGCGTGCGCTCGTAAACGTTGCGCGCCAAGCTGACTTCTTCCTCGCGCGTCAAGAGAGGCACGCGGCCCATTTCCGAGAGATACATCCGGATGGAATTGATCGTCTCCGGTCCCTTGGCTGATTCGGAAGCGGCTTGACTGGCGGCGGCGTTGGCCACTTCCTCCCGAGAACGGCCATGAAACATGCGGATCTGATCGCGGTCAATAACTTGAATGCCCAAATCTTCAAGAGTTTCAAGAAAATTATCCATGTCCTCCGGGCTCACCGAGCCGAAGAGGGATTTCTGAATTTCTTCAAATGTCAAGTAGCCATGCTCTTTGCCGATCTCAATCAAGTCTTTAAAATGTGTCTGTCCTTCCATTGATACTCCTCCTCCTAAATCACTGCTGTTTCGTTTTTTAACGCTTTGGTGAGTTCCTGAAGCCTTGAAAGCAGCTCCGGCCCGGCAGGCTGCGATTGGGCGCGGCGCGACCGAATGTCTTGCTGCAGGGCGTCAAACTCCTTTTGAAGCGACCGGCGCCGCAACCCGGCGACCAAATCAGTCACACTCTTAACGAACGGCTCCTGCCGGTCGCCACGGTCATAGCTGACGCATGATCTGCTCACCAAATCCTGCCATGAACTTTCATGACGCCCCTCGTCATCTTGGGGAACCTCGCCGCGAAACATGAAAGCGGCGATGCGGCGGTCGCTTAAATCATCAAAGCGCACACGGGCCTGCGTCAAGGCCTGCCGCACCGTGTCGGGTTCCCGGCAATACAAAGCCAAAAGCGCCTCCTCCAGAGAAATAAACTCTTTGGCGCTCGTGACCGCCGCCACGGCCGGCGCCGATCGGGACCCCGCGTAAGCTTTCCCCCGAAAGCCGGAGGTTGAAGCCGAACCCTGCCGCCATAGTTCGCGTTCCAGGCCCATGGGATCAACGCGCAATAATTGAGCCACGCGACCGACGGCATCGCGCCGTTCGATTTCGCCTTGAATAAGACCGAGGGTAGTCAGCATCTGACGGCAAACCATTTGCCGCTGGGACAAATGAAGCGCCGTCAAAGGCCGCCCGGCCAGCAAATATTCCAACTCAAAATCAACCAAAGATTTCGTGCCCTGGCGTTCCAAATTCTCAAACGCTGATCGTCCATACTTAAGCACATATTCATCCGGGTCAAGCTTCTCCGGCAAGCTCATCACCCGAATCTGAAACCCGGCGGAAATCAAAATTCGCCCGGCGCTGATGGCGGAAGAAATGCCTGCCGCGTCAGGATCAAAAATAAGCGTGACCTCTCCGGCGAATCTTTTCAAAAGCCTGGCCTGCTCCGCGGTTAAAGCCCCGCCCATAGGACTAACGGCCAATTCCAACCCGGCCTCGGCCAGACCCGCCACGTCAAAATAGCCCTCTACCAGATAAGCTCGACCCTTGTCTTTAATCGCCTCTTTATTTTGAGTCAATCCATAAAGCGTTTCGCCTTTTTTAAAAAAAGGCGTGTCCGGAGAATTCAAATACTTGGGCCCTTGCGCCGCAGCTCCAACCCCCCAGGCGCCGGCCGCTCCGGGCTGAAGGGGGGCCTGAGATGGAATGCTCCGGCCCCCAAAGGCAATCGCCCGGCCCTGAAGATCGAGCACCGGAAAAACCAGACGGCTTCTAAAAAAATCAAGATAACGCCCGTCCCTTGACGACGTCACGCACAGACCGGCCTTCTCGATGGCGCGCGGGTTAATCCCATGCTTGGTGACAAGCGTTGAGTACAGCCAACTAGGGCCTTTGGGAGCCAGGCCGGTCCCTAATTTTTCCAGCAAAGCCTTGCTTAAACCTCGCTTTTTAACGGCATATTGCCTGGCCTCATGCGCCAGAGGCTCTTCCCGAAGCCAAAGCGCCTGCCGGTAAAGCTCGGCGGCCAACCGAAGGGCCTGACGCACCTCATCGCGCAGCTTATCCTCGCCGCTTGCGGCCGTTTTTTTCAATGACCAAACGGGCCGGGGAAGTCCAACGCGTTCCGAAAGAAATTCAACCGCTTCTTTAAAATCAACGCGCTCGATTTCCATGAAAAGCTTGATCGCGTCGCCGCCGCGCTTGCAGCCAAAACAATAGTAAAGTCCTCGCTCCTCATTCATGTGAAAGGAGGGGGTTTTTTCATCATGAAACGGACACAAACCTGTCCAGCTCTTGCCCGAATGCCGAAGCTCCCGGACATAGTCCCGGGCCAACTCAACGAGATTCAAACGAGAACGCAAAGTCTCGATATTATTCTGCAAGGTTGTTATATATCGGGCAGCGTCGCTGGGACGCGATGATCAATAAGTCTTGCGGCGGCGCAAACGGCGTTTGGCCTCCGCGATTTTCTGTTTTCGCTTAACCGAGGGAGGCACATAAAACTCGCGCTTGCGGATTTCCTGAAGTATCCCCTCGCGCTCGCACTCCCTTTTGAAACGGCGAATCGCCACGTCCATGGGCTCACCGTCTCGAATTTTAATCTCCGGCACTAATAATCACCATCCTTACAAATGACCAATCCAAAAATGACGAATTCCGAATGTCGAATTAAGGGACTCTTTATATTCGCCATTCGCACCTCGTCATTTAGGATCATCCTGGCGGCCAAATAAACCGCCGGCCGCTCAATAAATGATAGTGGACATGGTCCACGCTCTGGCCTGCTATTTTACCATTGTTTAAAACAAGACGAAATCCATCAAGACCCAGACGAGCGGCAATTTCCCGCGCCGCCCATTGAATCTGGCCCAAAAGACCGACATCCTCGGCCTCGGCTGCCGACAAAGCGGCAATATGCTTTTTGGAAATAATCAATAAATGCGTCGGCGCTTGGGGATTAATATCCCTAATAGCCACCACATGGTCATCATGATAAACAGGCTTGGAAGGAATATCTCCCCGCAGAACCTTGCAAAATAGACAATCGCGTTCGTTAGACGGCATCAGTTCTTAATAGCTCTCCTTGGGATCGGGCTATTGTAACAGTTTGCCAGCCCTGCGAAATCTCTCCCACGCCTTTAACTTTAAGGAAATTTTCTGCGCGCCCGGTCCATTGACCAGCCCCTTGAGTTTCCCTAATAACCGGCAGAATTCTTCCTAAAAAACGGCTCGCATAAAGCTCTCTCCAGAGGACGTCCTTTGAGCGTGCCTCGCGCAGCCGGCGCACAAGCTCGCCGCGTTGATAGACAGGGTTAATTGCCGCGGCTTCGGTTCCCCTGCGGGAGCTATAGCGAAAAATATGCATGCCGGCAAAATTCATCTCTTCGGCAAACACCAATGATTCTTCAAATTGAGCGCTTGTTTCCGTTGGAAATCCCACCATGTAATCCGTAAAAATGGCCACATCCGGCCCCATGACGCGGCGAACAGCCGCCAGCCGGCGGCGGTAAAAATCCGTCGTATACCAACGCTTCATGGCCGTCAATACGGCGTCGCTGCCCGATTGCAAAGGAACGTGAAAATAAGGCACTGTCTTAGGAATTCGCGCGTAAACTTCAAGAAAATGGTCCGTCAAATCCGAAATTTCAATGGAAGATAGCCGGATCCGAAAATCCCCATCCAACGCCGCAATGCGCTCAATAAGACCGATCAAGTCAACCCATTTCGAGTCAATTGTTCCGAGTTCCGCGTTCCGCGTTCCAAGAACCGATAATTTTTCTTTTTCTGCCTTGTCCGAATACTCGAAACCTGGAACCCGGAATCTGGAACCTTCCTGCGCCCAATAGCGGCCCAAACGTATCCCGCACAGGACGAATTCTCGGTACCCCCCGGCCAGAAGGCTTGATATCTCCCCTAAAATCTCATCTGGCGATCGCGATCTCATGACCGGCCGCGTACTGGGAATGATGCAATAGGAACACTTCATATGGCACCCATCCTGAACCTTGATATAAGCGCGCGAATGGCCATAAAACGAACTGATCGTATTTTCTTGAACGCCGCCCAATCCCATGGAACAGCCGGCAAGAGCGGGAATCGAGTCTTTTTCTCTGTTGGAAACAATGAGCGCATCAGGGAAAAGCCCCTGCAGTTCGGCGGGCGCCCTATCGGCGTAGCAGCCCGTAATGACCAAACGCGCTGCGGGATTGGCGCGGCGTATCCGCCGCAAGAGAAGCCGCGCGTCGGCATCGGCATGATCCGTAACCGAGCAGGTATTGACAACGCAAAGATCAGCATCTTCGTAACCGGGAACGAATTGCGCTCCGCCGCGAATAAATCCCTCGCGAACGCGTTCCCCCTCGTATTGATTGACCCGGCACCCAAAACTAGAAATAAAAACCTTCACAACGCTATATTATAACCGCCAATCATCTCCCGGGAACTGAAGTTTCCCCTTAGATGGGTTACGGGTCCAAAACCTGCGATGAATTTTGTGTCGCGCATGCCGCGTCCGCAGGAGAACGACGCTGGAGGAAGCACCGTCATGCGCGGGGTGAAAACTCAAAATGTAAAATATCGAGCTGTGACCCCATTAAAACTGATGAATTTTCTCTTTCCACCATTTTGTCCCGGCTGTCAGGTTTACCTGGGACTTAAAGCCAGCCCGCGGCAATTATGCCGCGAATGCGCCATGGCGCTGCGGCAATCAGCCGAAAATCATACCCGCCAACAACGCGGACCTCATCCTATTGATCTTCGATGGAGCATGGCCGGCTACAGGGATGAGCCGCTTGCCACCCTGATTCACAAATTAAAATACCACCGCAAGGACTGGATCATCGAGGCGCTTGAGCCTTTCATTGAGAAATGCACGGCTGACATCAAATGGAATTCCATGGTGGATGCCATTGTTCCGGTTCCCCTGCATCCCAGCCGGCTGCGCCGGCGGGGTTTTAATCAAGCGGAAATCATCGCCCTAGCGGTCTCACGCCAATGCGGTTTGCCGGTATTAAAAAACATGCTCGCGCGCGCCAAAGCGACCAAAGCCCAAAAAAATATCAAAGATCCATCAGCGCGCCGGCTTAATGTCAAAAACGCCTTCAAGGCCATGCCCCCGGTCAAAGAAATCCGGCGAATCCTGCTCGTTGATGATGTCAGCACCACCGGCGCCACGCTTAAGGAATGCGCCCTGGCCTTGGAAGCCGCAGGGGCCCAAAAAATCCACGCCTTCACTTTGGCGCATTAGTTCCCTATAATTCAGATAGTCTAAATTTTTAATTCAAACTTAATCGGAGGATTTCATGGCGAAACGAATTGCAATCAATGGTTTTGGACGCATTGGGCGCTTGGTGTTGCGCGCGGCATTAACCAGAAAAAACCCAAGTCGTGACCTAGAATGGATCGCGGTCAACGATGTGGCGGATGCGGGAACTCTGGCTCACCTTCTTCAATATGATTCCACGTTTGGTCAATTTCCCGGTGATGTCAAAGCCCAAGGGAACGCCATTAATGTTGATGGCGTACCCATCGAAGTCATCAGCGTGCGTGAACCCAAAGAGCTTCCCTGGGCCAAACTCGGGATTGATTATGTGATCGAGTCGACCGGAAAATTTACCGATGCGGAAAAAGCCAAAGGTCATCTTGACGCCGGAGCCAAAAGAGTCGTCATTTCAGCGCCCGCAAAAGGCGAGGACCTGACCGTGTGCATGGGCATCAACAACGAAAAATACGACCCTGGCAAACACTACGTGGTTTCCAATGCCTCCTGCACCACCAACTGTCTGGCGCCCCTGGCCAAGGTTCTCCATGAAAACTTCGGCATCGAACGCGGCTATATGCTCACCGTCCACTCGTTCACCAATGACCAACCGATTCTTGATATCCCCCACCGCGATCTGCGGCGGGCGCGGGCCGCGGGACTTTCCATGATTCCGACCTCCACCGGCGCCGCCAAAGCGATCGGCCTGGTGCTCCCTGAAATCTCCGGCAAATTAAACGGCACCGCCGTGCGCGTGCCAACGCCGACCGTGTCCATCGTTTATTTGACGGCCCAAGTTAAAAAACCAACCGGCAAAGAAGAAATTAATCAAACCTTCCGCAAAGCGGCCGCATCCGCTCAATTAAAGGAGTACCTGGCTTACAGCGAACTGCCCTTGGTGTCAAAGGATTATCAGGGCAATACCTCAAGCTCAATT
This sequence comes from Elusimicrobiota bacterium, assembly GCA_016207685.1. Lineage (GTDB taxonomy): Bacteria > Elusimicrobiota > Elusimicrobia > JACQPE01 > JACQPE01 > JACQPE01. Next base: position 10,088 of record JACQPE010000045.1, on the reverse strand, counting down.
TTTGACTCGACCCTGACCGAGGTGGTGGACGGAACACTGGTGACTGTTGGCGGCTGGTACGATAACGAAACAGGCTATGCCAATCGCGTGGTGGACCTAGTTTCTTACATCGCGGCCAAAGAACCTAAAGCCACGGCCAAGCCCAAAACCGTCAAAGCGGGACGATGACTCAAATTCCCGTCCGTTTTAGGGCGCGGTGTTTTGCTTTCCCAACCCAGGACTAAAAAATTCTTTTGCCCAGAACCGAAAGGATCAACTCGCTCGCCAATTCCGCCGTAGAATTGCGAACGTCCAAAATCGGATTGACCTCAACCATGTCCATGGCGCGCACCAACGTTGAATCCCACAAAAGTTCCATGGCCAAATGCGCCTCCCGGTAGCTTAAGCCGCCCTTTTTCGGCGTGCCCACGCCCGGGGCGATCGAGGGGTCCATCACATCAATGTCATAACTCACATGAATACCCCCGGTGCCGTTGCCGGCGATCGAGATGGCTTCTTCCATCACCTTGGATATTCCAAAACGGTCAATTTCTTTCATCGTGAAAACTTTAATCTGGGACTTGGCTATCAACTCCTTTTCCCGGTCATCCAAATCCCGCGCGCCGATCAGGCAGGTGTTGTGCGGGGAGACTTTGCCTTTCCATCCACCCAAATGCGCCATTTTATGATCCCCCATGCCCAAGACATGCGCAAAAGGCATGCCATGAACATTGCCCGACCCGGAGGATTCCGGCGTGTTCATGTCCCCGTGGGCGTCGAACCAGATCAAGCCTAAATTTTTATTCTCCTTTTGCCCATGCGCCGCGCTCCCGGCAATTGAACCCACGGCCAAGCTATGATCCCCACCCAATACCACAGGGATCGCCTCATCGGACAGCGCCTTTCGCACCCATTTATCCAAACGCTCGCAAACCTTATAAATGTGGGCAATATATTTCTTATGCTTATCACCAATCTTAATTTCCTCCGGGATCGGAACGTCAACGTCGCCGTAATCCTCAACGGCGTGCCCCACCTCGGCCAAACGCTCCGAGAGTCTGGTTGCGCGAATAGCGCTCGGCCCCATATCCACGCCCCGGCGATTGCCGCCCAAATCCATGGGCACGCCGATAATAACGACTTTTTTCTTGGCTAACATATAAATTGATTATAACCAATCAGGACTTTAGGGGTTGGCATCATCCCCCAAAGGGAGCCCCTCTGAGCCAGAAAAAATCCATCGGAAAAAAATAATTTTTGCGTAATGTCCAGGGACCCGCATTTGCGATAATTTTCGCATGACTCCAAATGAAAATCTAAAATCCCGGAGGCCGGAATCTTGGGAATCGAAATATTCACGGTGGAAGCTTAATTTCTTTCCTTGTTACCTAGGAACCGGGGCCAAAGTCATTTATTTAGCCAAAAATTTCCAAGAAGCTATCGTCCAAATACCTCTAAACTGGCGCACGCGAAACGTGGTGGGCACAATCTTTGGGGGCAGCCTCTATGGCGCCATTGATCCTATTTATATGCTCATGCTCATGCGGTCGCTGGGATCCGGCTATATCGTTTGGGACAAGGCGGCCGCTATTCAATTTAAAAAACCGGCACGCAGCGAACTCTTGGCCCATTTTCAGCTCACCAATGAAGAAATCGACTCGATCAAAAACCGGCTTAAAGAGTCCCGCTCGATCGAACGCGTCTATACCGTTAACATCGCCGATCAAAAAGGCATCATTCATGCAACGGCGGAAAAAACTCTTTATATCAGACGATTAACCCAACCAGAAAAAGGAAACCGGAGACCCGCCTCATGAGCCGGATTATGGGTTGGCTTGCTATAATTTATGAGCCCGATGAATCCTCCCACAGCAATCACTCAAACCGATAATGAGGTGACTCCATGCAATTGACGCCGTCTGCCGATGCCCCCATTCACAGCCCCGAATATAAAAAACGCCGGTTTCAAAATTGGTTTCCCCTGGGATTGACGTACGCCACCTTCTATATGTCCCGCTATAACCTTAACGTGTCCTCAACGGAAATAATGTCGCATTTTCACTGGAGCAAAGCCCAATTCGGCATCATTGCGACGGCCGGCTTTTGGACATATGCCCTCTCGGTCATTTTTAACGGTCCTCTGACGGACCGCATCGGCGGCAAACGCGCCATTTTAACGGCTGCCCTGGGAACGGCCGCCATCAACGCCTTGGTCGGATTTCTCTTCATGGGAGGGTGGGGCGCCAAGGTGCTCGTGGGCATGAGCCTGCTTTATGCCGTTAACATGTATTTCCAATCTTTCGGCGCGCTTTCCATCGTTAAAATGAACGCTCCGTGGTTTCACGTAAAGGAACGCGGCATTTTTGGCGGCGTCTTCGGCATCATGATTTCAAGCGGATATTTTCTGGCCATGACCGTAGGCGGCTGGATTTTATCAACCTTGCCATGGTATAGCGTTTTTTTGATTCCCTCGGCGCTTGTTTTGATGATGTATCTCATCGACAGGGTCCTTGTTGCCAATACCCCCAAAGAGGCGGGTTTTGCCAATTTCAACACCGGCGACGCCTCCAGTGATTTGGCCCATGATGAAAAACCGGCAGATCTCGCTTATCTGTTCAAAAATGTCCTGACCAATCCCGTTATCGCCACGCTCGCCATGGCGGAATTTTGCACGGGTTTTGTGCGGCAAGGAGTGCTTCTTTGGTTCGTGCCGTTTCTTAAAGAAGTCCACGGCATTCACCATGGAGACGCCCTGTTCTCCGTCGCCTCCGCCGGCATCACGATCGGCGGCATCGCAGGAGGCCTCCTGTGCGGTTTCCTATCGGATAAAATTTTTCAGTCGAGACGGCCTCCCGTGGCTTTCATCTTTTATATGGGACAAATCGTTTCATTACTGGCGCTCGGCTGGGCCGATAAACCCGCTTGGGCCGCCTGTTTGATCGGATTTAACTGCATGTGGATTTTCGGCGTCCACGGCATGCTCTCGGGCACGGCTTCAATGGATTTCGGCGGCACGAAAGCCGCGGCCACGGTCACGGGGATTTTAGACGGCGTTCAATATATCGCTGCCGGCCTAACGGGATTTATTTTGGGCAAATTTCTCGATCTCTGGGGATGGGGCATGTGGACCTATATGATCATCCCCTTCTCGATCATGGGAGGGCTGCTGATGCTTCGACTCTGGAACGCGACACCTAAAAATACAAAAGTTCGTTTAGCTACGGTGACGCCGCCAATCCCGCCGGCAGACGTTCCGTCCAGCGCGCCGCAACGGCAGAACGAAGAGAAAAGAAAAGAATTGGTCGCTTCATGAACGCCATCGCCTCAACGCCTCTTCAAGAGATCATCGCCAAAATAGAAAAAGCCGCATCCCAAGGCGCCCATGCGATCATCTTGCTTGATATTGATGACACGCTCCTGTTGACGGCGTGGCGCCATGCGCGCATCTTAAAAGAGTTTGCGGCAGATCCCGATATTGCCCAACGATTTAACGGCGAACTCGCCAAGCTCTCCCGCATCACCCCGGCGCAAACGCGCTACCTGATCAAGGAAACAGCGCGGCATGCGGGCGTCTCCCATGAGGGTTTGTTAGCGGAGCTTCAGCGCTTTTGGTTCGAACGATTTTTCAAAAATGATTATCTCATGGAAGATCGCCCCATCGAGGGAGCTCCGGGCTTTTGCCACCGCGTCTTATCGGCCGGAGGTCATCTTGTCTACTTAACAGGGCGCGATGAAACGATGCGCCAAGGCACGCTGGCCGGTCTCCAAAAAAACGGCTTTCCCGTGCCTGATGATAAAAAAATCCGATTGCTTCTCAAGCCAAGTTTTGATACTCCTGATCTGGAATTTAAAACACAGGCTCTTCAAACAATCGCAGATCAAGGCGAAATGATTGCCGGTTTTGACAATGAGCCGGTTCAGATCAATTTGTTCAAAGACACATTTCCCTCGGCCGCGGCCATTCTGGTGGACACGCGCCATTCCGGCAAACCCATTGAACCTTACCCAAACATCCTGCGAATTAAAAATTTTAATTAAGGCGCCTAACATTCACCGTCGGTTAAGTTGAATCCCGGACCAAAAAAATGGTTTGATAACGGTTATGATCAAAACATTGAATCCGCCGAGGGTGCGAATGAACGCAGCAATCACTCGTTTCATTGACAAACATTACCGCCACTTTAACGCGGCCGTCTTAAAAGATGCGGCGCGAGCATATCGTGAGCATTTGGACGGCGGCGGTAAAATGATGGTCACCTTAGCCGGCGCCATGAGCACGGCCGAACTCGGCATCTCCCTGGCTGAAATGATTCGCAAGGACAGGGTCCATATTATCTCAACCACAGGCGCCAATCTTGAGGAAGATATCTACAACTTGGTGGCGCATGAGTATTACGAGCGCGTGCCGCATTATCGCCAGTTAAGCCCGCAGGAAGAAGAAAAACTTTTAAAACGAAATCTCAACCGCGTTACGGATACATGTATTCCTGAAGAAGAAGCCATGCGCCGCATCGAGCGCCACATGATTGAATTGTGGGGCCTGGCCAGGAAAGAAGCCCGGCGGCACTTTCCCCATGAATTTTTTTATGAACTCATCCGTTCCGGCAGGCTGCGCAAAAGCTACCAAATTGATCCTAAAGACAGCTGGCTCGTGGCCGCTTGTGAAAAAAATCTGCCCATTGTTGTGCCCGGATGGGAGGACTCTACGCTGGGCAACATGTTTGCGGCCTTTTGCTTGCATAGAGGCGATGACCACGCGCCCATCATGAAATCCGGCGTTGAATACATGATGGAGCTGGCCCGATGGTATGAAAAAACAGTCCTCCAAAGTCCTATCGGATTTTTTCAAATCGGCGGCGGCATTGCCGGGGACTTTCCCATATGCGTCGTTCCCATGCTTAATCAAGACCTCAAAAAAAATACTCCGCTTTGGAGTTACTTCTGCCAAATCAGTGATTCCACGACAAGCTACGGCTCCTATAGCGGCGCCGTGCCCAATGAAAAAATCACCTGGGGAAAATTAGCCGCGGATACGCCGCGCTTTATCATCGAGTCGGATGCCACCATCGTGGCGCCACTGATGTTTTCTTATATACTGGGCCAATAAAATAAATTAGTGCCGAGTAACATGCGCGGAGCGCCCAGTAAAGAAAAATCCTATTCCACCGCTTGCGATCGAGCATCCGCTGATTATTATTTTAAGGTGAACTGATGGGGCGGGATGTTGTCCGCTATATTTCGCTGACCAAGGGCGTGGGCCGGCATCGGGAGCGATTGGCGAGCTTCGAGGAAGCGCTGCGTGACGCAAAAATAGCGCAGTATAACCTGGTCCATGTCTCGAGCATCTTTCCACCGCATTGCAGCCTCTTGCCGATTTCTAAAGGGGTCCAGCGATTAAAACCCGGCCAAGTTGTGCACTGCGTCATCGCCCGCTGCGAAACGGATGAAAATCACCGCTTGGTCGTTTCTTCCATTGGCGTGAGCATTCCCAAGGACCGCTCTCAATATGGCTATCTTTCCGAGCATCATGCCTACGGCGAAACGGAAAAAAAAGCCGAGGACTATGCCGAAGATTTGGCCGCTTCGATGCTGGCAACCACTTTGGGCATTGACTTTAACGCAGAAACTTCATGGGATGAGCAGCGCGAAATCTGGCGCATTTCAGGCAAAATCGTTAAGACCACCAATGTCACTCAATCGGCCATCGGCGCGGCCGGCAAATGGACCAGCGTTGTGGCCGCCGCAGTCCTAATTCCTTGAAATAAAAGGCGCCATGGCCATAACCACGGCCGGACGGCCCGCGGCAGCAATCAAAATTATCGGTCCCGAAAAAAATTTTCTTGGCCTTGATTTTCCCTATTGTGATCTCTCCCGCGCTGGCGCGGTCATCATCCCGGTAGCCTTCGAGCGAACCACCTCCTATATCAAAGGAACGCGGCAGGGACCATCGAAACTATTAGCTGCCAGCCGCCAAATAGAATTTTATGATGAAGAACTCTCTGAAGAGACCGCCTATCGCATCGGCATCGCCACGACACCCATCTTAAAGCCGCCTCCGGGAGCGAGCTCTAAAAATTTTCTGCTGAAAACATCCGCCCTTATTCGCGATCTCGCGTCTCAAGGGAAATTCGTGGCCACGGTGGGCGGTGAGCACACGACAACATTCGCTCCGGTTCATGCTCTTTCAAGCATTTACTCCAATTTAAGCATTCTGTATATTGATGCCCACGCCGACCTGCGGGACGAATACGAAGGAACCCCCTGGAATCACGCCTGCGCCCTGCGGCGCTCTTTGGAGTCATGTCAACAACGAGGCGGCGCGGCCAGAGCGGCTTTGATCGGCATCCGAAGCATGGACATTTCCGAAGCGCGCTATATCGAAGACAACAAAAACCTGGCCCTCTATACCATGGAGCGCTGCCGGAGGCTCGCCACCCACATCAAAAATATCGTGGATCACCTGAGCGATGATATCTATATTTCAATTGACCTCGACGGACTTGACCCCTCGGTTATTCCCGGCGTCGGCACGCCGCAGCCCGGAGGACTCCTTTGGCATGACCTTCTTGATCTTTTAAAAGAGATTTTCACCAAACGCCATGTGGTGGGCGTCGATTTAATGGAACTCTGTCCCATTAAAGGTCAGATGGTTTCTGAATTCGCCGCCGCTAAACTTCTTTATCGCATCATCGGCTATGCCGCTCGATAACAAAAATGAAGTTCAGGCAAGAAAGTTTCAAGTTCCAGTCAAGAGAAAAAGCGCTCCTTTTCTTTTTGTCACTTTTTTAACTTGGAACTTCTATTTATGTTAAACACTCTTTTGATCATTCTCGATGGCTGGGGGATCGGCGCCCCAAGCCCCGGCAATGCCATCGAGCGCGCCCAAAAACCCAACTATGACCGACTGCTAACAATCTGCCCCAACACCTCTCTAAAAGCCTCCGGTAAATGGGTCGGCTTGCCCGATGGCCAAATCGGCAGTTCCGAAGTCGGCCACACAATCATGAGCGCCGGGCGCAATGTCCGGCAGCTTTCAACGACCATTACCGAAGCCATTCGTTCGGAATCATTTTTTAAAAATACCATTTTGACCAATGCCGCTCATCATGCCCTCAAAAACCGAACGGCGCTCCACGTCATCGGCCTAACGTCCGATGGGGGTGTTCATAGCTACTGGGAACACCTTAAGGCGGTCTTGACCCTGGCAAAAAAAGAAGGTTTGCAAAAATACCAGCTCGCTGTTCACGCGATTCTGGATGGGCGTGACGTCGGACGAACCACGGGCAAAAGCTACATTGATGATCTTGAACGCCTGCTTCATGATTTAGGAATCGGCCGCATCGCCACTATCCACGGTCGCTACTGGATCATGGACCGGGACAAACGCTGGGAGCGCGTGGGGAAAGCCTACGGCGCTCTTGTGCGCTCCCAAGGACTCAACGCTCAATATGCGGCCGGGGCCATATCGGCGCTTTATCAGGCCGGCGGCACTGATGAGTTTATGGAGCCTACGGTTATCACCAATGGAGCAGAACCCATCGCACCCATCAAGAACGGCGATGCCGTGATCCTCTACAACTTCCGAGCCGACCGAATGCGGCAGTTGGCCAAAACTCTATCCGACCCCGGCTTCAAAGATTTTGACCGCGGCAGCATGCCTCAAGTTCATTTGGCTTGCATGACGCAATATGATGTGACGTTGAATCTCCCCGTGGCATTTCCCCCGGAGAGCGCCCCGGGAGGCAAAATGATCAACCTGGCGTCACTCATCAGCGAACGCGCCGTGAAACAACTGCGCATCGCGGAAACTGAAAAATACGCCCATGTCACTTACTTCTTCAATGGCGGCCTTGAAAAAAACTATCCGCATGAAGATCGAATTCTAATCCCTTCACCCAAGGTCGCCACGTACGATCAAAGCCCGGAAATGTCCGCGCGCGAAATCACCGAGCGGCTCCTGGCTGGACTTAACAATTATCCAATGGCCGTTTGCAATTTTGCCAATGCCGATATGGTGGGCCACACCGGAAACTTTGATGCCGCGGTCAAAGCTTGCGAATATGTGGATACATGCCTGGGGCGCATCCTTAAAGCTAAAGAAAGTTTAGGCGGCGCTCTTATTGTCACGGCTGACCATGGAAACTCGGAATGCGTTACCGATGACGCGGGAAATCCTCACACCGCGCACACCATTAATCCTGTTCCCTTTATTCTCTGGACCAAAAACAACTTGAGCGGTATCCGCTTGCGCGATGATGGCGACCGCGGCCTCCGCGACATTGCGCCGACCATTCTTGATTTGATGGAGCTGCCTCAACCCTCCATCATGGATGGCCGTTCCCTCGTCATTAAGTAAACTCAAGAAATGCGATCATAGCGAACGGTGAAAATTTAACTATAAAAATCGCCATTGAGCGTTGACGACCAACTCGGATGGCCTTGAAAAAAATAAATTTGGAGGCTAGAGTGTTATCATGAAGATTAAGTTCTGTTCCAAATTTTTATTTTTAGTCGCAATAACCTACAACCTTCATCCTGCAACCTTATTCTCCGGTGATTTCAGCGCTTCGGCCAAGGGCACCACAACAGCGGGATTCCTCAAGCTCGGCGCCAGCGCTCGCCCCGCGGCTTTAGGCGAGGCTTACACAGCCATGGCCGATGAAGCGGACGCCGTCTATTGGAATCCCGCCGCTCTTAATTTAGTTAGGGGCCGCTCCGCAAGTTTCACGCATGCCCTTTATGTCGAATCAACAGCTTTTGATTACGCGGCCTACGCCCAAAAACTTTCTCCAACTTGCGCCCTTGGAATGAGCATTCAATACTTCAGCGCCGGTTCGCTGACGGAAACCGACATTACGGGAACTGATATCGGCACCTTCAGCCCCAATGACGCCGCCGCAACCCTTGGCTATGCCCACGAATTTAGCGGCTACTCTTTTGGGTTAAGCCTCAAATACATCAATACAAGCGTTATTGAATCGGCGCAAACATTCGCGGCCGATGCCGGTTTTTTGACTCCCGGCTACTGGGATGGCCGCCTGCGCTTGGGCGCCTCGGTGAGCAACGCCGGGGGCACCCTGACGTTTGAAGAAGAAAGCGAACGCCTGCCCCTAATCGCCCGTTTGGGCAGCGCCCTAAAACTTTCCGAAAAATGGATGGCCGGCATAGATTTTGGTTTTCCCATTGATAATGACCCTTTTATCGCCCTGGGCACGGAATATACCCTGCCGATCAACCAATCGTCGAGCCTGAGAGGACGATTAGGAGCCAATTCCCGAACATGGGGCGACATTGACGGTCTCTCCGGTATCTCCACAGGCCTAGGATTTGAATACGGTAAATTCGGTGTTGATTACGCCTTGCTTCCCTTCGGCGATTTAGGGTGGACGCACCGGTTTTCTTTAAGCTGGAATTTTTGATTCTTATTGAAAATCACCGCGATTCAGATAGCAGCGAGTCCCTATGTGTTCGTCACCCTGATGAAAACCGGTGCCTGGGCCCGGATTGCGGCTTCCGCCGGAATGACAACACAGAGCATGTTGCCGCTATCTGAATCGCGGTGAAAATAAAAATTTTCGCTTTTGGAAAACTAAAATCTCCCGGCGTTCGCCAAAGCGCTGATTACTACCTTCGCCTTAGCCGGAGCTGGTGTCAAATTGAAGAACATGAACTGCCGGCCCTTAAGATTCCCGCTAAAACCCCGGCGCTGCGACTCAAGATTCAACGCGATGAATTTAAAATCATCACCGAACGACTGGGGGCAAACCTCCCTCAAACCTACCTTCTTGATGAAAATGGAAAATCCTGCCGGAGCCGGGAATGGGCTGATTTGCTGGCCGATGCAGAAAGAAACGGCCAAAACGTCAATTTTTTGATTGGGAGCAGTTTCGGAATTTGCCCTGATCTAAAGGCGCTCGCCAAAGGTTCTCTATCCCTGGGCCCCCAGACCATCTCTCACGAACTCTCCCGCGTCGTGCTCCTCGAACAACTCTTCCGCGCCCTAAGCATCCTCCGCAGCCACCCCTACCACAATGAAGGCTAACCGCGCCTTCGCATTTATCCCGGATTCCGCAGTTGCGGAATCCTCCTCGCGAGAGCTCGGAAGGGCT
>JACQPE010000011.1 GCA_016207685.1 Elusimicrobiota bacterium | reverse complement strand
TTTTTTCCTCTGCGGAACGGTCTAGGCGGAGATTAAAACCTAACGGAATAGTCCTCTGCGAAAATCCAGGCTAAGATAACTTTCGCTCACCCCTGCCGATGGGGAAAACCTAAAGTTAACTTAGCGGCGATGTGCCTTAGGGATTGAGTTGTTTAATAGTTAAAATGAAAATATTCCTTGTTGGAATGATCGTTGCAAGACCGTTAATTATTAGGAATTAAATGATGCCATTTAAGAACGACGCATGGTTAATGATTGGGGTTTTGGTCTTTTTGGCGGGATGCAAGGATTCGGAGATTACGATTTATCGGATTGCCAAGGACGATTTGCCGATTTCGGCGCAGGAGAATACCGGAGAATCCCAAAAGAGCCCTGCCCCAGAACATTTGGCGCCGGGGCATGCCCCGGGAGGCGTCCACTGGGTTGTTCCTCATGGATGGCAAGAGGCTCCAGTTGACGCCGCAAGCATGCGCTTGGCCAGTTTTCGCGTGCCGGCCGGCCAGGGCGCTTGGGCCGAGGTTTCGGTGGTTGTTTTGCCGGGTCCTGCGGGCGGCCCTTTGGCCAATGTTAATCGTTGGCGGGGCCAGATCGGACTTGAGCCCATTGATGAGCCGGCGTTAACAAGGGTGTCGCAAAACATATCCAGCGCTGCTGGAGATTTGGCGGTTGTTGATTTTGTTGGCGTCACGTCAGGGATTGTGGCGGGCATTTTAGAATTTTCGGGCCAAACTTGGTTTTTTAAGCTGACCGGCAGCGTTGATATGGTGGGTCGGGCGAAGCCGTCATTTTTAGATTTTCTTAAAAGCCTTCATGATGAATCCTAAATGGCGGCGCTGGGCAATATTGAGAGTATTGACATCCCTTGAGCTCACGATCGCTTGTTTAGCGACAATGATCGTTTTGGTTTTTCTCTGCACGCTGGCCCAGGTGCATCTGGGAATTTTTGAGGCGGTCAAGCTTTATATTCGAAGTTTTTTTGTTTATTGGCCGGTTTTTGGATCAACAATAAAAATTCCCATTATGCCCGGCGGGGCCCTGGTGGGACTTGTGCTTCTCGTGAACCTTGTTTGCGCTCAGTGGGCGCGCCTGGAACTATCCTGGCGCAAGGTGGGGTTGTGGCTGGTTCATTTGGGGCTCATGCTCTTGTTTGGCGGCGAGTTTGTCTCCGGCATGTTCCAGATCGAAACTCAAATGCCTATTGAGGAAGGTCAAACAACAAATTATTCTGAATCCTTGACTCAATTTGAGATGGTTTTAGTGGATCGGTCCCATCCCGAATACGATGATGTTATCAGTATCCCAGATGCCCGTCTCCAAAAACGCGGCGTCATCAACGACCATACGCTCCCCGTAACGATTGTGGTCAAGAAGTATTACCTCAATTCTTCGGTCGCCATAAAACATCAACCACAAACGGCGGAGGCCACGATGGGCGTTGGCGTCGGCATGGACATTCAAGAGGCGCCTGCCATAACCACTGATGACAGGATTAATGAGCCCAGCGCCTTGGTTGAAATTCAAAAAGATGGCATAACCGTGGGCGTTTGGTGGCTCTCGACCGCTTTGGGCGCTCCCCAAAGCGTGAGCATCGGCACCAAATCATATCAACTGGCCCTGCGCCAGAGGCGGTATTATCTGCCTTTTTCATTAACCTTGAAAGATTTTCGTCACGATGTTTATCCGGGAACGGATATTCCTAAGAATTTTTCCAGTTTGGTGCGGCTGCGTGATCGCAAGCAGGGCGAAAATCGCGATGTTTTGATTTACATGAATCATCCGCTTCGATACGCGGGCCGGGCATTTTTTCAGGCGAGTTTTGGGAAGGAAGACACGCTTTCCGTGCTGCAAGTTGTTGAGAATCCCGGCTGGCTGATTCCTTACATCGCGTGCGTGTTGGTAACGCTGGGACTCGCGGCTCATTTTTATTTGTTTTGGAGGCATCATTGGACGGCAAGGTCGGCATGAAAAAAATGATTCCCTGGCTGCCTGCCGTTTTGGGAATGGTGCTGGTGGCTGCAGGATTTTTGCCCCATCGCCCGGCGAGCGGCGTTGATTTGACGCCATTTGCCGACCTGCCGGTGCTTCAGGGCGGCAGGGTTAAGCCGTTGGACACCGTGGCGCGCGCCGCGCTTTTGATGATTCATGGCAAACAGAAGATTCGCCGCGGCAACAAAGAAATTTTGGCCGTTCATTGGCTGCTGGATGCCTTTGCCAGGCCCGAACTCTCCGATCGGGATAAAATTTTTTTAATTCACGACCCTGACCTTTTGGGAATGATGGGGAAAACCCAAGAGAGCGGTAAAGATTATTCATTCACCGATCTGGCGCCTTTTTTTTATGAAATTGAAGAACAAAACAATCGGGCTTTAGCAATCGAAGCTCCGCGGCGCACGAGATTTCAATCCGCCGTGGTCAATTTATCGGAGAGGATCACGCTGTATCAGCGGCTCAAAAATACGCTGCAAATCGAAGGCGCGGATGATTTTCCTTCGGAGTTGCGGTCTTATGAGGCGGCCTTGGGGCCGGGGCTCATGGCGGTTCAGGCGCACATGAAATCCGTCAAGTTCGACCGCCGGGCGCTCGATATCCTGCAACATTTTTTTTCTCGATATAGATTTTTGGCGGAGGCGGGGTATTTCAAGAATCTGCCGCCTTCCTCCGGCGATCATCCCGAAGCGTGGAGCAACACCGGCGAAGGACTGGTGGCTCTCTTGGGAGCAGAAGGCCTTCATCCGGGAATAGCCGACTACGCCCAAATGCTTTGGGCGTGGCGCTATGACCGGTTTGGAGAATTCAACCGGGCCTTGGGACGCTGGCGCGCTTGGATGGAGACGCGCCATGCCGGCTCGTTAAGAAGATCGTCCCATGAAGCGTGGTTTAACCGCGTCCGGCCTTTCTATAACGGCATGATTTTGTATCTCGGAGTTTTTTTGTTGATTATGGGATCATGGCTGATCCAGCCGCAAGTCTTGCGGCAAGCCGCCTGGCGGCTGCTGGTGGTCGCTTGCGCCGTGCATACGGCGGGACTGTTGGCCCGTATTTTTCTTCAGGGCCGGCCGCCGGTCACAAACCTTTACTCATCGGCTGTTTTTATCGGGTGGATTGCGGTCGTCGCCGGGGGGATTCTGGAAAAATTTTACAGAAACGGTTTGGGGTCCGGAGTGGCCGCCGTGATTGGTTTTGTCACGCTTCTTATTGCGCATCATTTGGCGGCAAGCCAGGGGGACACGATGGAGATGATGCGCGCGGTGTTGGATTCCAATTTTTGGCTTTCAACTCATGTCGTTGCCATTACGATCGGTTATGGGCTGATGTATTTGGCGGGAGCCTTGGCGCATGTTTATATTTTTCGGGAAATTTTCAGTTTTTCTTTTAATGAACAGGCGCGTCAAACATTGACGCGCATGACGTATGGGGTGGTGGGTTTAAGTCTCTTTTTTAGTTTTGTGGGAACGGTTTTGGGCGGGATTTGGGCGGATCAATCGTGGGGCCGGTTTTGGGGCTGGGATCCCAAAGAAAACGGCGCGTTGCTGATCGTGCTTTGGAATGCGCTCACGCTGCATGCGCGCTGGGGCGGCTTTATCCGCGAACGAGGCCTGATGCTCATGGCGGTCGGAGGCAATATCGTGACGAGCTGGTCCTGGTTCGGTGTTAATATGCTCGGCATCGGGCTTCATTCTTATGGATTTATGGATAAAGCCTTCTGGTGGCTCACTGGATTTATGATAAGTCAAGCCGCCGTCATTGTTGTCGGCGGCATTCGCCGCCGACGGCGCCCTGTTTGAGACGTTGTTGCAGGCCTTCGGCGAGATGCAAGCGCCCTCTTGAGGTTTTCGTGTTTGTATCGTAAGCTCAACCGGGAGGATGAATGCCAGAAGAACAAAGTCCCTTTCCTGCTGAGGGAGGGGGAATGGCCCCTTTGCCGGATGATTTAGACAAGACCGCTGTTTGGACGCCTGAACCAACAGCCGCGGCTCCTTTTGCGACTGAAGAAAAAACAATGGTTCTTGGGCCGAGCGCCGGTGAACCTTCGTGGACAAACCCGGAGCCGCCGGAAGGCCCCCTCTCGCCTCCATTGTCGCCTCAACAGCCGGGCCCTGTGTTGGCTCGATTTTCGCTTCGATTGGTAAGCCGGTGGATTGATGGATGCGTTATTTCATTGGCCGGTCTTTCCGCGGGAGCCGCCCTTGGGGCATTGACCATGGGTGGCGCCATTTCAGCGGCTTTGGCTTTTCTCTATTTTGGCGCGGCCCATGGGTGGAAGGGAAAAACTTTGGGCAAAAAGCTTATGGGACTTAAGCTTGTCGAAGTTTCGGGAGCCCAGGTTGCCTATAAAAAGGCTTTTGTTCGGGCGTTGGCCGATTGGCTGAATTTTTTGACGTTCGGCATTGGTTATTTATTGATTTTTACGAAACGCCGGCAGCCCTTGCATGATATTTTATGCAAGACTCAAGTGATCGTTGTTTCGCGCCGTCCGATGTGGGCGCTGTTAGCCGGATTGCTTTTTCCCGTTTTGGCCTGGGGAACGTTTTGTTTTATCATGGGCGCGGCTATGTTTTTCGGTCCGCAAGTGATTAAAATTAGGGAAATGTCTCCTATTGAAATATCTGCTCAAGCGCCGCCGGTTCCGGCGGCGCCCAGCGCGCCCTCTGATGCTGAAACGCCGCTGGAGATACCTCGGCCGGCGGCGCCTCGAGAAATGGCCCCAAAGCCCGATATCCAAAAAGAAACGTCTACGATTCAGCCTCAAGAACTGCCTCGGGTCGAGTCTGAAAATTTGGCTTCCGAGCTTGAAAAAAAGGCCAAGGAATATATCGAAGATCACCAAGAGATTGATGCTGACTCATGCCGGGATTTTGCTATTTTAGGCAATGCCCGATTTCGCAAGGTGTTGATTGAAACGAGCTGCGGTGAAGGCGTGGGCGCCAAAATGCGCCTGATTGCCGTTAATTTTCAGAGCGGCTGGCGCATTGTTCGCAAGATGAAAGCCGCCGAATCCCTAGACCCCAAAACCGGCGTTTTCCGTCAAAAGTAATTTTTTCGCCGCACCCCGGGGCGTGCTAAAATCACTGTGTCTATAGTATGAACCATGAAATTATTGTTTTTTGTCAAAGATTTTTTGTTCCACCCGCAACCCTAACTCCTAACCCTTTGCCCCTGCGCCGCGCGAAGCGAGGCGCGCCATGAAGCGAAATCCAACCAGGGCCGTTCTGGCTGGTTCCGTGACAATAGGCGATGGAGCGCCGATTGCGGTGCAGTCCATGTGCGCCACGCCCACGAAAGACATTGACGCAACCGTGGCCCAGGCGGAACAATTGCGGCGCTCCGGGGCGGGCTTGGTGCGCGTGGCCGTGGACAATGACCGCGATGCTGAAGCTTTAAGATCAATCCGTCGGCAAACCGAAGCCAATCTTGTTGTGGATTTGCAGGAAAATTATCCCTTAGCCGCCAAAATCGCGCCATTTGTGGATAAGATTCGATACAATCCGGGGCATCTCCATCATGTGGAGCCGGAGAAAACCATCGAGCAGAAGGTCCGCCGGCTGGCCCAGGTGGCCCAAGATCATGATTGCGCTTTGCGCGTAGGTGTTAATTGCGGCTCTGTGGCGCCGGAATTTTTGAGCCGTTATCCGGGCAATTCCATGGAGGCCCTGATTGAATCAGCTCTTTATCATGCGGGGATTTTGGAGAGCGTTGGGTTTGAGCGGTTTGTCGTTTCCTTAAAGGACTCCGATCCGGCCAAGGTGGTCGAGGCCAACGCGCGTTTTGCGAAAGCCCGGCCTGATATTCCTATCCATTTGGGTGTTACCGAGGCGGGACTCCCGCCGGATGGGATTATTAAAACCAGAATCGCGTTCGAGAAATTGTTGGCGCTAGGTATCGGGGACACTTTGCGCGTGTCTTTGACATTGCCCAATGAGCGCAAGCATGAGGAGGTTGAGGCGGGCATGCGGATTATCCATGATGTCGAAGAAGGCCGGTTTATTTCCGTGCCTGATTTTGGCCGGGGCTTAAACATTATTTCCTGCCCCAGTTGTTCGCGCGTGGAAAACGCGCGTTTTGTTGAGCTCGCGCAAAATGTCAAAGAACTGACAGCTTACGCCCAGGAGCATAAAATTACGATCGCGGTCATGGGCTGCCGGGTCAATGGCCCCGGAGAAACGGATGACGCTGATTTGGGTCTTTGGTGCGGCCCAACAACCGTGCATCTAAAACGAAAAAGTCAAGAATTAGGCGTTTTTTCCTATGATGCCGTATTGCCGCGCCTAAAGTCCGAGTTGGACGCCCTGATTGCGGCCCATGTCTGATCGCTCAATTTGATTCAAGATCGGACTCTTTTGCCTTTTTTAGCTTCAGGGCTTGCTAAAATCTATTTTGTTTTACAGGCGCCTGCGTCTGCATCTTTTTGACGGGCCGCTAGCTCAATCGGCT
>JACQPE010000046.1 GCA_016207685.1 Elusimicrobiota bacterium | reverse complement strand
GTCTTATACTATGTATAATAAACTTTTAGTTTGAATTATGTAACAAAGGTAAAACTAAGTAGGTCAAGTAGTATTAATAATAAACCAGATATGAAAAAAAAGGCGAAACCAAGCAAGCTTAATTCACTCCTAAGCCAGTGGCCGAAAGGGACGGTTGCGGCGCAGGAGTGGTTGTATAGCCTGAATATACCGCGCCAGTTGGTTGAGGGGTATCGGCGTTCGGGCTGGGTGCAAAGGATAGGGCGCGGCGCTTACGCTCGTTCGGGTGAAAAAATAGATTGGCTAGGCGGAGTTTATGCGCTGCAGAAATACCTGCATTTGCCGGTTCATGTCGGAGCTAAAACCGCCCTTGAGCTTCAGGGTTATGCCCATTTTCTTCCCTTGGGCAAGGGGGCCAATGTCCATTTGTTTGGACCTCCAATCCAGCGACTGCCCATCTGGTTTTTGCGTTATAACTGGGAATCCAAGGTACAATTCCACGCGTCTAGTTTATTTTTAGGCAAGCCGGATGCGGGTTTGACAGAGAAAACGATAGGCGAGTATTCCGTGCGGCTCTCCGCTCCGGAGCGGGCGGCTTTGGAGGTGGCCTCCTTGGTGCCACAAAAAGAAACTTTTGAGGGGGCCAAATTGCTTTTGGATGGGCTGGCCACTTTGCGGCCGGAGTTGGTTCAAGAACTGCTGGAGGCGTGTCGTTCTATAAAAGCTAAGAGGCTATTTTTATATTTGGCCGAAGAATGCGAACATCCTTGGGTGCAGAAGCTTGATTTGGACAAGGTGAACTTAGGCAGCGGCAAGCGATCCGTGATCGCTGGTGGGCACTTGAATGTTAAATATCAGATCACGGTGCCAGAAGTCAGCCGCGTGGAGAAGGGCGTGTGAACCTAAAAGGCAATCCTTATTTTAACCAAGCCCAATTCATGATGAGACTTGTGCCTTTTGTGGCTGCGGAAGATTGTTTTGCTCTGAAGGGCGGAACCGCGATTAATTTTTTTGTTTGGGATATGCCGAGGCTCTCGGTGGACATTGATTTGACCTATCTGCCCTTGCAGCCCCGTGAAGAATCGTTGGTTGGCATCAGTGAGGCTTTGGTTCGGATTAAGACGAAAATCGCCAAGGCATTGCCTGGGGTTGTTGCGCAGGAAGGCCGAGTGGATGGAAGAGTTGCCAAGTTGTTGGTTCGGGGAACGGAGGGGCTTATTAAAATCGAGCCCAATTTTGTGATTCGGGGCGCGGTGCAGGTTCCCTTAGAGCGCGATTTGTGCCCAAAAGCCAGAGAAGAGTTTGGAATGTCTGTTGGGATTAAAACTTTGGCCAACGCGGACCTTTTCGGAGGAAAAATTTGTGCGGCGCTGGACCGCCAGCATCCGAGAGATTTTTTTGACATCAAAATTCTATTGGAGAATGAAGGGATCACGCCTGAGATTAGGAAGGCCTTTATCGTTTATTTGGTGAGCCATGACCGGCCCATACACGAGGTGATTGATCCGCCTCGCAAAGATTTTAGGGACATCTTTGAAACCAATTTTGTCGGGATGGAGGTGGTTGCGGTCACCTACGATGAGCTTATGAAGACGCGGGAACGACTGATTGCCCAGTTAAAAAAGGACATGACGCGGGAGGAAAAAGAATTCATCATCGCCATAAAAGAGGGCAAGCCAAAATGGGACTTGCTCGGAATTGAGGGTCTGGAGAAATTACCGGCAATCCAGTGGAAACTGCGCAACATCAATAAAATAGACCGAACCAAGCACAAGGAGTCCATCGCCAAGCTTAAAACCAAGTTGGAGATTTAGGTTGCCATGAAGATTCTTTATGTTACCGATATCCATGGGGATCATGGGAAGTATTGGCAGGTTTTAGAAGTGGCTAGGGAGCATGGGGTTGACGCAGTGGTAAACGGGGGGGATATGCTGCCGAAAGGGGGTGCTAACCTGCACCGCGCTCAAAAAGAATTTTTTGAGGACTTTTTGGATGGGTATTTTGCTCAATACGAGAAAGCTGGGATTTATCATCTGGGATATTTGGGCAACGATGATTTAAGAATTTTTGACGCTTCTTTTGAGAAGGCATGCTCCCAATATCCCCACGCGGTCAACTTAGCCCAGAAAAGATTTGAATTGGGGACTTTTGAATTTATCGGAATGAATTGGGTGGCGGATTATCCTTTCCGGCTCAAGGACCGATGTCGAAAGGATCAAAATGAGTATCAATTCCAGCGGCAGTTTGGTTCCGGATTGCTCTCGACAAAAGACGGCTTTGAAGAGTTGGACAATTGGTTTGCTTACGCAGCGATGTTGCCCACGATCGAGGAGGAACTGCGCTTGCTTCCTAAGCCTAAAAACCCTCGCAAAGCGATCTATGTAATCCACATGCCACCGGCTGGTTTGGGGTTGGATGTTTGTCAGTCTGGGGAGAAGGTCGGCTCAAAGGCGATTTATGAATTTATTCAAGGAACGCAGTCATTGCTTACTTTGCACGGCCATATTCATGAATCTCCCGCGTGTAGCGGCGTGTGGCGCGCCATGGTAGGCAAAACCGTGTGCGTGCAGCCGGGGCAGGTAGGCGCGGATTCCGTAAGCTACGTGCTTATTGATCTCAGTAGCATGAATATCGAGCGAGCCGTGGATTCGTTCGTTAACAGAAAATTCGTGTGACAGACCGTAGCAGAAACCGTAGCATGAAGGGGGTGGCTTCGAGAGGAGTTGACTGTCCGTGGGACACAATCAGGATGGTTGCGACCGATTCGATCAAGGAACACAAAACCAGTTTAGACAGCCAACTCACCCACGATCACGCGATTTTCAAAAACCCAGAAGTTGTCGAGGGAGAACTGCGAACCTTCGAGGGAAAACCGCCCTTTAGCAACCCACAAGTTCAAGAACTTTTCCAGAAACAGAACCCCCAAGTCCCCAACTTGATGGGTCCGAAGTAAACTTTTTGCCCTATCGGAACGTATCGGAAGTTATCGGATTTATAGCGTAGGCGTTAGCCAAAGCGTTAGCCAAGGACTGTTTGGGGTGTTAGCCTGGCTAACAGGTTAACAAAATGTTGCAAGCGGCTAGATTCCTGAATGGCAGCAGAGTTCGGCGAAATCCAATTTTACCGTTGAATTTCTATAGGGACAGGCTAAGCTTAAATGTGCATGGCATTGACCGTAAACCATGAAAATATTGCTGGTCTTAATCGGTTGCATTTTTTTGAGAGCTTTTGATCTTGCCGCAGAACCAAGCCCATCCCGTTTTGCCCTCGGCCTTAATTATCTTGGCGGCCAGATTCGCTACAACTTAAATTCCCACTGGTCTGGAGAGTTGCGCTACTTGACAGGCAGTGATGATGCTGCAGAGGGCAAGATCACCTCTCAAGTCTTCGGGTTAAGAGGGTATCGTTTTTTTAGGGCAGATTCCCGTTACAGGTTCTTTTTGGGAGCGGAGGCCGCCCTGGTTAATTCAGATCAAAAAAATACCTCTTATAAGGTATCGGGTCCTGCCTTGGGAGGTTTTGGGGGCCTAGAGTACCGATTCGGCAGGCGGTTTTCCCTGGGTCTTGATATAGGGCCCTATCTTCTCTCTCTTAAAGAAAAGAAAACTGATGTCTCGGACACATCGCTCGAGTTCATCGCGAATACCTTTTTCATGTTTTATCTGTTTTGACCATGCGAAAGATTATTTTTTGTGCCAGCATCCTTATAATTATTGGGAGCATTAGCTACGCGGGGTTTCACTTCGGTTTAGGCAAGGCTGCGGCCAAAAAAAGCGTGGAATTAATCGAAAAGGCGGTGGAAAAAGACAGCAGCAGTTCCGCGGGCGGAGCCGGTGGATCGCTCCCGGAACCGGGCGGACTCTCGTTCAGTCAAGTCGGGATTACGAGCTTCACCGTTGCCTGGGCCGGTGCGGGTCATCCTTTGGGAACGGTTTATACAGTTCAGATCGCCACGTCGGCCGGCTGGACCACCGCCTTATCCACAACCGCCACTACCGCGACGTTCACCGGCCTTCTTGTTGATATCAATCATGACGCGCGCGCGCGCCTCCAGCGGAACTTTGATTTCCGGCTGGACGACCTCGATCTCCACGACGACTCACTTTCCGCCATGCGGTTCCGGGCCGAGCTTCTCCATCTATCCGCTCGCGCGCAACGCGCTACGGTGGATCGTGCCGCTGGGCAGCGTGGGTCCACCTGGACATACTTTCCCAACAGCGCACGTCTTTAACTTCATCTCGACCGACACGATGGGCGTGTCGGTCAGCACAGACGTCTATTCTCCCGGCGATATCTATCTCACGAGCATAAAACGTCAGTATAATTCCGAGTCAGTTCCTTCGGATTTCAAAGTGACGTTTTCCAATTGCCGTGAGTTCGAGGGTTTTTTCGACCACGTCCAATCGTTCTCGAATGCCGTTCTCAAC
Source organism: Elusimicrobiota bacterium (assembly GCA_016207685.1). GTDB lineage: Bacteria > Elusimicrobiota > Elusimicrobia > JACQPE01 > JACQPE01 > JACQPE01. Next base: position 2,024 of record JACQPE010000046.1, on the reverse strand, counting down.
CAGATCGGCTCGCTTCCGCCCTCCGACTGTTTCTCTGCGCCGGCGACCTGCAGCATCCGCGTCACGGCTGCGCTCTCCGCCGGCGATATCATTGGCACCGCCGGGCAAGCCCAGAATCTGGACTTTGGCGCGTACGACGCGAGGATATCGCCGCTTGGCATCGCCAATCCATCTGATTACACTGCTCAACCCAGCGGCTTTGACGTGCTTCATGCCACCTGCCCGCTCGCTTACTTTCCCTCATCCGTCATCGATCAAAACAGCCTCTTTGGCGCCGGCTCGGGTGCGCCGCCCTATCGCACCGCGCTGCCGCTTTGCGGCGTCATTGGGCAGGATGTGGCCAACACGGCGCAGGGAAACTGGTTCGCTTTGGGAGGAGCGCCCTCGTCGGTAGGCGGCGTCGCACTCGTCCATGACAACGTCATCCCTTCGACGGGAGCCTTCTCGTTGACAACCGTGACGGGCCTTTCATCCAACAAGGTCTATTGGTTCGCGCCAGCGGGCAGCGGTCTAGTCAATCGGGACTTCAATCAGGTCACCAACGACGGAAATGTTTACTGCTACGACTTCCTTTTGAACCCACCGAACCAAGGGGGCGGCTTGGTAGCGAACACGATCATTCTCCTGCGGATGACAAGCGCATCGGCGCTGACTCTCGAGGGTCAGTCTGCGGCCGCCTGCGGCGCTGGGCCCTGGGCGTTTACTGTAAACGCCAGCAGATTCGAGCGCTGAGACTGGGCTCACCTCATTAGAGGTCCCCATGTCAAGAGGCGCGCCTGAACATATGAAGATACGGCGAAGCAGAAAAAGAAGGAATCTTAAGAGGTGGGCTGCATGGGAGGTGTTGACTGTTCTTTCGATATGCAAAAAATAATCAATGAAAATTGGGGCCTAAAATCTGGATGGCTGTCAGCAAAAGCGTTAGCAAGAAATGAAATTTCCGTCGAGGATTGATTATATGTGGGACACAATCAGGATGGTTCCAACGGATTCGCTCGCTGGGCACAAAACAAGTTTAGACTCCCAACTCACCCACGACCACGCCATTTTCCAAAACCCAGAAGTTGTCGAGGGAGAACTACGAACCTTCGAGGGGAAACCCCCATTTTCCAACCCCCAAGTCAAGGAACTTTTCCAAAAACAGAACCCCCAAGTCCCCAACTTGATGGGCCCGAAGTAAATTTTTTGCCCTATCGGAATGTATCGGAAGTTATCGGATTTATAGCGTAAGCGTTAGCCAAAACGTTAGCCAAGGACTGTTTGGGGTGTTAGCCTGGCTAACCGGCATGATCTTCAAAAAATATGATTCAATAAGCATTCACGAAGACGTCAGCTCGCATCAAGTGTTGCAATAGCTATTGGCTGGCGGGCAGCAGTTAAAGGAGAATAGCATGACGACAAACGCGCAGACATACAAGACCATCGACCGGGCCAGCCTCAAGGCCAAGATCGACAATAAAGAGAAGTTCCACCTCTGGAACGCCCTAACGAAGGAATACTATAAGCCCGAGGCCAACATCCCCGGGTCCCAGTGGATTCCCGTGGACACCCTCACCGAGAAGCTCGCCAATGAGACGGTCCCCTCCAAGACCGACGCCATCATTACCTACTGTGGTGGGACCCAGTGCCCCTCGTCCAAGCAGGCCGCTGAGAAACTAGCATCGTTCGGTTACACCAATGTCTCCGCCTACGAGGGCGGTTTGAAGGATTGGTCCGAGGCCAAGTTGCCTCTCGTTAAGTTGTAAAGCGAAGAAGGGAGCGTATCGCAATGGGGCCGAGATGAGAACGCCTCGGCTTCAAGCTTTTAGGGGCTCATGAGCCTAAGAATTATGGATAGGACGCGGGGCAAATTTTTGGCTACGCCATCGAGGGCAGCCTTAAAATAGCCTCCCTTAGGCTCAATGCCGTTCACTTAAGCGGGGTGCTCGTCGTTGCGCGCATAACTGCTCATTTTGATTTTGACGTGCCTTGGGTAGCGGCGTTCGGAACGTCTTCTCGGCAGTATAAAATCCCGCAAATCCAGG
>JACQPE010000041.1 GCA_016207685.1 Elusimicrobiota bacterium | reverse complement strand
TACGGCTTCACCTGCACGGTCCACCAACTCGATGCCAAAGTGGGCGGTACCTGCAAGATGTCTTTCACGAACTTCTCCACCGGCAAAACCCACTCCTTCGGCGGTAAGTACCTCGAACTCAAGCCCGGCGAGCGTATTGTCGCGACCGATGTGTTCGATGACCCTGGTCTTCCTGGTGAAATGCAAACTACTTATACACTCAAGAAAGTCTCAGTGGGAACGGAAGTCAATATCTTGCAAGAAAACATTCCCGCAGCGATTCCGCCGGAAGCCTGCTATCTGGGTTGGCAGGAATCGCTGGCGTTTCTGGCCGCACTTGTCGAGCCCGAAATTCCCGATCAATAAAAAAAGAGAATGACTAAAAGGATGTGCGGGAGAAAAAAGATATGAAGAAGAAGATCGGCTCGAAGAAAGATGGATCCCCCGCTCAGCTCATCGATGCGAGAATCGAGGAGCTGGAAGACTGGCGTGGCGAAATGCTATCCCGGCTCCGCGCCCTGATCAAGCAAGCCGACCCCGAAGTGGTCGAGGAATGGAAGTGGAGAGGGGTCCCGGTGTGGTCACACAACGGACTGATTTGTACCGGCGAGACGTACAAGACCATCGTGAAGCTGACCTTCTTTAAGGGCGCATCACTGAAGGACTCTTCAGGCCTTTTCAACTCGGGCCTCGATGGTAACGCCAGGCGTGCCATCGACTTTCATGAGGGCGAAGCGATCGACGAGGACGCGTTCAGGGCGTTGATCCGTGCGGCCGTGAGCCTGAACGAGTCACCCTAGCAAATGTGGATCATGCGGTGTGGCATGTCGGGACTCATCCGAGGCTCCTGGCCCGATGAATCCTGAAAAGGCTGGCGGGGTGGTGGAATTCCGCTTTAAGAAAATCGGACCCCGCGCAACCGAGGCGCGCATCCGCGAGGGCGGCTGGCCCAACACGCCCAATGGCCGCAAAACAGCCCTCGGCAACTCTATGGGATGGTCGTAGATGCTGGCTGCGCTCAAGGTTTGGTGCGAGCACGGCATAAATCTGAGAGAGGGCTTCTATAAATGAAGAGGGAGGCACTGTTATGAATATGGATCGGGTAAAACAAATCACGTTTTTTCTGCTTCGCGTTGTCGCTGGCCTGTTGTTCTTGCAGGCTGGAGGCATGAAGATGTTTGACTGGTTTGGCGGCGTCCCTGTTGAGTTCGGCGGCCACCCAAAGTTCTTGTCGCAGATTTGGATCGGGGGCGCGCTCGAGTTTTACGGCGGCACAGCCATCCTGCTGGGGCTCTTCGCGCGGCCTGTCGCCTTCATCCTTTCGGGAGAGATGGCGGTGGCCTACTTCCAGTTCCATCAGCCTCAGGGCTTCTGGCCCATTCAGAACCACGGCGAATCCGCCGTGTTCCTCTGTTTCATTTTTCTGCTCTTTGCGGCTCATGGGGCGGGAGAGTGGAGCCTTGATGCGATCTGGCGGCGTAAGAAGGGGAGCGGTTAATAGCTGCTCGTTAATCATTTGGAGGAAACAAGGGAGGAAAAATGACCAAAAAATTAGCTTTAGGGACGCTTGCAGGAGGCGCCATTCTCTTTATTTGGGGCGCTGTTTGTTGGATGGCGTTGCCTTTCCATAACTGGGGTTTCAGGGAATTTGTGGACCCGGAGGCCGTTGCGCTTGCGTTTCGGGCCAGCTCGCCCGAAAGCGGCGTTTATTTAATGCCTTATTCGGAAAAACACGGCGAGATGACCGAAGATCAGAAAAGATTGCCTTTTGTTTTGGCTACGTTCAAATCGGACGGCATCGGCCCCATGGGCGCCAAGATGCTCGGTGGTTTTGCCATCCAATGCCTTGGGGCTTTTTTAGTCACTTGGCTTCTGTTCCAAACCAAGGGACTTTCCTATTGGAAAAAAGTCAGTTTCGTGGCCACCATCGGCGCTACGGTATGGGTTTTGGGCCATCTGCCTTATTGGAACTGGTGGGGATTTACCTGCGCTTATACCGCGGCTTATTTGGTGGATCTGGTAGGCGGTTGGTTTTTGGCTGGTTTGGCCATCGCCAAATTTGGGGGACAACCATCTTAATTATATGGTTACTGCTTATCAGGACTACTTATTATAGGGATGAGGAGGCTCGCTGTGCATAGGGATCGGGAGAATCGGTAAATTGAAAATGTCTATCTCACAACAAATCAAACGTTGTCCTTGGCCCATGAATGATGCGTTGATGGTAAATTATCACGACCAGGAATGGGGCGTGCCGGTTCATGAGGACCGGAAAATTTTTGAATTTTTGGTCTTGGAGGCGTTTCAGGCCGGACTTTCCTGGAGGACGGTGCTTTACAAGAGACAAAATTTCCGCAAGGCGTTCGCCAATTTTGACTTCGATAAAGTCACGCGTTTTGACGCGCGCGACGAGGCGCGGTTGATCCAGGATGCGGGCATTATCCGTAATCGTTTGAAGATTAAAGCCGCGATTTATAACGCAGGCCGCTTCATCAAGGTGCGCCAAGAATTTGGCACGTTTTCTAAATATATGTGGTCTTGGGTTAAAAAACCCATTGTCCACAAGTTGCGTGCCCTTAAAGATTATCCAACAACAATCCCTGAAGCCGAGACCTGGGCCATGGACTTAAAGGCAAGGGGATTTAAGTTTTTGGGGCCCACCGTAGTTTACGCCCACATGCAAGCGGTAGGCATGGTCAATGACCACGCCATGGATTGTTTTCGGCGCAAGGTTTCAGTTTAATAGCGCAATTCCGAAGCCGATGTTGAAACCTAAATATTGTCAAATAGGGATCAACTACACCTGAAAAAACGACGATAGAATCAGTAGAGGACATGGCGTATGGCATCAGAGGTGGATATTCCTAAATTGGATAAAATTGGCGTAGACTTAGCTTTGATTTTGTTGCGGGGTGGTGTAATGGTAGTCACAGGCGCCTTTGGAGCGTCTAGTACAGGTTCGACTCCTGTCCCCGCAGGGGAAAGGGATGTAGAGGTGGAGAGGTTGGAGATTGTAGAAGGATCCTAAGAACGGAATCATTTAATCTCCTGATCTCGAAATTTCGTTTTATAAAAATTTGGTCAGGCAATGCGTCAATATCGTATTTTTGGATTATTGAGTTTTTTGGTGTTTGGGGGCTGTTCGTTTAAATCTTTATTACCCACCGGGGCCGTTATGTCTTTAGAGGAAGGCTACCGGCTTTTTGGCCGGCCGGCGCCCTCTGGGGTTGATTATCGCGGGCTGGCTCAAATTGATTATCCGGTTTTGCCGTTTCAGGTTTTTGGGTTGGCCTATGGGCTTGATTTGGTGGTCGTGGCCAAGCACCCGCAGTGGACCATGCATGAGTTTGCGCGCGTGGACACGCCGGCAGGACCCCTATGGTTTGCCAAGGAAGCGGATGCCCAGGGCCGCCAGCGTGTCATTGCGGATGACGCGCGGATTCATGAGCTATTGCCTGAAGTGGATGTGCCGAGATACCGGCAAAATTTTTTCATCGATGACCGTTCCCAAGGGGACCATCTGGATTATCAGATTCGCTATACCAACAGCGCCCGGCAGCCGGTTGAGCTTCGATTCCGTGGGCGGCGTCCCTCGGAAAAAGACGCGCCCAAGAAAAGGAACGGCAATACCATGGGCCATTCGCGGCAAAGCCTGCTCGCGCTTTTGGATATTTCGCGAATGACCCATGCGCCGGCATTGTCCTTGAATATTGGCGGACGCCGTTACGGCACCAAACGATTGTTCGGGATTTATTCGATGGCATTCGTGCTGGAACAAACGCAGGGAGGCCTCTCAAGAGCGGCCATTGTGCAAAAACCGCAGACCGGAGGATTTTTGGTGGACCGGGGCGCTATGCTTGAAACATGGAGGATCGAAAGGCGCAACAGCCGCGCGATCGCCGTTCACGAAGGGAAAATCACCACATTGACGTATGAGTTTTTAGAAACAGGCGATTCCCTGGAATTGGCCGCTGTTTCCGTCACTCAAGCAGGGCGTTCCGTTCCGGTTTTTGAGATGTCCCTGAATCCCGCGCTGCCTGATTTGCGGCGGCCTTTTCAAGGAGCCGCCGAGAGTCGTTTCATGATGCGCGTCAATGGAGAGCCGCCTCACGGTCTGGGGCGTATTTTCGTTCATTGGGAGGGCAATGGCTCCAGAATCGAGGTGTGGCCCCAAGAGCCTTCGTGGATCAAGGATCGTCCGATGATGAGCCGAATCGCCTTGTTGCCCGGCGGATTGACGAGCGTTGTTTCGGACCGAATACCCGCAAATTAAGAAATTTATGAAATTATTTTTGTTGTTGATGGCGGCGGTATGGCCGATGCGGGTTTTTTCTGACGGCTGTTTTGACGGTCTTGTTCAGGATGAGAAGGGTTTTTTTGATTTGCCCAAGGGGTATTCTTATGAAGTATTGATTGAATCCGGAAGGGCAATGGCGGACGGCCAGGAGTTCCCTCATCGGCCTGATTTAAATGTTTATATCCCTCTTGTCGGCGACAGGGCGTTTTTATTAACCAGCCATGAACTGGCCCTGGATCAGAATCCGGAATGGGGCGCCGGCAGCATTACGCGGCATTATCTGGTTAATGGAAAAATCCAGGATTCTCGAATGATCGCGAGCCATATGCGCAATAATTGCAGCGGCAGCTTAACGCCCTGGGGGACGATTTTGACCAATGAAGAAATGGCGCGTGAGCCGGCCCAGTTTTATCCTGAGGAAGGTTTCATTTGGGAAGTTGATCCGATTACGGGCAGTAAAACAAAATTACCGGCCCTGGGCCGGTTTTCCCATGAAAGCTCCCTTGTGGCGTCGGATGGTAAGGTCTATTTGACAGAAGATAGATCCGGTGGCGGGCTGATCTACCGGTTTATTCCTCATATAGCGGGTAATTTAAGCAAGGGACGCCTGGAAGCCTTTAACCGTTCCGGCAATTCCTGGGTTTTAGTTGAAAATACCACTGAACCGCGTCGGGAGATGGCGGCCCTGGGGGCCACGCTTTTTAACCGGCCGGAGGGATTGACTTTTGATGCCGCGCAAAAATATTTTTATTTTTCCGAAACAGGGGAACACAGCGAAATGAAGGGTGATCCTTTTGGCCGGATTTACAGAGTTGACTTGAAAAATTTTTCATCAAAAGTGATTTGGGAAGGCCGTGGCGAGGAAATGAGCAATCCGGATAATTTGCTGATGGACCATCAAGGACGATTGTGGGTGGCGGAGGATCAGTTTGATACGAATTTGGCCCAGTTTGGGCCTAATGAAATTTGGATGATGAATAAATCAGGCGCCGCTTGCGCCTTTGCCCGGTTGCGCGATGACGCCTGTGAACCCACAGGGTTGTTGTTGACGCCCCATGAAAAGGAAATGTTCGTTAATTTTCAATGCGACCGCCAGGCAGATAAAATTATCAGGATCAGCGGATTCTAGGGAGAGTTGCGAGTTGCCCCTTTCCGCAGAGTTTCAAGGACGCCGGCCCGCCAGAGGCGGGACGATTCCGGCAGGAGTTGCGAGTTCCAGGTTAAAAGATAAGAATCCCAAATTTCCGTTATTTCCTACCCCCTGCCCGCGTCTCTTTTGGGGCACGGCTTGGAAACAGTTCCGGGCCGACGCTTTAAAGTTGATTGCTTCCGGTGACCGCGTGCTGGCCATGGTTTCTGGCGGGCCGGATTCCATGGCCATGGCGCATTGGTTGGCGCTTTTGCTCAAGAAGCATCAATTCCAATGGGCCATCGCGCATTTTAATCATGGGTTAAGGCCTGGGGCCGTCTTGGTGTTTCATCAAGTGCGAGAATTGGCTCAAAGGCTCAACGTTTCTTTTTATTATCGCCGGTTAAACGTGAAGGGTTTGCTGCAGAAGCGCCGTTTAAGCCTTGAAGATGCGGCGCGCAGGCTGCGCTATCGAGAGGCGCATGATTTGGCGCGCCGTCATGGATTTAACAAGATTGCCGCGGCGCATACCCTTGAGGAGCAGGCCGAGAGCGTTTTGTTGAACATTTTGCGCGGCGGTTCTCTTCAGGGATTGCTGGGAGCGCGGCCGATGAGGCCTGTTGCGGCCCGATCGCGAATTATGCTGATCCGGCCGATGCTGGGAACGTCCAAAAAAATTCTTATGGAATTCCTGAATTCCCAAAAAATTGTTTATGATCGCGATCCCATGAATGACGACCCCCGGTTCTTAAGGAGCCGCATCAGGCATGAACTTTTGCCGAAATTGCAGGAACTTCATCCCCGTGCACTAGAACATCTCTCTGGTTTAGCCTTTAAATTAGGGGTAAAATAGAATCTATGGCGACTATCGTTCGTCCTCGACAGAAAGGCCCCGTAAAACCCCAAGTCGAGGTCTTGTTCAGCGCCAAGCAGATTGCCTCCAGGGTTGAGGCGCTGGCCCAAGAGATCAGCGCGGATTACAAGGGCCGGAATTTATTGCTTATTGGGGTCTTGAAAGGAAGTTTTATGTTTCTGGGGGACATGATCCGTCACCTGGCGGTACCCGTGGAAATTGATTTTTTGAGCGTTTCGTCTTATGCCGGCGATACCTCAACGGGAATGGTTAAGCTTAATTTTGATTTTAAAACGGATGCGCGCGGCCGGGATGTTTTGCTCATTGATGATATTGTGGATACGGGCTTTTCTCTGGCTTTTGCGCGCAAGCATATTCTGGAAAGAAAGGCCCGTTCGGTCGAGGTTGGGGTGCTATTGGATAAGCCGCAGCGGCGCAAAGTATTGGTACCGGTGCGCTATACTGGATTTACGGTTCCCGATCGTTTTGTGGTCGGCTATGGTCTAGACTACAATGAGCGTTACCGGGAGCTTCCTTATATCGGCGTTTTGCCGCTGGAAAAGATAGGTCCCTGAATTTAGAGGTCAATAAGGTATGGACATGAAAGCTGCGCGTCAACTGGTATTATGGCTCTTGGTTTTTGCTTTTGTTTTTTTTATCGTGCAGGCATTCCAAGGGTTTCCGGTAAAAACCGAGGTCTTGCCTTATTCCGAATTTAAACGAATTTTGGCGGATGGCGGCGTGGAGCGTGTGGTGGTGCGCAATGACATGATTCGGGGTCAATACAAAGATTCTCAAGGCGTGGTGAAAAATTTCCGCACGGTGCCTCTGCCGGATTCGAAACTTGTTGAAAATTTAGAAACTGCTCATGTGAAATATGAGGGCGAGGCCGAGCGAAGTTGGGTTACTTCATTGTTATTTAATTTCGGCTGGATCGTGCTTATTTTTGGCGCTTGGTGGTTTTTGATTGCGCGGCAAATGCAAATGGGCGGCCGTCAGGCTTTATCATTTGGCCGAAGCCGGGCCAAGCTCGCCAACCAGAAAAAGCAAAAGGTGACGTTTGTCGATGTGGCGGGGACGGATGAGGCCAAGGAGGAGCTTAATGAGATTATTGAGTTCCTCAAAAATCCGCAGAAATTTCAGAAATTGGGTGGCCGCATTCCCAAGGGCGTCTTGCTCTACGGTGTTCCCGGCTGTGGAAAAACCCTCTTGGCTAAAGCCGTGGCCGGTGAAGCGGGTGTGCCGTTTTATTCAACTTCGGGCAGCGAATTCGTTGAAATGTTCGTCGGTGTGGGCGCGGCTCGGGTGCGCGACTTATTTGAACAGGCGCGCAAAACCCCGCCGGCCGTTGTTTTTGTGGATGAGCTTGATGCGGTGGGCCGTTATCGTTTTGCGGGGATCGGCGGCGGACACGATGAGCGTGAGCAGACGCTCAACCAATTGCTCGTCGAGCTTGATGGTTTTGACACTAAAGAAGGCATCGTCCTTATTGCGGCGACGAACCGTCCGGATGTGCTCGATCCAGCGCTTTTGAGGCCCGGGCGTTTTGACAGGCATGTTCATGTCGCCGCTCCCGACCTAAGGGGCCGGGAAGAAATTTTGACGGTGCATTCCAAGAAAGTCAAAATGGCTCAAGGCGTCGAATTAAAAACTATCGCGCAGCGCACGCCGGGTTTTGTGGGTTCGGATTTGGCCAACGTGGTGAACGAAGCCGCGCTGTTGGCCGCGCGCCGGGATAAGACGGAGGTCGGCATGGGCGAGTTGGAAGACGCGATTGACCGCGTTGTCGCCGGCCCCCAGCGCAAATCGCGCCTTATTTCTGAAAAAGAGAAAAAAATTATCGCTTATCATGAGGCGGGACATACATTGGTGGCGAAGAGCCTGCCCAATTCCGACCCTGTGCACAAGGTCACGATTGTTCCGCGCGGTCCGGCGTTGGGGTATACGCTGCAATTGCCGACGGAGGACCGGTATCTGACCACCCGATCCGAACTCGTGGATCGCCTGGCGGTTCTTTTGGGCGGACGCTGCGCCGAAGAGATTATTTTTGGCGACATCACGACGGGCGCTCAAGATGATTTAAGCAAGGCGACCGCCTATGCCCAGCGCATGGTCACGGAGTTTGGAATGAGCGAAAAATTGGGGCCTGTCACTTACAAGAAAAAAGATGAAGAGGTATTCTTGGGGCGCGATCTCGTGCGCTCGCATCAATACTCGGACATGACGGCGGAGCGTATTGATAGCGAAGTGTTGAATTTGGTTGAAAGCGCTCGCGCTCGCGCGCGCCAGCTGCTGGAGAAAAGCAGGGCATCATTGGATTTGTTGGCGACGAAACTTGTGGAAAAGGAAGTTCTCGATTCCGATGAGATAGACCAGCTTATTCGCAGCGCTGTCTCCGGTATGATGCCTCAGCCGCAGCAAGCCTAAAGCTAGTTAAGAGTTGCGAGTCGTGAGTTTCGATTTAACAAAAGCGGCTTCGGAATCTTGCTCTGCGAATTCTAAACCGGCATCTCTGAAACTTAGATTTCCTGCACCACGGTCCATTGACCCGCAACCCGAAACCCGCAACCCGAAGCTTCCCTGTATCATGGGTATTCTTAATGTTACGCCGGATTCTTTTTTTGACGGCGGGCGATATGCTGATGCCGACGCCGCCCTGGGACAGCTTAAAAATTTAATAGCCGATGGCGCTGATATCATTGACATCGGCGGGGAATCTTCGCGGCCGGGGTCCGAACGAATTTCTGTTGAAGAGGAGCTGGTTCGTGTTAAGCCGGTTTTAGCGGCGTTGCGGCAAGTCAAGAGCGAGGGCAATCGTAACTTCGAGTTTTCTATCGATACGACCAAGCCTCAAGTGGCCCGCGAGGCGGTCCAATCGGGCGTTTTGATTATCAACGATATTTCCGCCTTGAGGTTTGATCCCCAGGGAATGACCGCGCTCTTGAGGGAATTTCCACAAGTCAAGGTTGTTTTGATGCACATGTTGGGTGAGCCCAAAACAATGCAGATGGAGCCTCGTTACCACGATGTCGTGCGCGAGGTCGGAGATTTTTTTGAGGAGCGCCTTGATTGGATTCAGTTGCGAGGGATCCATTCGGACCGTGTTATTCTTGACCCCGGGATCGGTTTTGGAAAACGATTGGAGCACAATATCGAGCTATTGCGCGCCTTGCGCGCAATTAAGGAGCGTTTTAAATTGCCGGTGATGGTGGGCGTTTCGAGAAAATCCATGATCAGTCAAATATTGGGCAACGCGCCACCCGAGGAGCGTCTCGAAGGATCGTTGGCTATCGCCTTGTGGTGCGCTTACCGGGGCGTTGATTATTTGCGCGTCCATGATGTGGCGGCTACATCCAGGGCGCTCGGCGTTTGGCGGGCATTGAGTGGAATTTGACGCGGCGTCAGCCCTTCGCTTTGTTGTTGATTTAGCGATTTCGAGTTATTTGCTCTACCGCGTCATTATGATGGTGCGGGGAACCAAGTCTCAGGCCATCGCGGTCACTTTGGTCCTGCTGCTTGTCGCCACCTCCGTTATTCGAAGCTTAAACTTGACGGTAACATCGTGGCTTTTGGAGCAGTTTTGGCTGGCGGGCATTTTGCTTTTGGCTGTCAGTTTTCAACCCGAGATTCGCAAGGCCCTCTTGGAGGTGCGGCATCATCCGGCGATGGTCCGTTTGCTTCTTCTGGGTGAGAAATTGCCCTTTGAGGAGGTGGCATATGCCGTGAGGGAGCTTTCCCAAAAAAAATTAGGCCTGGTCTTGGCCCTGGAGCGCCGGGATCGGCTTTCAGAGCAATTAGCTACCGGAGTGCCGCTGCAACTTAAGGCGACGCGGGAGCTTTTAGTGGCCTTGGCTCATCCATCATCACCACTGCGCGAAGGCGCTGTGTTGGTGTCGGCCAAGGGCCACATCCTAGCGGCGCGTTGCCGTTTAAACGCGGCAAAAGAATCGGTGTCCAATGTTTTCGAAGCTGCTTTAGAGCTCACACGATTGCGCGACTCTCTGGTTATTATCACAGGTGCCCAAACAGGGCAAATTAGTTTAGTTTGTGAGGGCCTGCATGAGCCTTTGGCGCACTGGAATGATTTGTTGGAGCGTTTGAAAACGTTACCGCCGGCGGCCGCACGGCAGCCGGCGCCGTCTGTTCAAACAACGATCCATGCCTAGCCTTAAGCTTTTTGGGACAGACGGTATTCGGGGCAAGCCGGGTGAGTTTCCTTTAATCCCTGAATTTTTGACAAGGATGGGCGCTGCGTTTGCCCAAATGGATATGGCCAATGGCCGTATTGCTATGGGCAGAGCCCAAAAACCTTTTTTGTTAATGGCCCGGGATACGCGTTCCAGCGGCGTGGCCATGGCTCAAAGTTTATGCGAAGGCTTTGAGGGCGCGGGATGGCGCGTTTGCGATCTAGGCATTTTGCCGACGCCGGCCGTGTCCTATTTAGTGAACGCCTGGGGCGCTTCTTTGGGTTGTGTGATTTCCGCAAGCCATAATCCGCCTGAATATAACGGCGTAAAATTTTTCAGCGCCAACGGCCATAAAATTTCTCGTCGCTGGGAGGAAGAAATTGAACGCCGCCTTCTTGAAGAGGGCGCCGCCTGGAGCCGCGGTCTCAAAGCGGCGAAGCGCCCAGCGCGAAGCGCGCATAGCCTTAGAGGGAATTTTTTTTCCGACCGGTCCAGCCATCATCTCAATGATTTGGAGGGGAAAAATCGCTACAGAGATTTTTTAACCACTCAAGTTCCTCCGGGCATGGATTTAAGAGGCTTAGCAATCGTTGTGGACTGTGCTCATGGAGCCGCCAGCGCTATTTTGCCGGAACTTTTGCGCCGTTTAGGCGCCCGGGTAAATGTTTTGGGAGATCAGCCCAATGGGCGCAATATTAATGTTGGCTGCGGCGCGTTGCATCCCCAGGAACTTGGCGCGCGCGTGCGCCGGCACCGGGCTGATTTAGGATTTGCCTTGGATGGGGACGCAGATCGTCTGGTTGTGGCTGATGAGGAGGGCAGGGTCCTCCCGGGAGAATGGGTCATGGCGACGGTCGCCCTGGCCCGGTCTAGGTTAGGCGAAGCCGGCTCCTGGGCATTGGTGACGACGCAGGTGTCTAATTTTGCGTTGAAGCATTTTTTAATGAAGCAAGGCATAGAGGTCATGGAAACGCCGGTGGGCGACCGGTGGGTATTAGAAGAATTGCTGCGCCACGATTTGGGATTTGGAGGCGAGAATTCAGGTCATTATATCTGGCGGTCTATTTTAACAAGCGCCGATGGCTGCCTGACAGCCATGATGCTGGCCCACATGATGAAAAATGCAGCCAAGAGAGCTTCGCAGTTTTTTGTTCGTTTTGCGCTCATGCCCCAGGTGACCATTCAGACGCCGGCTTTTCCCGCCAAACCGCCCCTGGAAACGCTGCCGATATTCCTAAAGGAGTTGGGCTTGGCCAATCGGGCGATGGATCAGCGGGGCCGTGTTTTGGTGCGCTATTCAGGAACAGAGCCGATTTTACGCATTTTGGTTGAGGGGTCTTTGGGATTGCCTCGATTGAAAGCAATGGCCAAGAATTTAGAGCAATCTTATCGAAAAGCGTTAAAATAGGGAAAGGAATACCGAATGTCGAATATCGAATATGGTGTGAAAATAGAAAAATCCGGAATTTTCTTTATAACTTACATTCTGCATCCCACATTCTATATTCGTTTTTAAGGGGTGGGTCATGGTAAAACTCGGGATTGGTTTGGATCATTACGCAGCCATGAGGCTGGTGCCTGGAGCAGTGTCTTTAGAGTTGCCCGCAATTGTCCAAATGGCCGTGCGCAAGGGCGCTAAGGCCGTGACGCTTCGTTGGTTCCAAGGAAGCGGCGTTGTTAGTGAGAAGGATTTGGTTGAATTACGCCGCTTGCCTAAAGTCGCTTTGCATGTGCGCGTCGGAGTTCATTTAGATGAAGCCGTTTCCGTTATTAAGGCAAGCCCGCATTCGATTTGCCTTGTTCCTGGCAGTGCGGCCGAGATATCGGCCGAAGGTGGGCTAAACCTGGAGAAGCCTGAAATTCAAAAAAACGCGGGCAAGGTGATCGAGGCGGGGCGGAAAAAGGGCCTGGAGGTTTCCGCGCTTTGCGACCCCCGGGCCAACGTGATCCGGGCAGCCAAAAAGCTGGGCGTTACTGCCATTGACTTATGCGCGCGTTCTTACGCCAGGGCCACAAACAAGGGGCGGCGCGATCAAGCGTTGGAAAATTTATCTGTGGCCGGCCTATTGGCCGGCGAGCTAAACATTAAATTTCGTATTGGCACGGGTCTTCACGCCGCCAATATTGGTCCTGTGGCCCAGATTTCGGATGCCGAATATGTGTATTGCGGTTCGGCCCTGGCCGCGCGAAGCCTTGAGATGGGTTTGCCTGCGGCTGTTGAGGAGCTCATCGAGATGATGGCATCCGGCGTCGCCGATCCTTTGGCTCTGGAAATTTAACCATTTTGATTTTTACCATATCCCATATCCCATAGCCTATATCCTGATTTATGTGCGGCATTGTCGGCTATCTGGGAAAAAAGCAAGCGGCCCCGCTGCTCCTTGACGGCCTCAAGCGTCTGGAATACAGGGGTTATGATTCAGCGGGCATTTGCGTTTTGACCCCTCAGGGAGACCTTGATATCGTGCGCGTCGTCGGGAAAATCGCTGGACTCGAAGAGCGCCTGCGCGCGCGGCCGCTTGAAGGGAGCGTGGCTCTAGGACATTCGCGTTGGGCCACGCATGGCCGTCCTTCTGAAGAAAATGCCCACCCTCATACTGACTGCAAGGGCGGCGTTGTGCTTGTGCACAATGGCATTATTGAGAACTATCAAGAGCTCAAAGAGGGCCTCCTCAAGAGAAAACATAAATTTAGGTCGGAAACCGACACTGAGGTTTTGGCCCATCTTTTTGAGGAGGAAATCTCACGCGGCAACGGCGCTTCGGAGACGGCGGTGGTTTCCAGCGTGCGCCGAGTTTTAAAACAATTGCGCGGCGCGTATTCCCTGGTCGTAATGTCCAAAAAATGGGGGCGCCAGATTATCGGCATTCGTAAGGATTGTCCATTGGTCGTTGGTTTGGGAGCGGGAGAATCACTCTTGGCCAGCGACATTCCGGCCCTTTTGCCTTTTACTAAGAATGTAGTGTTTATTGAGGATAATGAGATTGTGCTTTTGCGGGAGGGCCGCAGGCCCGTTATTTTTAATGGCTCCGGCAAGGCAGTGAATCGTCCATCTCAAGAAGTCCCGTGGGATCCTTTGATGGCTGAAAAGGGCGGCTATAAACATTTTATGCATAAGGAGATTTTTGAGGGGCCGCGCTCTTTTGAGGATACTTTGCGCGCCCGTTCTTATGAAGAGAATTTGGAGGCGCTATTGGCCGAGGCAGCGATCCGGCGCCAAGAAATCATGAGGCTCAGGCGTGTGACAATTTTGGCCTGCGGCACCGCCTATCATGCGGGCATGATCGGCGAGTATTTATTCGAGCAATGGGCGAAGCTTCCTGCGCGCGCGGAAATCGCCAGTGAATTCCGCTACGCCTCGCGCTCTATTGAACCTGGGACTTTGACGGTGGCGATCAGTCAGTCGGGAGAGACGGCCGATACGATTGCCGCCATGAAGCTTTGCCGGAAGACCTCGGCATCCGTGACCATGGGCATTGTCAACCAAATCGGGTCAACGTTAACGCGTCAAACGAGAGGCACGCTCTATACGCGCTGCGGTCCTGAAATAGGCGTCGCTTCCACAAAGGCCTTCGTGGCTCAATTGGCCGCCTTATATTTGTTGGTCCTGGGGATAGCTCGAGTTCGAGGCGCTATTGCCCCCGTGCAGTTTAAAGAGATAACAAGAGAACTCTGTGAAATTCCTAACAAGCTGCGCTGGGTGCTGCAAGAAACCGAGCCTAGGGTCATGGCCCTGGCCCAAGAGTTTCAACAAGCAAAGGGTTTTTTGTATTTGGGACGGCATTTGCTTTACCCTGTGGCGCTTGAAGGGGCTCTTAAGCTTAAAGAAATTTCTTATATCCATGCCGAAGGTTATGCCGCGGGTGAAATGAAACATGGGCCTATTGCGCTTATTGACTCTGAAATGCCGGTATTTTGTTTAGCGCCTCGGAGTTCATTAATTTATGAAAAAATGCGCTCCAATATGGAGGAAGCCAGGGCGCGCGGCGCGCGCATTATTGCCGTGGTGACCAAAGGAGACCGGTCGTTGGATAAGATTGCCCACCAAACGATCGTAACGCCGGTATTGAAGCACGAGGAGTTTGAGCCGGTCTTGGCAGCCGCCGTGACCCAGCTTTTTGCCTATCATGTGGCGCGTTTAAAGGGACTAGATGTGGATCAGCCGCGCAATTTGGCCAAAAGCGTGACGGTAGAATGAGCCCAGGGCCCAAGGCCCAAGGCCCAAAGTCATGCAATGGGACAAGATCAGGCGCATTTTTTTGTTTTTGACATTGGGCTTTGTACATCGGACTTTGGACGTTTAACATGCGTATTGTTGGAACCGGTGTTGACATTGTTGAGATCAAGCGTATCAAGAAGGCCGCCCAAAACCAGGCTTTTTTGAATCGGGTGTTTGCCCCGGAAGAGCTGGCCTACTCTTTGCCCAGCGTCAAGAAATGGGAGCGGTTGGCTGTTCGGTTTGCGGCCAAAGAGGCCGCCTGGAAAGCGATCGGCAAAGAAGGACTGTGGCTTAAGCAAATCGTGATTGAACGCCTATCCAACGGCAAGCCTGTGCTCAACCTTCAAAAGTTGGGATTTCCCAAAGGCTGGAAAGCCAGTATTACACTATCGCACTCGGACAATTACGCGGTGGCCTATTGTTTGGTGTATCAACAATGAGTCGAAAGTCCAAAGTTTAAAGTTCAAAGTCTTGCAACGAGACAAGGGTTGGACCATTTTTTTATTTTTGACATTGGACAATGAACATTGGGCTTCGGACGTTTAATATGCGGATCGCTCCTGCTTTAGTTCAAGCGGTGTTGCCTAAGAGAAAATCCCAGACGCAGAAATGGGATTATGGTCATTGTTTGATTATTGCCGGGTCTAAAAAACTTTTGGGCGCGGCCGTGATCGCGGCAAAGGCCGCTTTGCGCGGAGGCGCAGGCCTCGTGACTTTGGCCACGCCTAAGAGCCTCCAGGGGCTGATCTATGCTCAAATTTTGGAAGCCTTGACGTTGCCTTTGGAGGAAACTGAAGATGGAACGGTTGACTTTCCTGCGCTTTTGACCGTGATGCGCTATATTCAGGAGCGCGGAGTCACCGCGATTGTCATTGGCCCGGGCTTGACACGCGATCCGCACACGGCGCGTTTTATCCATGGTCTGTGCAGGGAAGCGAAAATCCCAATGATTTTGGATGCCGACGCCATTAATGTGCAGCCACCTTTGATAGACGGCGTTTTTCGGTGTTTAACACCGCATCGCCGGGAATTTGCCCGTCTCGTCGGCATTTCAGAGCAAGAATCCATTGAGCAGGGGCCGGCGCTGGCCGCCCGGTTTGTTCAAAGCCATCCCGGCGTCGCGCTTGTATTGAAAGGCCATCAAACGAAGATTTTTTTTGGTGGGAAATCTTGGATTAATCCCACGGGCAATCCTGGGATGGCCAAGGGGGGCGCCGGAGATGTTTTGGCCGGCTTCATTGGAGCTTTGACCGCACAGAAATCAGCCCAGAAAAGATCCGTCAATGAGCTTGTGGAGGCGATAGCGGCCGGTGTTTATTTGCATGGCCTCTCCGGTGATTTAGCCTGCCGTTCGCTAACCGAATATGCCATGAACGCCGAAGACATCATCGCTTTCTTGCCGGAAGCTATGAAAAAGACTTTGAGATGAATTCCGAGTTTCGAGTTTCGAGTTTCGAGTTAAGAAGCGGAATTTTTGAATTTTCTATTCGCCCTTCGCCTTCCGCCCTTCGCCATTCTTCATGAAGCTTTCCGATTTCGGCGAGTATAAATTGATTCAACAGCGTATTTTGCCGGTTTTAGGGCGCCAGGCTGTTTTGGGGGATGATTGCGGGTGGATTCCGATCGGCGACGGCAAGGTTTTGCTGGTCAGCACGGACGCGGTTGTTGAAAACACGCACTATCTTTTGGCGTGGATGAGTCCTGAAGATTTGGCGCGCAAGACTCTGCGTACGGCCTTAAGCGATATCGCAGCCATGGGAGGGGCCGAATCGTTGAGTTGCGTCGTAGCCATGGGCCGGCGCGCCCAATCATCCACCGAGGCGTTTGACCGGTTTATCCGATGTCTTCATCTTGAAGCAAGGCGGTGGAAAGTTAAAATTTTGGGTGGTGATTTGACGCAGGTGGGCGCCATTGGCGCCATCGCCGATGAGTTTGTCGTGGTCACTGTTTTCGGTGTGGCCTTTGAGAGGGGACTGTTGAGACGCGACCGGGCCCGCCCCGGAGAGCTTTTATGGCTGTCCGGTCCTGTCGGTCTGGCGCAGGCGGGTCTAGAAGTGTTGGGGATGGATCAGACGCCGAGCGCATTTAAGTCGTTAAAGCGCTACCAGCAATGTCCTGTTTTGCGTCTGCTTGAAGGCACGCGTCTTTCAGCGCACGATATTTCCCGCTGCGCCATTGACTTGTCGGACAGTTTGGCCGCGTCCTTGCTTTGGATCAGCAGTCAAAGCAAGGTGGCCCTGGAGGTTAATCTCCGGCAGTTTCCCGTGCCGAAAATTTTAGAGAGATGGTCCCGGTATCAAGAAAAAGGCATTGGTGATTATCTTCTCTATGGCGGCGAAGATTACGAGCTTCTTTTTACTTCAGCTTCTTCAGCGCGGTTTATTGATCGGCATTTACAGCAGAGTTATCCCATTGGCCGCGTTCTTAAAGGAGCGCCGCGTGTCCTCGTGATGGGCATCGAGGGAGGACAAATTGAGCTTAGGCCGGGGCATGCCGGATACGAGGCCTTTCACGAATGAGGCGGATATTGTCAGTTAAGGCGATCGCATGGATCATTTTTCTATCCTGGATGCCGCTTATTCGGGCTGATGCCGGGAGGCGCACTCAAGAGAATTTGGTGATCGAGGAAATTCCGGAAATCCCGCCGCCCTTGGCCGAGCGGATGCTTCAGTACCAAAATGTTCGCAAAGTAAGTTTTTTGGATTGGGATAGCCAAGGAGACGGCTTGGTGATCGGCACGCGTTTTGGTGAAACGACTCAACTGCATTGGGTGGGCCGGCCCCTGGGTATGCGGCGGCAGCTCACATTTTTTGATGAACCCGTCGCTTCCGTTTTGGTCCGGCCTATCAAGGATCGTCAAATATTATTTTTGATGGATAAGGGCGGGGCTGAAAATTATCAGATTTATCTCTACCGGTCCTCTGATGGGCAAACGTCGAGATTAACGGACGGCATTTCCCGGCATGAAAGCGCGCGTTGGTCCAGGGATGGGCGATTCCTGGCTTATACAAGCACGGCGCGCAACGGAAAAGATTTTGATATTTATTTGCTTGAACCGGACCAATCGCCGGCCGCGGAGCTGTTAATTGAGGCCGAGGGACAGTGGTCGTTGCGGGATTGGTCGCCCGATGGGTCGAAAATTCTTTTGATTAAAGATGTTTCAATCAACGAATCGCATCCCTATATTTTGGAGGTCAAAGAGCGCCGTTTGACTCGATTGTTTAAGGATCGCGGCGTTAAAATCGCCTATGGAGGGCTTGCGTGGGGCGCGAAGGGAAGGGGCGTTTATTTCACCTCGGACGAGTTGGGAGAGTTTCAACAACTGGGATATTTGGATTTAACCACGAAAAAAGTCGCGTGGATCACGCGCGAAGCGCCATGGAACATTG
This sequence comes from Elusimicrobiota bacterium, assembly GCA_016207685.1. GTDB lineage: Bacteria > Elusimicrobiota > Elusimicrobia > JACQPE01 > JACQPE01 > JACQPE01. Next base: position 9,105 of record JACQPE010000041.1, on the reverse strand, counting down.
ACAGTTTCGCGGTTTCCCTTGATGGGAGGCATTTGGCTTTTTGTCTCAACGAGGAAGGCTTGAGCAGTCTTTATTTGATGAAAGCCTCAGGACGTCCGGTTAGGGTCAAAGCGTTGCCCATGGGAGTGATCAACGGTTTAAATTTTAGTCCGGATGGCCGGCGCCTGGGCATTGTGCTCAAGCGGCCTACGGCCTCGGCAGATGCTTATGTAATTGAGACCAACGGCCGCAGGGTCACAAGGTGGACTCAAAGCGAAATGGGCGGTCTTGCTGAAGAGAATTTTACGGCGCCCGAATTGATCCGGTATTCGACATTTGATTTGGTCAACGGCGTCAGCAGGCGCATTCCGGCATTTTTCTACAAGCCAAAATCTAAAGGGCCGCATCCCGTTGTCATTGTTATTCACGGCGGCCCCGAGGCCCAGGCGCGGCCGGAATTTAAAGACGCGTTGCAGTATTGGATTAATGAAATGGGCATCGCTGTTCTGGAGCCCAATGTGCGCGGATCGGATGGCTATGGAAAAAGTTACCTCATGCTGGATAATGGATTCAACAGGGAAGACTCCATTAAAGACATCGGGGCAATGCTCGATTGGATTAAAACCCGTCCTGATCTTGATTCTTTTCGCGTGGCTGTTTTTGGAGGTTCCTATGGGGGCTATATGGCGCTGGCCTCCCTGGCGCGTTACGGGGATCGTTTGCGCGCGGGCGTGGAAAGCGTGGGGATCAGCAATTTCGTCACATTTTTAGAAAACACTAAAGAATACCGCAGGGATTTGCGCCGCGTGGAATACGGCGACGAACGTGATCCTGAAATGAGAAAATTTTTATTGGCTATTTCGCCTATAACTTTAGCGAAACAAATCAGGTCCCCGCTTTTCGTTATTCAGGGGGCCAATGATCCTCGTGTGCCTCAAGGCGAGGCCGAACAAATCGTTAAAGCGGTTCGCAATTCCGGCAAGCCGGTTTGGTATCTTTTGGCCCAAGATGAGGGTCATGGCTTTGCCAAGAAATCAAACCGGGATTTTTCCCATCAGGCTGTCGCTCTTTTTTGGGAACAGGCCCTTTTGCCTAAGGAAAAATAGGGTTTCGAATTTAGCGGTCCGACTGCGCTGCTTGGAGGCTCATCAAGGAGCTTTCTTGACGGCTTCCTGGCGGGTTTGGCGGGCGAAGCTTTGGTGAATCCGGGTGCCGCCGCTCAAGCGGGCGTCTAAGAAACTGTTCACAATCTTTTCAATAAAATCCGTATAAATGCCAGTTGCACCATGGCCAGACTCGAAGCAACCAGACGCTCGCAATTTTTCCACAGCCGCCGGCATTTCTCGATCCACGAGAAAGACCGTTCCACGACCCAGCGTTTCGGAATGACTGCGAACTTGTGTAATTCGTTGCGCTTGGCGATTTCAACTCCTGCGCCGAGGGCGGCCTTGACTGCCTGCCGGAACGGTTCACCGGTATAACCGCCGTCCGCCAGCACATTCTTCACCAAAGACAGATTCTCTTTGTTTTGTTCGATCATCCCGATTGCGCCCGCGCGATCGGTTGCGTTGGCGGCGGTGATCGCCACGGCATGAAGCAACCCTTCGCTGTCCACCGCGATATGCCGTTTGATTCCAGAGACTTTCTTTCCTGCGTCATAGCCTTTCGTTTGCGCCGTATCGGTATTCTTGACGCTCTGCGCGTCAACGATGACGAATGAGGTTTTGGGTTTTCTGCCATTGGCGATACGATGCTCCTCGGCCAATTTTTTTTAAGACCACATCGAGAACGGCGCTGGTTTCCCCCGCGCGAGGAATGCTCCATACTTGAAAATAGCGATGCACGCTACGCCACTTTGGATAGTCTTTAGGGAGCGCTCTCCATTGACAGCCCGTCTTAAGCACGTAGAGGAGCGCGTTGAAAACATGATGCAAATCAAGAGTTCTTGGCCTTGTCTTCTTTCTTGCTGCCTCAAGGAGCGGGGCAATCTTCTTAAACTGCGCGCGGGTAATATCGCTGGGATAATTGTTCATTCCTCAAACTTAGCAAAGATTGTGAACAGTTTCTAAGCGGCCCAGGAGCGACCGTTCGCGGCCTGACCATTTGAGAAATCGTCCGGGATAAAAGAGAAATTCACAATATCGCAGTGTTAACCCGGGAAATGCTCGACGAGTAATTTCCAAATAATCATTCGTCGCATATTGAAGATAAAAATTTTTCTGGTAACCGGACTGGTGAATTTTTTTTCCTAATAATTTGGCCAAGAGCCCGTGAGCCAGAGGCGCGTTGGTGCTGTAGTTGACAAAAAGACCGTTCGTTTTAAGAATTCGCCGAGCTTCATTCAGGGCGGACGGCAGCTTGTCGGGCGGCAATTGCTGCAAGGAGCCCGCGCTCCAGTAAGCGTCAATGCATTCCCTGGGGAATCGCAGGTCTACGGCATCAGCTTGAATGAGAAAGACTTGGTTGTTGATGAGTGGTCCCAAAAAATGATGCGCGTGGACAAAGTTTTCCCTGCAGAAATCAGCCGCCAGAATTTTTAGATCAGGCCGCAGGTTTTGCATCCGGCGCCAATGCCAGCAGCGCCCGGCGCCGATATCGGCGATGATGGCGCCACGGGGGAGCTTTTTGAGGAATCGTTCAATTTCATGGTCCATGACCGGAATGGAATAGTAGTTGGCGACGGTATTGAGGCTAATTTTTTTTTCAAACAGGGCATATTGTTTTCTCGTTTCCCATTCTTGATTTTGGGAATCACGCCCGAAGTTGGCCTCATAACGGGGCGCCCAGACCCCATCGGGTTCAAGGATGTAGTTTTGGCGGAGAAGGCGATAGGGGTCAAGCATCCGGAAATTCAATACGCAAGGGTCCTGCCATGAATCAAGGTTAACAAATATTGGGATGTCGAAGTTGAGACCTGACCCCTATGTGACTCTACACGCTGAAATAGCGCGCTTGGGGATGATGAAAAACTAGAGCCGACACCGAGGCCTCAGGCTCCATCATGAATCCTTCGGTCAATGAAACGCCGATATGTTGTTGCGGGCCTAAGAGTTCGAATAGTTTGGCTTGATCTTCAAGATTGGGACAGCTGGGATATCCAAAGCTCACGCGAAGACCTTGGTATTTGGCCTGAAATTTTTCTTTGAGCGTCATGTCTTTAGGATCGGCGATGCCCCACATAGCGCGGATTTTTTCGTGCAGGAGCTCGGCAAAGCCCTCCGCGCTTTCAATGGCCAATGCTTGTACAGCGAAGGATTTTAGGTATTCACCCTGATCGCGCAATTTGACGGAGAGTTCCATAATGCCTTGACCGCAGGTGACGACAAAAAAAGCCACATAGTCCACGCCATTGGCGGCGGGGCGCGCGAAATCGCTTAAGCAGAGGCCTTCACCTGATTTTTGGCGGGGGAATTGAAACCGCGCCACTTCCCGCGCTGATGCCGGAGCATCCCAGATAAGGATCGCATTGCCGTCGCGCGAGGCCGGAAAAAAGCGCCAGCAGGCGCGGGCCTTGATGAGCCCTTGGGAAAGCACCTCATGTTGGAGCGACTCGACGCGATTTTTGATCTCCATGGCCCTGGGATTTTTTTCTTCGAATAGCCGTTCGAGATTGCCTTTTAATCCAAGGTGCTTTCCGTAGAGCATGATGGGATTGACATAGCGAAAAATTTGCGCGACATCGAAATTATCTTCAATATGGAGTTTTAAATCAGGCGGCTGCGGCGCCTCGGTTATAACGTCAATGCGGGCCTTGGCCGTTTGGGCAGGAAGAGCGTTCATTGATGATGCGGCTTCGCGTGTCAGGTAGTCCTGGATTTCTCTGTTTTTCGTTATTGCTTGATCCCGCGTGTTTTTATCCCGCAGGGCATTGGTGTGCTCTAAGCCATGCATGGCGTCTTTGGCGTAGAGCACCGGCTCTTGATACGCCGGAGCGATGCGCGTGGCGGTAAATTTAGACGTTAAGGCCGCGCCGCCCACCAAAATCGGCGCTTTGATACCGGCGGCCCTCAGGTCTTCAGCCGTCACCACCATTTGCTGGGCGCTTTTAACCAAAAGTCCTGAAAGTCCGATCAAATCAGGCGTTAGTTTTTTGGCTTGGTCAATGAGGGTTTCCGGTGTCACTTTAATGCCCAGATCAATTATTTCATAGCCGTTATTCTTTAAGATGATGTGAACGAGATTTTTCCCAATGTCATGGACATCGCCCTTGACCGTGGCCAAAATAATCCGGCCGCGGCTGGAGACTTTTGATGACTCCATGTGGGGTTCAAGAAAATCCACCGCCGTTTTCATCACCTCTGCGCTTTGAAGAACTTCGGCCACGATCATGTCGTTGGCCGCGAATAGGCGGCCGACCTCATCCATTCCTTTCATCAGTGGACCATTGATGATATCCAGCGGGGATCGTGTTTTGAGAAGATCGGTTAAATCATCCATGAGGCCTTCCTTGGAGCCCTCGATGACGTTTCGGGCCACGCGCTCATCAATGGGATATTTTGAGCGATCATCGGTTTTGGCTATGCTGTTGCGATTCCGGAAGAAGTTGCTAAATGCCGTGATCGCGTCAAATCCGGCAGGATGCCGGGAGTCGCCAGGCCCTTTCCAGAAAAGCAAATCCTCGGCCAGCCGGCGTTCTTCCTCGGGAAGAGTCGCGTAGCGGGCTAATTTTTCGGAGTTGACAATCGCCAAATCAAGACCCGCTTCGACGCAGTGGTGCAGATAAATTGAATTGAGAACTTCGCGGCCCGCAGCCGGAAGGCCGAAAGAAACGTTGGAGATACCCAAGACCGTTTTACATCGGGGCAATTCTTTTTTCACCAGACGCAGTCCTTCGATTGTTTCCAATGCCGAGCCATAATAATTTTTATCGCCTGTCCCCACGGGAAATACGAGCAAGTCAAAAATAATGTCTTCGGGCGCTACTCCGTATTTGTTCGTTAAGAGTTCGAATGAGCGTCGGCAAATCGAAAGCTTGCGTTTCCGGGTGACGGCCATGCCTTGATTTTTGTCTTCATCAATGGCGCCCACGACCAGAGCCGCGCCGTAGCGCAGCGCCAGGGGGACGACTTTTTGAAAGCGGTCCTCGCCGTCTTCAAGATTAATGGAGTTGATCACAGCCTTGCCCGGACACCACCGGAGAGCCGCTTCAATGACGCGGTGATCCGTGGAGTCAATCATGATGGGGGCTTTGATCTTGCGTAGCAGGTGCGGCAGAAAGGCCTCTATATCCGATTTTTCCTCGCGGTCGGGATTGGCCATGCACACATCAACAATGTGGGCGCCGTTTCTCGTTTGGCGGCGTCCGATTTCAGCTGCGTCTTCGATTTTTCCCTGCACGATCAGGTCTTTGAACGCTCTGCTGCCGATCACATTGGTGCGTTCGCCTACTAAAATGGGCCGGCGGTCTTCTTCCAGAGCGAGCGCCTCAAGGCCGCTGATTTGTGGCAATGGCTGGGCAGCGACCGCGCGGGGTTTTTTGTGATTGACGAGTTCGCGCAGCATGCGGATGTGGGTCGGCGTCGTTCCGCAGCAGCCGCCTACGATATTGACCCAGCCCGAATTGACGAAGCGTTCGATTTTACGGGCGAATGTTTCGGGCGTTTCGTTGTAGCGGCCGTGCTCATCGGGCAAGCCCGCATTGGGCAGGCAACTTACCGGAAACCGCGACATTTGATGCAGCGTGCGCAGATGATCCGTCATGAAATCCGGACCCGTCGCGCAATTCATGCCGATGGCTAGGAGATCGCGGTTCGCCAATGAGATATAGAAAGCGTCTATCGTTTGTCCCGCAAGCATTGTGCCCATGACCTCGATTGTGCAGGAAACCATGATGGGCACATGTCTCCCGGTTTGAGCGAACGCCTGATCAATGCCCAAGAGACCGGCTTTCACATTGAGCGTGTCTTGAGCTGTTTCCAGGAGGAGCAAATCCACCCCGCCTTCCAAAAGCCCCTGGGCCTGTTCGGCGTAAGCGGTTTCGAGGTTGTTGAATGTGATGCCGCCGGTTACGAGAATGTTTTTTGTGGTGGGCCCCATGGAGCCGGCCACAAAACATGACCGCGCGCCATCTCCGTAGTGACGCGCCGCTTCCCGCGCAATCTGGGCCGCGGCGCGGTTGATGTCGAGCGTTTTGTGCGCCAAATCATATTCAGCCAGAACGATCGATGTGGCGCCGAAGGTATTTGTTTCCGCGATATCGGCCCCGGAATCGAAGTATTCCTCATGGATTTCGCGTATCACCCGGGGCGCTGTCAGCGCCAGGTGCTCATTGCACCCTTCGTAATGGGTGCCGCCAAAATCGCGCGCCGTGAGATTTTTGGACTGGATCATGGTGCCCATGGCGCCGTCAAAGACCAAAATTCGTTCGTTGATGGCTTTGATTAACTTTTGGCCACGATCGTCATGCTGCCGCAGCCCCTTTAAAGCGTTGCTTTGTTGTTGCGATGTCATTGTCATGGGTATTTAGTGGTTGGCAGCCGCTTTTAGTAAAATTTTTTAATCGGTCGGTTAACAACCTTAATTCTTAGGATAATTTAAATTTTATGAATTCTCAACCGCAAAAAACTTACTTGATCACCGGCGGCGCCGGATTTATAGGTTCGCATTTGACGGAGTTGTTGCTGGACAGGGGATTTAAGGTGCTTGCCTTGGATAATTTAGTCATGGGCCGGTTGGACAATATCAAACATTTTCAGGGCCATTCCCATTATGAATTTATCGAGGGCGATGTCTTAGACGCCAACGCATTGGAGCCTTTGGCCCGGCGTTCACAAGTGATCGTTCATTTAGCCGCAGCCCTGGGCGTCCGGCAGGTAACGGAACGTCCCGTCTACACGATCGAAACCAATGTAGGCGGCACGCAAGCCGTTTTGGAGGCGGCCAAGCGTTATGGCTGCCGGGTTCTGGTGGCGAGCACCTCGGAGGTCTACGGCAAAGGAAGCAAAATTCCTTTCAGTGAAGATGACGATGTTGTTTTGGGCGCCACGAGCAAGAGCCGCTGGGGTTATGCGGCCAGTAAAATGGTTGATGAATTTTTGGCCTTGGGTTATCACCGGGAGTTCGGCGTTGAAGCGATGGCGGTGCGGTTTTTTAACACGATCGGTCCGCGCCAAAGCGCTCGCTATGGCATGGTTGTGCCGCGATTTATACGCCAGGCATTGGCCGGGGAGCCCATTACCGTTTATGGCGATGGCCGGCAGAGCCGGTGTTTCTGCGACGCGCGCGATGTGGTGGAGGCGGTGGCGGGCCTTGGCGAGCATCCGCAAGCGCCCGGGCGTGTTTATAACATCGGCGGCGTTGAGGAAATTGCGGTCGCAGACTTGGCCCAAAGGATCAAAGATTTAACCGGCAGCGCTTCAATAATCGTGATGGTGCCGTATTCCGAGGCATACCCGCCGGGTTTTGAGGATATGCGCCGCAGGGTCCCGGACACGGCGCGCACGCGGTCTCTGCTGGGCTGGTCGCCTAAACGCGGCTTGGAAGATATCTTGCGCGATGTTATCGCCTATGAACGCGGTCTAGCGGCGTTGTCTGCCACAAGAAAATGAATAGTTGCGAGTTGCGAGTTGCCCCTTTCCGCAGAGTTTCAAGGACGCCGGCCCGCCAGAGGCGGGACGATTCCGGCAGGAGTTGCGAGTTCAAAAATAATATTTTTAAGTTTTCATCGTTTGCGACCCTTTACCCTTTACCCTTTACCCTGCGCCCAGCGAAGCGAGGAGCGCAATGAAAGTTTGCGTCATTGGATTAGGTTACATTGGCCTGCCGACGGCGAGTCTCATGGCCACGAACGGCCTTCATGTCATTGGCGTTGATGTCCGTCACGAGCTTGTCCATGGTTTGGCGCATGGCCGGGTTCCTATTGAGGAACCCGGCCTCAAGACCTTGGTCGAGGCCTCGATTAAATCAGGCCGATTGAGCGTTGCCAAATTCCCCAAACCGGCCGATGCCTTTATCATTTGCGTGCCAACGCCGATTTATAAGGATCGGAAAAAAGCTGATTTGACATTCGTGAAAAGCGCGGCTAAAAGCCTCCTTCCGGTCCTAAAAAAAGGCAACCTTGTTATTTTGGAATCCACGGTTCCGCCTGGGACGACCCAAGACGTGCTTATTTCTATTTTGCGCCGGAGCGGCCTTGATATACCGGGTGACGTCTTGGTCGCCCATTGCCCCGAGCGCGTGCTTCCGGGCAATATTCTTCATGAGCTTGTTTCCAATGATCGCATTGTGGGCGGAATTGATGATGCGAGCACCCGTGCCGCGCGGGAAGTTTATGCCCAGTTTGTTCGCGGCCAGATTCATTTGACGGATTGCACTTCAGCCGAGACCATTAAGCTCGTGGAAAATACTTTTCGCGACGTCAATATCGCCTTTGCCAATGAAGTCGAAGCTATTTGCCAGCGTTTGGGAATCAATTCTTGGGATGTGATCCGGTTGGCCAATAAGCATCCCAGGGTTAAAATTTTGACTCCAGGCCCAGGCGTTGGCGGGCACTGCATTGCCGTGGACCCTTGGTTTTTAGTGGAAGCGGCTCCGCGAGAAGCGCGGTTGACCGCCTTAAGCAGGCGCGTTAATGATGGAAAACCAGGCCGCGTTATTAAGGTTATCATGGATCGGGTCAAGGCTCTAAATAAAAAGAAAACTGCGGTTGCTTGTTTGGGGATCACTTATAAGGCTAATGTGGATGATATCCGGGAAAGCCCTGCGCTGCATATCATGAATGAATTGCGGCGCCGCAAGGACCTTGAGGTGCTGGTCGTTGATTCGCATGCGCGTCCAGGAAATGGTCTTGCAGGAATCGTTTCCTTCGAGCAGGCCATCTCCCGCGCGGATATCGTAGTTTTGTTAGTGGATCACAAAGAGTTTTTAGCCCAGGATTGGCCCGCCATTGCAGCGGCCAAAGGGCGAGACAACATTTTAGACTTTAAAGGATCGTTGACGAGTTTGCTCGGTAGTTCTTCAGCGAGCCCTGCCGGAATTCATCAGGCGGCAGTTTGAACCATTCTTGATCGTCTCTCCACCGCCCCCGCCACCGCATAAAAGGCCCCTCCGAAGAGCACATTGGCGGCTAATTCATTCGTTAGGAAGGGCAAAGCGGCCCCATAGCACAGGGCCAAGCCGCTCATGGTG
>JACQPE010000040.1 GCA_016207685.1 Elusimicrobiota bacterium | reverse complement strand
TTTTTTGGAAAAATTATCCTAAAAATTTAACGAATAACGGAAATATCCGAGTCTCGAAGGAACCCGGCCATGAGGGTCATGGCCTCGTCGGCGCCACGGCGCCACAATCCCAGGCGATGGCCAAAACCTTGGAGATAAGTAAGCGCTTCCCCGCGCTGAACTTCTTTTGAGTAAGCTTCTCTCTGGGCTACGACAGCAAGGCCGCGGAGATTAAGCTCCAATGTCCGACGCACAACGCCGATAAGATCATCACGGGATTCTTCGTTGAGATCCGGATGGCAAACCCAGCGATAAAAAATATAGGGGGCGTGTTTCCAGCGATACCATTCCCAAGCCAAATCATAAGCGCAAGGAAAAATATCATAAGGGCGGATATCCAAGCGGCGCCCCTTAGAGCGAACCTGCCGCATCCCTTCAAGCAGGTAGGGCCCCCCCTGACAAAGCCAGGCATCCTGATTTTCAGAAAGATTCAACTCAATTTGATGTTCGATTTCCCAATACATCGCTAGCAGCATCTTAAGCAAAACCGCGCAGCCGTTGCCCCCATTAAGCGCTTCAGGCGCTATCCCAATTTTTAAACGCCCGAAATCTTCAATCGGCTTTTTAATGAGCAAAACAGCGGGGGCGTGAATCAACGCGCTCGTATCATCGTTTTGAGAATTCTGGTCATAGGCCATATAGGGATTCACAAAAAGACCAAAATCCGCCAATGGTTGGCATCCTTCCCGGATAAGCTTGACATAATCATAGGAGGCGACAGGGCCGGCCATCATTTTTCCGCGAAGCATGAGATCGGCCATTGTTGAGGCCAACGAGGGCAGCGTGATATAGTTGCCAAAAAATTTCATATTGTTGAAATAGATATCAATAGGCGCTGATCCAATCCTGCCCAAGATCAATGGCTCGCTCATGATGATTGTGTTGGCAAAAAACTAAACTTTTTCCAGGTCTCCCGTTAATAATTTTGGGTCAAAAATTTTTTTCATCTCCTCATCGTTCAAAATTCCATGGCGTTTGACAAGCTCCGGAACCGTCGTTTTTGTCGCTACCGCTTCCTTAAATATTTCAGCGGCCTTGAGATAGCCGATTTTCGGCGTGAGCGCCGTCGCCAGAGAAGGGCTCTGTCCAAAATACAATTCACAGCGATCCCCGTTGGCCCTGATGCCATCAATGCCTTTTGCGGCAAAAACAGGCAGAAAATTTTTCAAAATCTCCATGGAATGAAGCAGCCGGTGCGCCGAAATGGGCGTCATCACATTTAAGTCAAGCTGCCCGGCTTGAGCCGCCAATGCCACCGTCATGTCGCCGCCCGCGACATCGAAGGCAATTTGGTTTAAACACTCCATCATCGAAGGATTAACCTTGCCGGGCATGATGGAAGATCCCGGCTGAACTGCCGGCAGAATGATTTCGCCCAGGCCCGTTAAAGGCCCGGAGGCCAACAAACGTAAATCATTGGCCAGGCGGATGAGTTCCAGGGAAAAATTTCGCAGCGCCGCTGAAAAGGCCGCCAATGGATAATGGCTCTGCAGCGCCATGAACGTATTTTTAGCCGGAAAAAGCTCGAGCGCCGTTATTTCAGCCAAATACTTAACTGCCAACCGACGAAATCCCGATGGCGCATTCATGCCGGTGCCGGCGGCAGTGGCGCCCAAGGCAACGCGGCGCAGCAACGCCGAACTCGCTTCAAGGCCTTCTTCCCCGGCGCGTATCGCCGCGGCATAGGCGCCAAACTCCTGCCCAAGCGTTATGGGGACGGCGTCTTGCAAATGGGTTCTCGCTGATTTAAAAATATCCTGAAATTCTAGGGCCTTTTTCTCATAAGAACGGGCCAAAACGTCAATGGTTTGATTTAATGGTTGCCAGGCCAAGAGCAAAGCGACATAAGTCGCCGTCGGAAAAGTGTCATTGGTTGACTGGCTGCGATTTACATGGTCATTGGGTGACAATGAGGCATAATCACCCCTTGATTTACCCATCAACTCCAAGGCTCTATTGGCAAGCACCTCATTAACATTCATATTAAATGAAGTGCCGGCGCCCGCCTGATAAACATCAATGACAAATTGATCGGAATGTTGACCGGCCAAGACCTCATCGCAGGCCGTCGCAATAACTTTTGCATGACCTTTCGTTATGGCGCCCAAATCCCCATTAGTCAAAGCGCAGGCCTTTTTAATGAAAACATAAGAGCGCACAAGCAGCGGATCGGCTCTAAGGCCGCTGACCGGAAAATTTTCCATGGCGCGCAGAGTTTGGATGCCCCAAAGAGCTTGCTTCGGAACGTCGCGTTCGCCCAGGGAATCTTTTTCTTTGCGGTAAGACATCTTTGCGTATGGTTTTAGTTAAAGGATACCGTTTAATTATCCCACTTTTGACGCTAAAAAAATAGAATAGGAATGATACCATGTGCCGTATCTTTGCCCAACTAAGCGTCAAATCCAGCGACCCAACGCCATTGCTTGTTCAAAGCTCATGTTCACTTTTTAAGCAAAGCAATGCCCAAAAAACATTTCTCCAGCGGGATGGATGGGGAGTGGCTTCGTTAAAAGACCGGCGTTTTTTGATCACCAAAAGCCCAAAACCGGTCTACAACGAAAAAAAACTTTTTGCCCAAGCGGCCCGAACGTCCCGCTCGCGCGTCGTTATCGCCCATCTTCGGGCCGCCTCAAACCCCCTAAACCTCCCCATGAAAAAACTAATCGCGCCGCAGCACAATCAGCCTTTCGGACATGGGCGACTGGCATTCGCTCATAATGGAACGCTCAATATCGCGGCATCCGCCCGAGAAAGGCTCCTGGGCCCTTACCGCAAAAATCTTGAAGGCAACAATGACAGCGAAATCTACTTTTGGATACTGTATAAATGGTATCGCCGGATGGGAAATATCAAAAACGCCCTGCGGGCAGCCGTTCGTGACATCTGGAACCTCTGGTTCTCCCTGCCGGACAAAGAACGCCGGCGCTGGGAGCGGCCCTACACAGGATTAAATGCCGCCATCTCCGATGGTCAAGAGCTCGTCATTCTGGGTCACTCCCTGATGCCCGCCCGCAGCAAATCTCTTTGCCTGGGGGACCAACCCTACAATCAACTAGCCTGGCGTCTCGAAGGTAATCAACAAAAATTAATTGCCGGCTCCGAAAAATTCGATAATCAGCCGACATGGCACGTTTTACCCCAACATCGAATCATGACGGTCAAAATACTGGGGGGAAAAATTCATTATTCAATTGAGAGGTTTCTATGGAAACGATCAGCCTGAAAGAACTTTCCGAACAAATCCGCCAGCAATCCCTGCCGCTGCAGGAATTGCGCCGCCGCATGGAAATCTCCATTATCGGACAGGAAGATCTCATTCACAAAATGCTTATCTCCATTCTGGCCAACGGCCACCTGCTCTTAGAGGGCGTTCCCGGACTCGGCAAAACTCTTACCATCAAAACCCTGGCCCAACTCATTCGCAGCGCCTTCGCCCGTATTCAATTCACGCCGGATCTGCTCCCCGGCGATATCGTCGGAACGCCGATTTTTCAACCCAAGGACGGCACGTTCATCGTTAAAAAAGGGCCGATATTCGCTAATTTCGTTTTAGCCGATGAAATCAACCGCGCGCCGGCAAAAACGCAATCCGCCCTCCTAGAAGCGATGCAGGAGCGCCAAATTACGATCGGAGACGAAACTTTCCTGCTCGATGAGCCGTTCTTTGTCTTGGCCACGCAAAACCCCATCGAACAAGAAGGCACCTACCCTTTGCCGGAAGCGCAAGTGGACCGTTTTCTCATGAAACTTAAAGTCACCTATCCCAATAAAAAAGCCGAGCTCGATATTTTGGAACTTTATGCCAACAATTCAGCATCGGCCCAGATACCTAAATCCTTTCTCGAACCCAACGATATTTTAATCGCCCAGCAAACAATGCGCCAAATTTATCTTGATCCGAAGCTCAAAGACTATATCATCGAAATTATCTTTGCCTCACGATTTCCCCAAGACCACAACCTTGCCAAGCTCAAGCCGTTGATCGCCTATGGGGCAAGCCCTAGAGCCACCTTATTTTTGGCTCAAGCCTCCAAAGGCTCGGCTTTCCTGGATGGCCGCGGCTACGCGACGCCGGAAGATATCCGCTTTGTGGCCACCGACATCTTGCGGCATCGAATTTTACTGACCTATGAAGCCGAGGCGGAAAATGTCACTCCGGAAGACATCATCAATGAAATTTTTGAAACCATCAGCGTCCCATAATAGGCGGCAGGATGCGATAAAAAATGAAAGCAAATTCCAAATTCCGGCTGCCACCTGTGCATCCTGACACCTATATCCTGAATTTATGATCAGCTCCGAGCTCATCGCCAAAGTTAAGCGCTTGGAAATCACCAGCGCCAAACTGGTTCAAGAAATTTTCTCCGGACAGTACCAAAGCGTTTTTAAGGGTCGCGGTTTGGAATTTTCCGATTTGAGAGAATACCAATGGGGGGATGATATCCGGGCTATGCACTGGAGGGCTTTGGCGCGCTCGGGCGGGCGCCCTTATATCAAACGATTCATTGAAGAGCGCGAAATGACCCTTGTCCTGGCCATTGATGTTTCGCTATCTCTTGAATTTGGATCCGGCCAAAACACTAAAACCCAAGTCGCCCAAGATTTAGGAGGCATCCTGGCGTACATGGCGCTTCAAAATAAAGACCGCATTGGACTTTTAATGTTTTCGGATCGACGTGAACTCTTTCTGCCTCCTCGAGGGGGCCGCCTCCACGCTCTGCGTCTCATGCGGGAACTGGTCGCCGGCGCTCCGTCTTCACCAAAAACTAATATCAAATTGGCCGCCCAATTTTTGCTTCAAGGAGTTAAAAAACGTTCGGTCATTTTTTTTATGTCGGACTTTATTGATCAAGACTTTGAAAAGGAATTTTCCATTCTGGGTAAAAAACACGATCTGATTGCGGTCACCATCAGCGACCCCATCGAAGAAGATCTGCCAAGCATTCCCGCCCGGCTGCGCCTGACTGATGCTGAAGGCAACGCCTCGATAATGGAACTTGATTTGCGTGAAAAAAAATTTCTTGGCCTCCTCAAGCAGGACAATGCTCTAAAACGTCAGTCCCTCCGGGATTTTCTGGCTCGCTCCCGCATTGATCACCTTGAATTAAGCACCACGCGTCATTTTGTGGATGATCTTGTTTTATTCTTCAGAAAACGAGAGCATCAAATAGAACGCGGATTAAAATCGTGATCAGCACGGCAAACGGCGGCAAACGGTGTCACGGCAAACGGTGTCAGGTCTTGACTCTGGACTTAATGGAGACGGTCAGGGGGGCAGGGCCGCTTTATGGAGGTTGATTCTATGACTGGCGCATCCCGCTAAAATCGTTACTTAGGACTCATTCAACCGTTCCAAAATAACAAACTTTAAATAAAGGGTCTCCGGCATGGCCAAGAGAACAGGGTGATCCTTGGATTGATACCTGGTTTCCAAAAGGCGCCAGCGGCTTCGTTGGGACGCGGCGGCGGCTGAACAAGCGCCCAAAAAGTCATCAAGACCGATATGATGCGAGCATGTGGCGGCCGCCAAAAAACCCTTCGGAGCCACCTTGCTCATAGAAGAGGCTAAAATTTTACGGAATTTTCTTATGGCCACAGGAGCGTCTTTTTTTCTCGGCGCCCAATTCGGCGGATCAACAATCGCCAAATCGTAAATTTCGCTATCCTCCAATAAAAACCGGTCAACATCAGATTTGACGGCTCGAATTTTGGCGCCAATACCATTAGCGGCCGCCTGGCGTTGACATAAGTCAATGGCCAATGGCGACGAATCCACCAGCACGGCCGATTGAGCGCCCCAGCGCGTCAAATGTAAACCAAAGGCTCCGCTATGACAATAGAGATCAAGAATTCTTCTGCCGGAAGACAGTTCTTGAAGCCGGCGCCGATTATCCCGTTGGTCTAGAAAATACCCGGTCTTCTGGCCCTTCCAGCAATCTATGAAACACCGCAAGCCGTCAATTTCAACTTCAAGAGGTTCCGTGGGGACATTTCCTAAAAAAACCACCGGGCCGCCCAGGGTCAACCCATCCCGAGACCGCAAGGCATTATCCTGACGCAAGAGAATACCCTCGAAAGGAAAAACTTCGGCCAAAATCGGTTTTAATTCAGGCAGCAGCTTCTCAAGCGCCATGGAAACAACTTCCATCACCGCGTAATTCCCATAACGATCAATAATCAAACCGGGAAGACCATCGGACTCTCCAAAAACCCAACGAAAACACTCTTCGCCCGGATACCAACTTAACCGGCGATCCCAAGCCGCCTGAAGACGGGAGCGCCAAAATTCCCGATCAATAGGCTCTTGCCGCCGGGATAAAATGCGCCCCGAAATCAAACTTGAAGAATTGTATAAAGCCGAGGCCTGCCATCGGCCCCCCCGTGAATAAACATCCACCAGGGCCGCATTTTTATCCTCCGGGAAACGCTCAATCTCATTAGAAAAAATCCAATCGTGACACCCTTGCAAAATTCTCTTCTCGGCGCCGGAACGCAGGCTGATCCTGTCGGCGCCGCCAAAAAGACCATCTCCCCGGATCATCGCAGCGTTTCCGCCGTGGCAATCGCGGATTTACCCAATATCAAGTCGTAAGAATTATCGTAAAAAGGAGTAATCTGGTACCAATAGGTCGTGCCCGCCGTCACGTTGGTATCCACCCAACTGACTGACCTCTGGGAACTTAATGGCACAGGAACGGTGGCTACAAAAAAATCATAGTTTAGACCATTGCTGCTTCGTTGAATCTGATATCCGGTTTCGCCGACAAACGGAGGGTCAAACGCCAGGCTCACAAGGCTGCTGTAGACGCGCGGGAATCGGATACGGCTTGCCGGTTTGGTAAGCAAAGGAAATTTTTTCACGGAGGCGCCGCTAGACTTATCTCTTTTTTCGAACCTCCAGGCACTGTCACCATTAATGGAGTCCCAACCGGCCAAGTAAAGATAATTTTCATCAACCACGGCCGCCTGTGGACTGTCAAAGGCATCGCTGGGATTTGCATAGTTGAATCCGTCATCGCCAAATTTGACATCTAACTGACCTGTGGCCAAGGACATTTTAATCGTTAACCATCGAGCGTCTCCGGGCCGCTGATCAACTCCCGTGACATATAAACGATCATCGTCACCGGCCAAAGCCAACGGATAGTCGCGGGTGAAGCCGGAACCATAAAAAAATCCCCGCTCACTCCCATACCATTGATCCAAATGTCCGGACTTCCTCAGGCGGCTCTCCATTTTCCAAAAAGAAGCATTCTCATTTTGTCTTGAACCTATGAGGACCACGGACTCACCGCGACAAATCATCCCTGCGGGTTGTCCAAAAAATTCCGATACCACCATACCCGGAGTTTCACGATAGCCAAATTCATCAATGAGAAGCCCTGATGATAAATCTCTTTTTTCCAATCTCCATCGGTTTAATTGGCGGGACTCTTGACGTTGGCTCCCATAGAGAGTAATTTCCTGGTCATGAACACAAATGGACACCAGCCTCTCTCCCGACCCCGGCGTTGGGTTTACTTTTAAGACGCCGCCTTGGGCGAAATTTTCATCGAGAATTCCGGTTTTTTGATGACGCCGTTCAATGCGCCAAAATTCATCTCGGCCCAAGCTCTCGCTGCCAAAGAGGTAGAGCCGGTCACCCAGCACCTCTACCCCAAGGGGC
The DNA here is from genome assembly GCA_016207685.1 of Elusimicrobiota bacterium. GTDB lineage: Bacteria > Elusimicrobiota > Elusimicrobia > JACQPE01 > JACQPE01 > JACQPE01. The sequence continues at coordinate 10,877 of JACQPE010000040.1, read as the reverse complement.
AATCCTTTGAAATCCAAAATCAAGGACCCTTCAATACCAAAATCAGCATCCGCCGCCCCATCGTTGAGGGTTAACTTTTTGATCATCCAAGATGAACCGGCGAATCCGGCCACATACAGATAAGGCGGCTCAATAGCTAATGCCGTCACAAAATCATCCCCGGATGAAACATCATCCACCAGCACGCCATCGCGTCCGAAAGAATTCGATAATGATCCATCGGATTTACGCCGCCGTTCAATGCGCCAACGCTTGCTGCCGGTGACATTGTCATATCCGCCCAAATACACAAAAAAATAATCTTGGGCTATGGCCATAATGCGGTCCTCTTTCTTGCTGGGATTGTGATGAATGACAAAAGCGCTGGCCAAAGACGGCATGATCAACAAAAAATCAACGATGCCGATGACCGACAACCGGAGAAGGCCTGATTTATAAACCAAGCTCTTGATAAAAACCCATCCGAGCCGCAATCCACTCGTTGAATGAACACGGTCCCTTTTTCCTCGCCTCAACAATAACATGCGCTCCGTAACGCCAGCTCAAACGCCGCCAGAGTTCTTGAGGCAAAAGGGGGCGCGCCAAACGCGCTTTGCGGCCCTCGCCGGGCAAATCCGCATGCCAACGAACAATCTCAAAACCTTGGGCCTTAAGCAGCCAATGAATGGTTCTTGAATTAAAAAACCGCACATGATGGGGGTTATGATGAATGGTGGCGTCTTTGCCCCAAGCATACATCAGAATATCGCGGTAATAATTAAAATTCGGCGTGGACAAATAAAGCCAGCCCGATGGCGCGAGCAGCTCGTTGATGCGGCACAATGCCTTGACGGGGTCCACTAAGTGCTCCAAAATTTCAACCGCTGTCACGGCCGAAAAAAAGTTCGCATGACTACCGTCGCCAACTCCCTCGATATCCAAGGCCAATGCCGAAAACCCCTGATCTCTTAATCGAGAAGCAGATTTTTCCGTCCGGTCGGAAACGGTCACTCCGAGACCCTGCCGGACCAACCAGGACGGCCAACGATGATCAGAAGTGCCGACGTCCAAAACTGAAAAAAAAGATCCCTCTCGCAAGCGCCCGAGAATCCAATCCCCGATCACGCGATGATAAATGTGGCGCAAAGGATCGGTATTTAAAGACTCAATCATGGATTTCATCATGGTAACGACGGCTTCCCAATGGGCTCAAGGATCATGGATGATTTTAATAAAACTGACGCATCGCCACCGGCCACGTTCATCAATAAATCCAATATGGAAAGGTCAGGAAAAAATTGCCGGCCCCCTTTTGTTTGACCATAAGCCGGCGAACGCCAGGTCCAGGTCACCAGGGGAGGCAAAAACTGAAAACAGGGGTCGCTCACCATGTAGCCTTCAATACCGCGCCGAGCATTTAAAAATCCGGCGGCGCCGGTTTTCTTCAGGAGATCAACCAGAGACTCGACTTTGGTTCCCCTGAACGCAAGCTCGCTCGATTTCCAAAGACGGCCCCGGAAACCCAAATCCCGCAAACAATACTCCAAAATAAAAACATTAAGCCCGGCCAACGAATTGAATTTTTGTTCCAAAAATACCGATGTCAAAAAACCTTTGTGATCGCGCCATCGCGGCGAAGCTCCGTAGCACTCTGAAAGCGTTCGAAATAATTTCCGCCCCCAATCATTGCCGGCGGGCCTTATTTCGTTGATCGGTTTTAAGTGATGGCCTACGGGAACAACGGCCCGAATCGGACCATTTCTGCTTAACCACCGGCACGCATTGACCCATTTGCTTCGCGAAAACTGAAAATTGTCGAGAATGATGAATCCATCGGAATGTAAAATTTTCGCCATATAAGGCAGCCAAGGAAAAAAATGCGGCTGATGCATGGATACCAACATAACCTCATTCAAGTCATTTATAATCACAAATACAACCATTGATGATCACAAAGGCCTTGCCTGAAATTCAAAATTTAAAATTTAAAATTCAAAATTTTATATGCCCCCAATGCCATGGGCAGCTCCAAGCAAAAAATAACGATATCCTGACTTGCCCTGGCGATTTTTTAGAGTTTCCGCTCCAGGACGACATCTGGCGATTCATCCTGCCCCGCCAGCAGGACCGCATTAACGCCTTTTGCGGCGACTACACCAAAATTCGTCATCAGGAGGGACGCGCCATTGGTCTGGCTGACTTTTACCGGAACCTTCCGTTTAAAGACACATCGGGAAACTACAAAGACGAGTGGGCCGTCCGCCGCCAAAGTTTCGTTTATTGTCGCGATCGAGTCATCCCCGCGCTCATTCAAAAAAATCAAAATCAGCCTCTTGCCATTTTGGATGCCGGATGCGGCAATGGATGGCTCTCGTATCAACTGACGCTATTAGGACATCAACTGATCGCCTCTGACTTAAGCTGCGACCCGGCCGATGGGATGGGGGCCCTCAATCTGTATGGCGCCGATCAAAAAATCATTAAAATACAAGCTGAATTTGAGCGCTGGCCTCTGTGCAATCAAAGCGTTGACGCGATCATCTTCAATGCCTCATTTCATTACACCGAAAATCCCGTAAAAACGCTCATTGAAGCGGGAAGAGTCCTAAAAAACGAGGGCCGCATCATTATCATGGATACCCCGATTTATCATGATTTATTCAGCGGCCAGGCTATGATTGAAGAACGCCGCCGATCTTTTATCAAACAGTTCGGCATTGCCAGCGATCACCGTAAAAGCATTGGATTTCTGACGTTTGGCCTGTTTAAAAAATGGGAACGCGAGCTTAACATCGAATGGAAAATCATCAAGCCCTATTACGGCATCAAATGGCACAGTCGTCCGCTCATTGCGCGCTTAAGGGGCCGGCGGGAACCCGCCAAATTCCACCTTTTGGTGGGAACCATAAAACGCTGATGACGCCCAAAAAAACAATCCTCGCGCTTTCGGCTCATACCGATGACGCGGAGCTGGGCATGGGGGCGACGCTCGCCCGATACGCAGAATCCGGGCATGTCATCTATTACGCCGCATTTACCCAGGCGCCTTCCCGCCATGGTCACGATCCCAAAAAGGAACTTTTTAAAGCCGCCTCCGCGCTGGGGTTGCCGAAAAATCGCGTCATTCTTCATAATTTTGAGCGGCGCCAATTTAACAATTCACGCCAAGAAATTCTCCAAATCATGTGCGACCTGGAAAAACAACTTTATCCAACGATGGTTTTCGTCCCCAGCCGCTCGGACACTCATCAGGATCATGAAGTTATCTCGCGCGAAGCGTTCCGGGCATTTAAGTACTACTCAATCTTAGGCTATGAACTCCCCTGGAACACTATCGCCTTTGAAAGCCAGGCGTTCATGAGCCTGGACAGAAAAGATGTAAACAAAAAAATTAAGGCCATTAAGGCTTACCAATCTCAAAACGAAAAACCCTATGCCCAGCCTGACTTCATTGAAAGCTGGGCCCGTATGAGGGGCGCCACGATCGGCGAGCGCTATGCCGAAACTTTCGAAGTGATCCGGCTGATAATGGAACTCTGATTTCCCGGACCATGAGGATCGCTTCGGTATGCCCTCTTCCTGATTCACCTCCTCAAGGCTCATTTTGGCGTGATGCGATGCGGCCGCGGCTTGAAATCGCCAAGAGCCACATCGCCGATGGGCATGACGCGCGAATGTTTTTGATCGCCAATCAAACAGGCCAACTCCACAAAGACGGGGTGCGGCTTTGCTCTTACATGCCGGACGAACCCATTCGAACCCTGTCAAAATTTTGGGTTGGCGGATGCTGGCCTGGTAGACTGCAATTCGCGATGACATCGCAACCGCTCATGAAAGCGCTGGCAGACTTCTCGCCCAATGTCGTTCACTTCCATTCTTTTAGTTTTCCAGGAGCCCTAAAACAACTCACCCAAAGGTTTAAAGTCATAGTCCAAGACCATGGCGGACTGCCGCCACGCGGAGGATGGATCTCTGCATTTTTTCAAGAGGGACTCTCCCGGACCAAAGGCGTCATCGCCATGAATAATCTTCGATTGGAACTTTGGCGGAATTATTTTGGTCCGGACGCGCCGCGATATCTTACCGTCGAAAGCCCATCTTATTTTTTACCGGGAAACCGCGAGCAGGCCCGATTAGAAACGGGTATTCAGGGCCAACCATCATTTTTATGGTCGGGACATCTTGATGAAAACAAAGACCCCGTGACTATCCTTAAGGGTTTCCACGGCATGCAAAAAATTGAATCGCAAGCAACGCTTTATTTCGCTTACCAAAGAGATGGGCTATTGAGAAAACTTAAATCGCTTTCACATGAACTAAATCTTGAAAAAAAAATTTATTTTCTGGGCCATGTGAACCATCCGATGATGGAAAAATTTTTCAGAAGCTGCGATTTTTTCGTTCTGGGAACAAATCCCGATCCCAAGCGCCCCGAGACTTGGGAGGTGGGGGGACGCTCCTTGGCAGAAGCCCTAAGCTGCGGCGCCATTCCTTTGGTGGCGGATAATCCCAGTTTCCGATGGATGACCGATGGCGGCCGCTACGCATTATTGTTTAAGCCAGGCGACGCACAATCCATGTTCCAAACCTATCGCCAATGGAAACAAAAAAATCAACCCATAGAGGAATTCCGCCGGGAGATTGCTTCGTTTTCTCAACATCATCGCTCTGCTCAAAAAACAGCGCAGGATCTCATCGCTTTCTATGAAAATCTTAATTAGCAACCATACGCTTGAGATAAACGGGCTGACCACCGTTTGTATACGCCTGGCTCGAGGCATGCAAAATTTAGCTCTAGCGCAAACAACCCTGGTCGTTTATTACCGCACGCCTAACGATCAATTGGATCACGCCAGGCGCCTAGGCATCCAAACGCATGCCCTGGGTTCAAAAAGTTATTTTAAATCGCGCTACCACAGCCGCCTCTTAAACTATGTGGCTCAAGAAAAACCTGATATATTCCTGGCAACTTCCCGCTCTGATCTGGAGTCTTCTTTAAATTTTCCGCCGAATGTCCGCACCTATTACCGCATTGGGTCTTCCGTGTCCCAGCACCGGGAAAACTATATCCGGTTTCACGATAAAATCGCCGGCTGGATCGCCTGCGCGCCGGAGTTGATCGCAGAATTTCCCAATAAGGAACGCATCACCCTCATTCCCAATTGGATTGAAACCAAACAAAATAACGTGAGGCCGCCAAAAAAATTACTGCATCTAGTTTACTGCGGCCGGCTCACCCAAGAGCCAAAACGAATTTTTGATCTCATCGAACTGGCTCTGCGGCTAAAAAAAATCGGCCTTCGTTTTCTTTTGACCATCATGGGCGCCGGTCCCGAAGAGACCGCGCTGCGCCGGCGTATCAACCAAAAAAATCTTACGGAAGTAGTAAAACTTGAATACCCCTATTTCTGCGAAGACTACGCGAACCGCCTCAAAAATCAACATCTGTTGATTCACTGTTCCGAAAGGGAAGGATGCAGCCTCTCGATTCTGGAGGCCATGTCTTTGGGAATCGTGCCCATTGCGGCTGATGGCCAAGGAGGCATCAGGCATCTTGTGCGCCCAAACGAGACCGGGCTTTTGTTCCCAGTGGGCGATATCGGAATGCTGGCGTTGCACGTTCTCTCTCTCGCGGGCGATTTCAAAAAATATCTACGGCTCGCCGAAGGAGCCCTTTCTTTAGTCAAGTCTCAATTTTCTGAAAAAATAGCCATGAAAAACTTTCGTGATCTTTTTGGGGAAGACATGAATAAGAACCGGCCTTCCCCTCCGCTACTCATCGGGCTCAACAGAGGCTAAAAATCCTTGGGTCAACCAGCCCAAGCGACGCCAGCGATTCAATAAGGCCGTTAGCGGGCCCCGCACCCATAACGCGCGCTCTCCGGCCCGAACCCGGCTAAAATGTCTACTGGTAGCGGTGCCCGCCTCCTGCTGCCGTGGTCCCGCCTCCGGTGGGCCAGCGTCCCCCGAAGCTCCGCGTAGCGGGGGCAGGCCTGCCGTCCCCCCGATCCCTGCGAACGGGGGGCTATTGAGTTGAAGCCGTTTCATCATGGTCTCGCTAGCCACCATAATCTCGCCATCCTTTAAAATTAACTCAATCAGGGATGGCTTAAGATTAAACAAAACATTCCAGGGATCGGAGGTTTCACGGCGAATGACGATCAAATCCGCTCGATAGCCCCGAAGAAGCGCCCCTAGGCCGCGCCAATTAAAAACCTTCGCCGGGGTTTTCGTCACGGAGGCTAAAATCTCTTCATCGGTCAAAAAACCCGTCTCCTGTGCCGCTTTTAGTTCACCGAAAATATCACCCGGCGAGGTCAATTCGGAGTCCGTTCCCAGCATAATATTGATCCGATTTTTTAAATCTCCGATTCTGGCCGTAGCCCCATAAAGCCTCATATTGGAGCGTGGGCACCAGATTAATCCCGCTTCCCGGCCGATATCGCTCCCATGGTTAGGATCATCCGGATCAATAGCGATTCCATGTATGAGAACAGATCGCAGAGGCCTGTTTCCAACCGCCAAAAAAGTCTCGACTTCCCGGCGCGCCAGATCATCCACTCCTTCAGCCAAATGAATAACAAACGGCCGATGGTCCCAACGCGCCGTCAAACCTCGCGGCACCCGGTCGAATTCAAGCGAGTGGCCCCATCGCAAGGAGGGCATCACTCTTACGGGAAAATCCGGGTCAAATTCTGCATGCCAAGGATTATGATGAATAACAGAAGTCGCTCCGGAGAGTAAATTTCGATAGGCCGAAGCCCAAAGCCGGTCGTTTAAGGGCATGGCCTGCGCAGCCTTAATCTGTCGGTCGCAATGCTCGTGGATGTCCTGGGTCCATTCGACATAATTCTGATAGCGGCGGCGGGCCAGCACCGGATAAAGTCCAAATTCCAAATGATCGTGTGCATTGATAAATCCAGGAAAAACCAGCATCCCTTCGAGATCAATAATTCGGCTATCTTTCCGGGACGCAAGACGTGATGTTTCGATGTTTTGAATTTTTCCACGCTCAATAACTAACGACGCTTCCTTAAAACCTTCGGGCAAGGCCAGAGAGCCTCCCTCAAACGCCCATGAAGCGATTTTTTTCTTAAATAAGCGTTGAAACATTAAATCGTGAAACCGCAACAGGAGCGTTCAAACTGCAGACGCAGCCCCTGCAGCGCTCCATCTCATCACGGCGCCTTGAGAGACGGACTTGGCGCAAACGATCGGAATTTAGAATTTCTTGAAGAGGGGTCTGACGTATATTGGCCACGGATTCGAGAAAAAAACAAGGCAACACACGGCCGCGCGAATCAATCACCAATGAAACCATGGGCGCCGAGCACGGCGGCGATTTGAGAGCCAGTCCTCGATGACAACGCTCAAAATAATCGGCCATTGCAAACATTTTTTGCCGGCTTTCCAAAACAATGCCGCTCAATATGGGATCCTCGAACAAACGTTCAATTTCCCTCCTGAACTCAACAATTTCCACAGCATCCAGCAAATGCTCTTGGGCATTGATCACGGAGCCTGTCGCCAACCGGCCGAAGGCTTGAGTATGGGTATCAACGGCCACAAAGGACAAGAATTCAACCTCGCAAGCCTTAGCCAGGCGAGCCATTTCAGTTAATGAACGAAAATTTTTCTTCTGCACCACCATGCGCCAAGAAATTTTTGATAAAGAATTTTCCTGGCGCGCTTTTTTATTCCCGCGTAAAATCAAATCGAAGCTGGCTACTCCTCTAATGGAATCATGCACTTGCGGCGAGGGGCCGTCCAATGAGATATAAAATTGATCAATCATGCCGCGAATTTCACCGCAACGGCTCTCTAAATATGTCCCGTTGGTCAAAAGAATAATTTTCATTTTACGGTCACAAAACGCTCGGATCATCTCGGGCAATTCAGGCCTCAACAACGGCTCTCCTCCGGAGAGCATGACTACAGAGACGCCTAGACCCTGAAAATCATCAGCCATGCGCCTAACCTCATCCAAAGACAATTCACCCTGCCCCGAAGCAATCTCTCCGTAAGAACATGTGCCGCATTTTAAATTGCACCGCTCCGTGGGATAATAAATAACCAACGGCAGGGCCCTTGCCCTGCCATCATAAAAATGGCGATGAACGCGCCTGATAAAATCAGAAAGCATTAATTATCACTTTTCTAATATCCTACAACCTATAAAAACCTCTGGCGCAGCCGGGGTCTGCACTAATCTCAATGCCGTTCACCTAAAGCCCCCCGCCTATCATGCGATCCCAGGGGGGGGGCTGCTGGGGACCCGCCTCTGGCGGGTCAGACGTCCCCCGAAGCTCTGCGCAGGGGGAAGCAATCTCATCAAAAGAATGGCCTTTATGAGGCTTACCGCGGCTCCTGCGGAGCCTCGCACCCTCCGCAGAGTTTCGAGCGCCGGCCCGGGCCCCGGAGGGGCCCAGGGCGCCAGCAATGACAAAGATGGCGCGCTTGGGCTTTAAGTGAACGGCATTGGCACTAATCTATAATGATGATATTCCAAGAGTAAAAAATTAATGTCCAGCAACGCCAAAATTCTTTTTGGGCAATCCTACTACCTGCGGTATGATCCTAAAATGTGGAATTTGAAACAGCCCTATGCGCCGCTGGGTTCGCTGTACGCCGCCGGCTTTATCCGCCAACGGGGTTACCCAACGGCTTTCTTTGACGCCATGCTGGCCGACTCGCAGAATGAATGGAGCGAAGCGCTGGAAAGGGAAAAACCCAAATATGCCGTCCTCTATGAAGACAATTTCAACTACTTAAGCAAAATGTGCCTAGGGCGCATGAGAGAAGCCGGACTTGCCATGATTTCCGAAGCCAAAAAAAGAGGGGCGCTCTGCATCGTCTGCGGCTCTGATGCGACGGACCATCCTGAAATTTATCTCAACGCCGGCGCAAATTTTATCATTAAAGGCGAAGGGGAACTAACGCTTGCCGAGCTTCTGGATGTTCTTGAAAAACGCTCCGATCAACCCCTTGGATGTGTCAAAGGACTTTACCTCCGGCAGCATAGCGGCTCCATTAAAACCGCAGAACGCGCCGCGCTTGCCAATCCTGATGACTTACCATCACCGGCATGGGACCTGATTAATGTTGAGCGCTATAAAAGCATTTGGCTCAAACACCATGGTTATTTTTCCATGAACGTCGTCAGCACGCGTGGATGTCCCTACAGGTGCAATTGGTGCGCCAAGCCAATATGGGGGCAGCGCTACGCGGCCCATAGCCCGGAACGCGTTGCCGATGATTTTCAATGGCTCAAAAAAACCTACCAACCCGATCATATTTGGTTTGCCGATGATATTTTAGGGCTTAAGCCCGGCTGGATTGAGCGCTTCGCTCAATGTCTCGAAGAGCGCGGAGCGCACATCCCATTTAAGTGCCTTCTGCGCGCTGATCTTGTCAATGATGCCACGGTCCAGTCCTTAAAACAAGCGCGCTGTAAAACCGTATGGATGGGCGCCGAATCAGGGTCTCAAAAAATTCTCGATGCCATGGACAAGGGCTTAAAAGTCGCAGACATCGAACAGGCCACAACGCTCCTTAAAAATGCCGGAATCAAAGTGGGATTTTTCCTCCAACTGGGGTATTCCGGAGAAAATCGCCAGGATGTTTGGGCAACCATCCGCATGAGCAGGCGTCTCTTGCCCGATGAACTGGGAATTTCCGTCAGCTACCCTTTGCCCGGGACGGTTTTTTACGAACGCATCAAGGGGGAACTTCGAAAGAAACAAAACTGGCATGATAGCGATGACCTGGCCATGCTCTATCGGGGCTCTTATGCCACCAGCACCTATCGCCGGATTCATCGCTTTATTCACCGTGATTTGATGTTGCGGCGCTCCTGGAAGCGCTTTAAAAAACCGGAAAAAAATTACTTTTCAAGAGTCCGCGATACGACCGCTGTTGCCTATCATGCGGCCCATTGGCTGCCCTGCCGGATAGAGGTCGAATGGGCCCTACGAAAACCCAAGAATTAACGATGGATTTACTCTTAACTCACGCCTATTTTATCGGAGAAGACTCGCTTGAAAAGCGCCATATCAAACCCTACCCGCCTTTGGGCATTCTCTATATCTCCTCGCATTTAAAACGAAAAGAATTTGATATCGCCGTCTTTGACACCACATTCAAAACCAAAAAAGAATTCGCTCAATATCTCGATCAACACAAGCCTCCCATGATCGGACTCTATGTTAATTTAATGACTAAAAAATCCGCCCTTGAGATGATGCGCTTGACACGCGACCGGCAAATAAAAATCATTCTTGGCGGACCAGATCCTGCTAATTATCTTGATGAATACCTAAACGCCGGGGCCGATGCCATTGTCCTGGGCGAGGGGGAGTTAACGCTGGAGCAATTAATTCCTGCCCTTAAAACGAATGCTCCGCTTCGTGATATCCCGGGTCTGGCGTTTAAAACGGATGACGGAACAATAATAAGAACAACGGCGCGCCCTTTGATTAAACCACTGGATGGGCAGCCATTTCCGGATCGCGAAGCGATTGACCTTTCTCCTTACAAAGAGGCTTGGCAAAAACGCCATGGCCTCTCATCGTTATCCCTGATCACGGCCCGTGGCTGCAGCTTCACCTGCCGCTGGTGCAGCCATTCGGTTTTCGGATTGACGCACCGCCGCCGTTCGCCAGAGGACGTGGCGGCCGAACTCGAAGAGACGCTGCAACGCTACCATCCTGATATGATTTGGTACGCGGATGACGTCTTCACTATGAGCCGGCCATGGGTGGCTCGTTATGCGCAACAACTGGCCGAGCGGAATATCGAAATTCCCTTTGAAACCATCACGCGCGCCGATTGCCTGGATGAAGCTACGGTAGAGCATCTGGGCCGGATGGGATGCCGGAAAATTTGGATCGGTTCCGAAT
>JACQPE010000042.1 GCA_016207685.1 Elusimicrobiota bacterium | reverse complement strand
GACTTCATCTTCTGTAAATAAAGCCTGTCTTCCCGCCACCAAAACTCCATTCTCATCCTCGATAAAGACGGCCTCCTGGCCGCTGACTTTACCTTGAATTATTTTCCGCTCCAAAACCTCCAAATCATACCCCAAAACCAAAATGCCCAGCGCCTGGCCGCTGGCACCCTTCACGGATTTAGCAAAATAGATAAGCCGCTTGCTGGACGCGGCCATGGGCGTGGGTGCGGAAATAAAATAACCATAATCGGGCAGCTTCAAGATACGGTCAAAATCCGATTTTATAGCCCGCAAAAAATAAACGGGTGCGGAGTCCCCCGAAAAAACGCCGTCTCCGAATCCCTTAAGACTAACGACTGGGTTACCCCCGGAATCAATATACTCGATAGCCGGATAAACCCGAGTCCTTTTGGCAAACGCTCCCAAAAACTCCTCCAGAGCTTGCCGATTCGCCTCGGCTTCTTGAAAAAGCCGATACTCAAGATTATTGTGGTAATCCAAAATCAGGGGGCTTTGGGCTAAAGTCATCAAATCATTAACTCGTTGGCCAAGATCATCGTCTATATCCGCAGCCAACCTCTCCGCAAGGTTGCCGACGCTGTTGTCAATGGCCTCGATGGCAAAATGCTGGAGTTTCCAAGAAGCCGCGAGGACCACCAATAGAGGGATGCCGACTGCGGCAGGGATGACGCTAGAAATAAGTCTTCGTGAAAAAGTTATGGGGCGTTTCCCCATAATACAACTGCTACACCGCCTCCATATCTGAAACCGGCAAAGAAACCTTGAGGAGCCTCGCGGCAGCATCGACGATGTCCACTAATGAAAACGGCTTCCTGAAAAAGACATGAATTCCTTGGCTCCGAACTTCTTTTTCCGAAAGCGTCCTTTTCCCGCTCATGGCAATAATTTTCATCTTACTAGTCTCCGGCATGGAGCGCAGCCGCGAACACACTTGCAATCCATCAAGGCCCGGCATGACGACGTCTAAAATGACCAAGTCAGGTATTTTTTGACCGATCTGCACCAAAGCCTCAACTCCGCTGGCGGCCGCGTGCACCGTAAAAATCTCTTTATGCTTGCCAAAAGCGCGGCTCAATAATCGTAGAAACTCCTCGTCATCATCAACAATAAAAATGCTCCTCTGCGTGGAAACAATCTGCGGGGGAATGGGTATCTTAAACTTCTTGAGAAAATCAATCAGGTCTTGGCGCGTCACCCGACGGTGGCCCCCCGGGGTCACGTAGGCCTTAAGTTCGCCCGAATCAATCCAATTAATTACGGTTGCCGGATAAACATCGCAAATCCGGCTAATTTCGGTTGTCGTATACGTTTGGCTGCCCATTAAGTTTGTCACATTTTAACTACTTTTACTTTTTACCACCAAACACGCAATAGCAGAAATGTTTCCAATAACATTCGGTTTCTTCAAATCCGGCTTCAGAGAGCCACCGCAGCAAATCTTCAACAGGCGCCGGATTGTCGCCCTCGAGCTGATGCCTGGCGTCGTTTTGAGCCCGGACCTCATTTTTACTCAAGGCCAGTCCAAAGGCTTGATTGGTTTGCCTCGTGCGCGTTTCGGCCCAAATGTCCTCATAACGCTCCTGAAGGCGGTCAAAGCGGGATCGCGTATAGTCTGCGATGGTAACTTGGCCGCCGACCTTGAGAACTTTCCAAAGTGAGTTAAAAAAATCAGGGTAGGCCGCGTGGTCCATATGATGTAGGCTGAAGGCGGAAACAACGGCGTCAAATTTGGCCTTGGGGATTGCGTCCCAAGGGCAACTCTCAAACGTGGATTGAACGCCGATAAAACGGCGATCAAAGGCCTCCAATTTTTGACGCGCCATGTTGAGCATTCGCTCGGAGCCATCCACGCCGAAAACTTCGGCCAGGGGAAACTGTTCCAAAATTCGCCTGGTCAACAAGCCTGTTCCCGTGCCCATCTCCAGAATGTGAAGCGGCAAGGTGCGCGGCTGGTCCATCATTTGGCAGATGGCATCGAGAGCCCTGCCGTGCCCCATGGTTGCGATTTCGATGAACCTGTCGTAATTGTCAACCTCCTGCGAGGCGTAAACGTCATGCCATTTTTTAGGTTGCCACGACCCTGCTGAATTAACCGGATTAACATTCTTGGGGCCTTGGAAACGCGCATCAGTCGCCATTTTTTTCATCCTCCTTTGTCGCATTGCGGAAATCAAGCATTCCCGTTATCTGCGGTTCATAACTGACGGTCTTTCGCATGGCGAAGGGCCGTATCACCTGAACAAAGGACAGGGCGAGAATCTTGCGGCGGTTGATTTCCTCAAGACGATGGCATAGGATAAGCTGTTTTTCCGGATTCAACTCATGGGTCATGGCCAAAAATGCCTGATCAAATTCTTCGTCTTGCGTCAGGCTGTAGCCTCCCTTGGAATACACAAGTATGCTATAGGGAAAATAAACATGCGCCGTCGGATCAACGTAATGGGTAATGACAAGATCCCCATCCCATGGCGGCAAGTCGGGATTGATATTGGGCAAGACAATTTTTTCAAAAATTTCTTTTTGGCTTGCGATAACGTAATCCGTCTCAATTCCAACTTTTTTCAATTGCGCCAAAATAACGGACGCAAAATTTTTGACCTCCTCACGAACCAAAACTTTAACCTTAAAGTTTTGGTAGCCGGCCTCTTCAATCAGGCGGCGCGACCTTGCAGGGTCATAAGGGGCGGCGCGAATGCCTGGATTGTGGCCGAATTCCCCCGGCATGGTCAACGCGTCAAGTGCAACGGCGTTTCCTTTGGCGCCATAACGAACAAGCGCGCGCCTGTCGACGGCGCCGGCCAAAGCCTCTCTTAATCGCTGGTCGGCGAAAGGTTTTTTCCTTGAATTAATCAGGAGGGAAACGGTATAAAAATTTTTAGCCTTGACGATTTTGGCATCCAAATTTTTGACGACCCTCATGGTGTCGAGGCCGGATAAGTCGGTGATGATGTCAACGTTATTATTAAGAAAAGCGTCCAATTGTTTATCCGTGGATAAAAATCGGAAAACAAGCCGCTCAACCTTGGGCTGGCTGGGTGCCCAATAATGGGGGTTGGCGACAAGCTCAATGCGGTCACCCGGTATCCACCGGTCAAAGATAAACGGCCCCGTGCCCACGGGCGCGGCGGCAAAACCCGGATCACCCGTTTCCCGAAGATAGCGCGGCGGCAAAACCCGGACAAAGAGCGAGAGTTTATTGAGCAGGACCCCGTCGGGAACCTTGGTTTTAAGACGCACCGTGTAACTATCAACCACAACGGCCTCCTCAATGGTGTCAACCATCCCGGCGTTGGGCGCCGGCTGCTTAGGATCCAGCTGCCGCATCAAACTAAAACGCACGGCTTCAGCGGTAAATGGTTCGCCATTGTGGAAGATCACGTTTTTTCTCAAGTAAAACTCCACGGTCCGCTCATCGATCCGTGTCCAACTCTCGGCCAAGGCGGGGTGAATTTGGCCTTGCACATCCATGCGGAGCAAGCCGTCGTAAATATGATTAATGATATTCTCGGAGCTAGCATCAAATTCACGATGCGGGTCCAAAGACACGGGATCAATGACATCACTGACGACAACCAACCTTTTCTCCTGCGCCGCCGGCAGCGCCGCAAGGCTTAATCCCGTCATCGCCAGCGCAAGGACTATCTTGATGGCCATCACACCGGAACGGTCAGCGTTTTCTTAAAGGAACTGACGCGAGAATGAATAGGAGGAACTTCGTCAGGATCAATCAAAACGTCGATAACCGCCGGTCGTTCGTCCTTGAGCAAACCGGGCAGAATTTTTTGAATCTGGCCGGGCGCGTCAACAAGGACTCCTTTAACCCCCAACCCATCGGCAATTTTGGCTATATTCATGCGACGAAATTCAGTGGCGATGGTCCGGCCTTCGTAAAGGAGGCGCTGACCATGATAAACGGTGTTATAACGGCCGTCATTGAGAATGATCCAAATGACGGGAATTCCATAGGTAGCGGCCGTCAAAATTTCCATGCCGGCCATGCCGAAGGCCCCATCGCCGGCAAAAGCCACCAAGGGACGTCCTCGCGCGGCCAACTTGGCCCCGATGGGGGAAGCGACGCCGTAACCCATGGCGCCGAAGTCGCCCCAATTATGAAGAAACGAATGCGGTCCTTTCACCGTCAAATAATGAATAGCCCATAAGGTCGCATTTCCGGAATCAACGTAAAGAATAGCATCTTGAGGAAGGGCTTCCTCAAGATCTTTGATAAAACGTTGCGGCTTGAGGGGTTGGTTTTGGGATAAAACCTTATCCTCTTCTAGGTAAACCGGCCGGCCTCTTTTCCATTGCCCAAAGGCGGCTCCACGGTCATGGAAATTTCGGCCCGTCTTAAGCAATCTCTTAACGTGAAATATCATTTCACGCAGCGTTGTTTTGGCATCGCCCATTAAACCTACGGCAACGGGGTAGTTGCGTCCGATGACGGTGGGATCAATATCTTGCTGAAGCAAGGCTTTGCGGGGTTCAAGGCGCGAGTCCCACCCTTGGGTTGAAATTTCATGAAGGCTGCTTCCCAGAACAAAAAGAACGTCCACGTCGCCGGAAAGAAGATAGGCTTCGGCAAGGGGAGAACCGGCCAATCCAAAAACGCGCAGGGCCATTGAATGATCCTCGGGGAAAACGCTTTTACCCTTGGGCGTAGTCGCGACAGGAATTTGCAAAAGTTCCACCAATTCAAGAAGTTCCTCATGGGCCCCGGCCAAATTGACGCCGTGGCCGGCTAAGATGGCGGGCCTTTCAGCCTCCATAAGATAGGCGCAGGCTTCGCGAATGGCGTGGCGGTCAAAACAACATGAGGCGGTTCTGTAGTGCGGCACAGGCCAAACTTGCCGAAGAACCTCTTTTTTCATGAGGTCCGTTGGGATGTTAACATGAACCGGCCCACGCCTTCCAGTCATGGCAACCCGTAGCGCTTGACGCAAAAGGAAGGCGAGATTATCGGCATTGACGGCCATCACGCTTAATTTGGTCGCCGGCTCAAGCATCGCCACCGCGTCAACGCGGTCATAGGTTGAATCTTGGAGCGATCCTTTCCCAAATGTGAATGAAGATACTTGTGCCGTCAAGACAAGAACGGGCAGACTGTCCGCCTTGGCAGCGGCGACGGCGGTCACCAGATTGGTGGTGCCGGGTCCCGTGGTGGCCAAACAAACGCCAAGACGGCCTGAAATGCGCGCATAGCCGGCGGCCATAAAAGCAGCTCCTGCCTCATGCCGGGTTCCGATGGTTTTAATCCCGGGCTCATCGTACAAGGCATCAAAAAGAGGGGTGGCCGGTCCTCCAGGAATTCCAAAGATATAATCCACCCCCTCACCTTTAAGGTATTCCAAAATTAGCCGGGAGGCCTTGATAGTTGCCGAGGTCGCCGTCACATGACTCTCTCAAAAAGGAACTGTGGCCTATCTATAGTTTTCGTCACTTATATAGATATTATAGTTTATATAGTATAATTTGTTTTAGGAGACCCATGTCGGCCGTCTTATCAACGCCTCTGCTGCCCCTAACCTTCAATCAAATTCTCCAAACGTCACGACGCATCCGCCCCTATATTCCCCCAACACCCCTAAGAAGCTACGCCAGCCTCAACGGCATCGTGGGGAAAGGGATTGAGGTCTGGATCAAACACGAAAATCATAACCCCACCAATTCCTTCAAAGCGAGAAATGCGCTTTCGGTGATCACGGCCCTTTCTCATGAAGAAGCGCGCTCCGGGGTCGTGGCCGCAAGTAAAGGCAACCACGGCCAGGGCCTGGCCTGGGCCGGACAACTTTTTGGGATCACGGCAACGATCTTTGTGCCCAAAAAAAATAGTCCGGCTAAAAATGAGGCGATCAAAGGTTACGGCGCCGGATTAATAGAAGTCGGAAAAAACTACGATGAAGCCGCTCTGGCGGCTCAAAAATACGCTAAAAACCGCAGCATGCGTCTTGTTCATGCCACGAATGACCCCGATGTCCTCTCCGGCGCAGCCACGGTCACTCTGGAGATTCTGGAGCAAAATACTGAAGTTGAGGCTCTGGTTGTGCCCATCGGCGGGGGCTCGCTTGCTGCCGGGGCCATTGCCGTGGCGCGGGAAATCCGCCCGGAACTCCCCATCTATGGCGTTCAGGCAGGGCACGCTCCGGCCGTTTACGAATCCTGGAAAGCCGGTCGGCGCCTACATGTTCCTTGTAAACCCTCCATTGCCGATGGCCTGGCCACCAGCAATGCCTACGCATCAACTTTTAATAGTTTGCAAACAGGGCTAACCGGTCTGATCGCGGTCAGCGAACAAGAGATTGCCCGGGCCGTTCGCCTTATCTGCTTTACAACGCACAACATGGCCGAAGGCGCAGGCGCGGCCGGTCTTGCCGGCCTGTTGGCCCTACGCCCGCAACTCGCCGGAAAAAAAGTCGGCATCATCCTCTCCGGCTCCAACATTGATGAAACGACCCTGGAACAAATCTTATCCACAACAAAGCCTCTCGGTCCGGCGGGCCGCCAAGGACGAAACATAATCCCAAATTCCGCACTTGGGGAAACTTTATATTGGGAAAAGTCCCGAACAAAAAAGTGCGGAATTTCAGATTCGATCGGTTACTCACGGACTCTCGAGAATAAGTCATAATATCTTGCATGGAACTTGACTTTGCTTTTCTAGCGGATGCCGCGGAGGTCACGGGAGGCAAACTCTATGTTTTAGGCGGCGCCTTCGACACCATCTGGATTAAAGAGCCTCCGGTCACCGTTCCCCATATGACGCTGGCCATGAGGTTCCTATTCTCTCCCGCCGAAGCAGGCCGTCAACATTCATTGGAAATTATTATCCTCGATGAAGATGGGAAAAAACTCGTTAACCTTCAAAGCAATCTCAATGTCGAGCGTTCCCAAGGTTTAACAATGGGGATTAAACAACCGGTCCCCATCGCCCTTAATTTCTTTAATATCCGATTTGAAAAGTCCGGCGTTTACTCGGTTGAAATTCTGTTCAACGGTAGCAGCCTCAAAAGCATCCCTTTGCGCCTCATGCGCCAAACTGCCGCCGCGGCGGCCTGAATTACTTTATTTTTGAAATGGCGCTGATGCGCCAACTGCCGGAACGGTCCGAAATCGTGAATTGAATCTTATCACCAGCCGCCAAACCCTGGGCCAATGATGGCTTCTCCGTATCAAAAGCCATCGTCATGCCCTCCATAAACCCCGGAAATTCTTCATGGCTGATCACCACGGCCACGCCGCCATTGCGAACCTCCTGAATGACCCCTGTCGTTGAATGTTCCTTGCCCTTGGTCGCGCATCCCGCAAAAATCAACATCAGCGTCAAAACTGCAAAAATTTTTTTCATTTTATCTCGCAAATCCAAATCTTTATCCACCAGATGGAGGTGGCGGGATTTGAACCCGCGTCCGAAAGATTCACCACCGGGCATTTACAGGTTTAGCCTCTAGTTTTACTCAACGGTCCCCCCAGAGACAAGGTTGGCCGCAAAGGCGCCTTTAATGTCGGAGCTCTTTAGAGGCCGCTTGACTGGAGAGCTCCCCAGCCCTCTGAATGACGCTGTCTTTAGGCTAGAAGGCGTTGCCTAAGCAGCGTGAACGAGCCGCGTATTAAGCGGTCGCCCAGGCGTACCCAACGTTTGTGTTCGCAGGTACAGTTTTGGTCGGATTTTAACCTAGCCTCTGACCAACTAGGACCTGAAGTCCGGCGAGATCCTCTCCCGTCGAACCCTGACACCCCCAAAATCAAAACTCCTATATCCTGATTTTGGCCGAGGCAGGATTCGAACCTGCGTAGGGCAATGCCCGCCGGTTTTACAGACCGGTGTATTTAGCCACTCTACCACCCGGCCAAATCAAAATAACATCGTTCTTCTAAAGTTCCTCGTCCTTTGGGGAGAGGCAAGAACAACATCATTTGAACAAACTACCCCAAATCAACCCGCTCCATTCTCATGATTATTATAGTTTTCTACCTTGACTTGGGCGTCGCTAAAATTTTCAAGGTTTCCGAGAAGCTCTATAACGGGCTGCTCGATCACTGGGAACACTGTTGCGGTTGCTCCCAAACTTTTGGCTCTTGTGGAAACGCGGCCTGCCACAAATCCCAAGCTCGACATTCTTCAAGACGGTAATAATTCCGGGCCGCTTGGACTCTGCCCCGATCTGCCCAAAAAACTTCCATTTCCTCAAAATATTCCCGGGCCGCCCGAAACTGCCGCCTATTTTGGACCAATCCCTCGGTACGATTGCGGACCCAGGGCTTATAATCCTTGGATAAGCCATAACGCTCAAGACACCCATCGAATGCCTCCGTTCCCTGACGACAGTATTTCAAAATAACTTCCCGCGATTTCTCCCGCCTTTCCCATAAATCCGAAAGTTCCGAGTCTTGCGCCAATTCAATATCGTCGTCATCAAAAATCGAAACAAAATTGTAAGCCCCTGCGGCCCGCGAGCGCAATCCAGGCAAGCCCTCTTCTCGCCACGTGGTCCACCAGACTAAATCTTGGCCTAATAATGCTGTAGAAATCGAATATTGAGCTTCAAATTTTTGGCGTGCCTCATGAAAAACAGACACATTAGTCACCCAAGCGCTAACCTCTTCCTCTTGGGTGGCCGGCGCATGGCCCAAAAATTCCTCATTAAGAGCATGCCGCAATTCATGGGCCATTACCGCCAGCAAATGCACGGCCATCACATTAACCGGATCATCCACGGGGGCGCCGCGGCCCATGATGTCCCAATATAATTGATCGAGGAGGGTTCGATTAAAAATAATGGCTCTCACGCCATGAACATACGCGGCCATTTGGCCATTATTGGTTGAACCAACACGAAACGGCACGCGATTGAACATCCCTGTTTCCGCCTCCGCCGCTTTAATTTCCACCAATAACTCTTTGGCCTTTGCGAACAACTTTCGCTCAAGGGCCGGCGTCAACCCTCTGGGCTCGCCCGCAAAAATAACCCAGGCGCCCAAAATAACCGTCAAAAACATCATTACCGGCTTCATCGTCCTGTAGAGCAACCCATTATCAATATAACAGCAAACCCATCAAAAAACAGACTGCTCTTAGGAACGCGGACTTATTTTTGGCTGGATTCCGAATGTACTGGCCTATTTTTCAAAAATCGTTGGCGCAGGCGCGACCGGCTCGAAACCGACAAAAAAAGACAATCTATGGAATTCCAAGAAATACCTCGCAATTCTTCGAGACTCAACCCGATTTTTTCATGAGCCACATGATACTCATGGGACAAATCAATGCCAAAAAGACCCGGGTCATCGGTTCCCAGGACCATGGAAATTCCCGCCTCTAAAAATTGCCGCGCCGGATGCTCTTTGTAGGAGCCGATGGCGGCAGTGCGCAAATTTGACGTTGGGTTGATTTCAATAGCGAGGCCGCGCTTAGCGTATTCCTGCATCAAGTCGGGATAACGCGGTAAAAAAACGCCGTGTCCAATGCGGCTGATCCCCAAATCCAATGCTTTGGCTAAATCAGGACTGGGAAACACCTCACCGGCATGAACCACCGTTTTAAGTCCCTGGCGGATAGCCTCTTGGTAAAAGTCCGCATAATCGTCAAGGCTTTTGGCAGCCTCATCATTGGCCAAATCAATGGCCACAACGCCCTGCTTTTTAAAACGCAGCGCCGACTCAAACATCCTCTCGTTATCGCGACGCGGTAAATTACGCAGCAGCGTCATGATAAATCCCGATTCAACGTCAAAATCTTTTCGGCCTCGCGCCAGACCCTGAAAAATCGCCATCATCGCATCATCCACCGAAAATCCATCCCTTTGCGAAAGAATGGGCGCATAGCGGACCTCGAAATAAAAGCAATTCTGCTCATGGGCTTCGCGGCAAATTTCATAGGCGGTTTCCTCGAGAGCCCAGGCGTTCTGCAAAAACGGGGTGATCACATGAAAGGCTTGCAGCACTTCAACCAAAGAATTCATCGGTCGTTCGATCACTGTTTGCCGGGTAATTTCCCCAAGCGAACGCCGGCCCAACGCATGCTTCTCTTTTCGAGCCAACCGTTGAATAAACTTGGGACGCAAGGCGCCGTCTAAATGTAAATGCGCCTCCACTTTCGGCCATTGCTCAAATCGTTTACTCACGAAAGGATTCCCTCCCGTCGCAGCCTGCTGATGATCTCTTGCGAGGCATGCGATTTGTTCAACGTATATAAATGAATACCCTCAACGCCATGAAGCAACAGATCCTTGCATTGCTCATAGGCATAATTCGCGCCGACGTTCGCTACTTGCTCCGGCTGATGGCTCAACGGCGCGAGCTGATTTTTAAGAGATTGAGGAATGGACACGCCGCACATCGAAGAGAATTTTTGAATCTGGGAGAAACTGCTAATAGGCATGATG
>JACQPE010000044.1 GCA_016207685.1 Elusimicrobiota bacterium | reverse complement strand
TAATCCCAAATTCCGCACTTGAAAAGGCTCTGTATTGGAAAAAGTCCCGAACAAAAAAGTGCGGAATTTCCGATTCGATCGGTGGGAGATTGCTCCGCCCTGCGGAACAATCTCCCAGGGTAATCCAGGGCGCAGCCCTTCCGAGCTCTCGCGAGGAGGATTCCGCAACTGCGGAATCCGGGCTAATTTCATCTTTCCCAAGAGACGCAAGATGAGTCCGGAGTCCTGGGACCAAAAGTCAGAGTCCAAGCCATTGGCGCGGAGTTCGCCTGGCGCAACCAACCCCTTAGCGAATTGTCACGCCGCCTTTGTGGATTTCAATTTTTTGAATGCCGTAAGGCAGCGGAAATAGCCGGGAAAAATCCATGGGCGGCTTTTGTTTTTCGCCTAGATATTGAATGAGGCGCTGGATGAGCGCATCAGGCAGGGAGATGCCGTTAATTTTAACTTCTAGGATGCGGGCATAAGCCTTGCCTTTGGCTGATCCGGATTCAAGTTTTGCATCAATGGCGCTCGTTACGGCGCCCAATTTAGAAAGCAGCTTGGCCGTCGGGCTCTCCGCGCCGGATCTTTTAAAAATTTCGCTCCATTCAACACGGGCAACGACGTTTAGGATCGCTGTTTTATCGGCCACAAAAGTAACCCGAGCGCTTTGAATTTTCCCCATGCCTTTTTGCGCGACCAAATCGCGCACAAATTCGTTAACATCCGCTTCGTTAAAGGTCAGGGATTGCCCATTTTTTAAGAGCGGCCGACGCGTTATTTTTCCAGCGGTTTTCGCCTTGTCAATCCAGGAGCGAAGACTTTTAATCGAGGCCAGAGCGGGCGATGATGTCGAAGCGGCGCTGACCCATGTCAAGAAAAAAACACTTAATACGCGAATGAATATCATGAAGTTACCCCCCTTAAAAGGATGTGGATATTTTAGAAAATTACCCCCTGATGCGCTTGAGGAGTTTTTGCCAAAAAGTTAGTTTTTGCTCTTGTTTAGGCGCCGCCACGGATTCCGGTTTAAATTCTTTGGCCACTGCGGCAACGGGCAGGCTAAAGGAAAATTCGGCTCCGGATTCGATTCCTGGAGAGCCCCAAAAATGGCCTTTTTGAAGCTCGATCAGAGATTTACATAACGTCAGTCCAAGGCCAAGATCAGGGTTATCGCTATTTTGGATTCCAACTGTGAATTCCCTGTAGAATTTGTCAATTTCGCCTTTGGGAAAGCCCTTGCCCTGATCTTTGATCGAAACGACGATTTGGCGCTCGAGCTCCCCTCGTCCCCATGATGCCTTGATCGTGATTTGGGTTTGCGGCGCTGAATTTTTGATGGCGTTTGAGAGCAAATGCCGAATCACCTCCGTAGTGCGGCGCGGATCGCCTTGAACATGGGGGAGATTTTTTTCGACCTCGGTAATGATATTGATTTCCTGCGACTTAGCCCACGGAATCATTGGATCGCTAGCGTCATGAGCGGCCGCGTAAACAGAAAAGGCGACATTAAAAACTTTTAACTGGTTCGCATTAATGAGCGAATAATCATAAAGAGATTTCATAACCATAAGCAATTGATTGTTTTGTCCGGCCAATTGATTGAGGAGTTCCTTTTGCTCGGCACTGAACGATTGAGCGCCGGAGGCCTTGAGAAGATTGATGATTTTGGTTATGGATTGAACCGGTTTGTTGATCGCGGCCAGCAGGCGGGCAAGCAAGTTATTTTTGTAGGTCTCGTATTCTTTGATTTTAGCCAACTCATGGGGAACGCCGGCGAAGCCGACGACGCGGGTATTTTGGTTATAAATGAGGATACCGCTGTTGGCGATCGCTTCCATGATTTCAGGGTTACTGCGCACGTTAACGTCGGGAGAAACGGGTTTAACGGGCAGCACGCCTGGGTCTTTGGAAACCGCCAGGTAGTGCGAGGCGGGCTCAAACGCATCGGCCACGGTCCGGCCGGAGAGATGTTCCAGTTTTTGCCCCAAGAGATGCTCCGTCGTATCATCCACGGAGAGGATGCGGCCTTGATTGTCAATGATGATGAATCCGTTGAACGTTTTAATGAGAATGTTTTCAAGGCGCTTGATTTCATTCTGAAGCCGGGCCATTTCGGAAAGGAATACTTTTCCGGCTTCTTTGGCCAGATTATCCAGCTCTTGTTTCATGCCTTCCACGGCGGCTTCTATGTTGTTTGGATTCGCGGAAGAGATGACGCTCGTCAAGAGGGAGCGCAAGCGTTGGTTACTGTCTTTGAGCTCTTGCTGAAGTTTGTTGGCCAGGGCATCTTTTGATGGCTCGCCTCCTTCAACGGGTTGCTCTTGGCCGATTTCTTGAACCAAGTTATCTTCATTTTTTTCAACTTTGGCGTAATAGGCGACATTAGCGTGTATATGGATGACTTGGTTTTGATTGAGCCATTCGTCAATTTTGAATTCTTTGAGGTCGGGAATTTTTTCCCTTAAGAGGCGGCACAGGGTCAACATTTCCTCATTGGTCACGCCTGCCAGGAACGCCAGGCTGTGCAGGTTGAAATTTTGAAATAGGGAACGGATGCCCACGCCCTGCTCTTTAATGCTGCCGAGGAAGCGGCCGTTGACCAGAAGCCGGTCATGGTCGAGAAAAAACACGATTTCTTCATGGGAAGTATCACTGGAGAGAACGTCGTTAAGCATGTTCGTAGACTCTTTGATTGATTGATTGACCATTGGGTGGTCGGTTCCGTAAAGGTTGACCTGGGCGAAGGAACGGCCCAGCACCATGAGAAGTTCTTTGGCGGCTGTTTCAAGAGTCATGAATTACCGCATCCCGTGGCGGGTTTATCAAGGAGGCTGCTTGCGAGCAATTCGGCCGCGTCGGCGCCGGGTCCCGGGGCGCGGCTCGGGCCGGAGGCGCCGTCCCCGGGAGCGGATTTTTTTAAGCGGGTGATGTCTTGAAGGAGCAAAGAAGCTCCCATAAGATCTTTTGCGGGCGTATAAACAGGAGAGCAGGAGTAGACTAGAATTTTCGTCCTACCCGCAATTAAAGCCCGGGATTCCTCCATTTCGATATTTTGTCGCATCGAAAGGACGCGGTCGAAGCTTTCAAGAATCTGCGGCGCAAGCTCGCGCAGCGATTGCAGGGATTGGCCGCGATCGAGCCTGGGTGACAAGCCTTCAAAAATTTTTTGGGCGCCTTCGTTGCATAAAAGAACGATTTTTTGCGCATTAGCGAGGATCACTCCCGCCGGAAGGCTGTTGATGGCGGCTTGCTGAAGAAGTCTAAATTTTTCAATTTCATCATAGGAACGCGCTTTTTCGACCGCCGAACCCACTGCCCTGCCTAAAGTCAAAAGCAATTCTTCATCAGCGTCATTAAAAATACCCCCCTGCTTGTTGACGAATTGAATGACCCCTTCTATTTTTGAACTAAGGCTGATCGGCGCAGCCAGCATGTTGCGAATCGCAAAACCATTTTTGCCGTCATCAATTCGGCTGAATCGTGGGTCGAGGCGGAGATCGGCAATTTTTACGGAAGCGCGGTTTTTGACCACCCAACCGATAAGACCCTTGCCTGCTCTGAACTCAATGCCGCGAATTAAATCAAGAGCGATACCGTAACACGCTACTGGTTCAAGAGAATCCTGGTTGCGCATGAGATAGATAGCGCCGCCTCCGGCGTTAAAGGCTTTGCTCATTTTTTGAAGGACAAGATGAGCCAGCGCGTGTTCTTCATAGGTCGTGCTGATATTGAGAAGCAATTCATAGAGAACTTGGTAATGGTTGAGCCCTAGCATGTTTTTAGCATTGCAGTTAAGCGCCTTTTTTGCCAGGGGCTTTTAGATATGTTTTTGCAAACGGGTCTTGAATTCTTTGATGATGCGGACGCCGTGATGTTGATGGGATTGGTTTTCGGTTTGATCGTTTTGAAAACAATCAATTTTGGTGCAGGCGATTTTTTTTCTTCTAAGGTTCCATTGGTGGCCGGCAATAAGAACCCACGGCAAAGGATTGAAACGCCCCCGAAGCATAAGCTCAAGAGCCGCCCGAATCAGGGCCAAGGGCCGTGATTCACTCATAATCATGCCGGAGGACTGACGCGACGGAGCGTTGGGAAGAAATTGACCGGACCATTCATTCGCTGATAAAAAAAGCGCGTACGCCTCATGCCCCCAGATGGGCCGGACTTGATGAATTTCATGAGCCGTGTAAATATTTTTTCTGCTGACGGCGAGCGCGTCCATTTCAAGGCCAAGGCTGGTGCACAGGGTAAAATTCCGGCAGAGTTTTCGCAGGACGCATAGAAAAAAATAGCTGACCTTAAGATGATTCGGTGACGCAATAAAGAAGAGATCAACGTCCGCTTCGGGATTGGCGTTGTGAATGGCCAGTGAGCCGCTGATTCCCACAAACCGTAAAAAAGGAATCGCCTGGGTCAAGCGCAGCCACGGCAGGCTTTGCCGCCAGAGTTTGGCGCTCAAGATGCGGCGTTTGCTGCGAACGGCAAAAATTTCTTCCCGTCCCTTTAAAGCGTACAAGCCGCCTTGTTGCACAATTGCTGAAGATAACTCGCTAAGTTCCATTACAGTTTGTTGATGCGATGATGGTGATTCCAAGTAGGATTGAATTTCTTGAGCTGTCGGTGGATAGTCGAACATATCAAAATAGATGACTGTTCGAAGAATGCTCTGGCGCAGTCCGGAATCAGCACGCTTGGGAGTTAAAAGCGACAAGGTGTTCATGGGTTGTCTCTTCTCTTTTCGAGGGCCATTCCCACGCGTCCTATTAGAGAATTTCTGTAGCCGCTCCAGCGGCGTTTAAGGCCGCCGGCGCCATTATTGAGCGTCTTGTGGCGGTCGTATTCGGCTTCAATCCATCGGGCCGCATGGGCATAATAAGCCTTTGAGGGTCGGCCCTGGACAATCCAATCGCGCTCCGTGGAGTCGTGCCAGGGCCGGGGCCGTTCAATAAGGCTGTTGATCTCGGTGTAATAGGGCGTGCCTTTAATGGGATAGGAGACCGTGGTGAGGTATTCATCAGGTTCTCCTTTCCGCAGCAGATCCAGAGTCGCCGCGAGATCGTCCTCGGTTTCCCCGGAGTAACCTAGCATGAGGAAAAGCCCTGTTTTAATGGAGCGTCTTTTCAGCGCTTGGAGCGCCCAGATCACTTGTTCCACTTTAACGCGCCGGTCCATGGTGTCAAGAATTTTTTGCGATCCGGATTCGGAAC
>JACQPE010000039.1 GCA_016207685.1 Elusimicrobiota bacterium | reverse complement strand
GTTGCGCGTTGCGAGTTGCGAGTTCAGAGTTAAAAACAAAAAAAGAAAATAAGGTATTTTTTTCCAAAACTCGCAACGCGCAACGCGCAACGCGCAACTATTCTTCATGGCTCCGTGGTCTCCCGGCGGCCGGCGACGTCGTAGAAATAAATTTTCTGCGCCTCTTCGTCAAAAGTTTTTTTATGGCTGCCGTCGCAAAACGGCTGATTTTTGCTTAATCCGCAAGCGCAAAGGGACACGGGGAATTTAATTTGGCCATCCTGAAAAACGTAAGGACGATGGGCTTCTTTCCTAACCAATCTGGCCACAGTTCCGCCTCCGGTTCATTGACGTTTCTTAAACTCAACGGCTAAATCTGTCCGGTCAATCACCTTCATGTGATAGGGGCTCGTGAATGCCTGGATGACAAAGCCGCCCTGGGCGCCTCGATTGCGCTCATAAACATGAATGACCCACTTTTTCTTATCCTTAACAATCTTGACAATTTCAATAGCGTAGCCCCCCATCGGCTTAATGCCCATAAAAACGGCCACCACCATGTTTTTCGTGAAATCAATTTCCGGTGTTGGGTCTTGGCGCACCCTAGACCACAAATCGCTCCACGCCTGGGAATCTTTAATCACATGGAAGCCGCCTTCGGCCAAGCCACCCATGACTTCTTTCCACTCCATGACCGCTTTAACATTGTCGCTTTTTTGCTCCGACCCCGCAACTTTTGATGCAGCGAAAGAGTCCAAAGTCCAAAGTCCAAAGTCCAAAGTCAACAAAAGAAAAATAAAAAAAGAGACTTTTCCTCTCGACTTCGGACTTCGGACTCCAGCACGCTGGCCCCCTCCGACACGCTGGGAGTCTCTGACTCCCCGGTCGGCACGCGCAACTCCGTGGAGAGCGCTGTAGGTCCGGCTGGCGCTCGCGGCACTACGGAAAATGTTGGACTTTGGACTTCTCTCCATCATTCCGCCGTCCCCCCCAAAAGCATCTTCTCAATGAGCATAGTCGGCAAACCATCCGTCACCGGCACATTCTGGCCATCCTTGCCGCAAACACCGATGGACCAGCCCAAATCGCGGCCCAACCTTTTAATGGAGCCTAACGCCTGCTCGCCGACGCCAAGCAAATTAGCGTCGCGCACCATGTGCTTGGGCTCTCCCTGAACAATCCAATAGCCTTCTTCCACTTGAAACATGAATTGACCCGTTGCCGTGTTGACTTGGCCGCCACCCATGCGCGTCACCAAAAGCCCTTCGTTAACAGACCGGACAATAGCCTGGGGATCATCCGAGCCCGGCTTGATATAAATGTTCGACATGCGCGGCAGAGGGCGGCAGCGGGCGCCTTCCCTGCGGCCATGGCCGTTAGACCGGCCGCCCTCGCGCCCAGAACTCGCGCGGTCAGTCAAATAATCTTTTAACACGCCGTTTTCGACCAACACGGCCGGCAGCGCCGGAACCGCTTCATCGTCAAAAAAATACGACCCGCGCCGCCCGGGAAGAGTCGGATCATCCACAATGGTGATAAATTCAGGCGCCACGACCCGCCCGCGCCGGCCCCGATAAACGGGGCTAACACCATCGATCACGGCGTCGAATTCGAGTGAATGGCCGATCGCTTCATGCAGAAATGTCCCGCCGGCCGAACTCGCAATGACCACCGGAAACTCGCCGCCCCGGGCCCTTGGAGCGTCAAGTTTTTGAAGCGCCCTGAACGTGACCTCAAGAGCCAATTTTTTAAGATGATCGGGCGCTAAATTTTCCCAACCGCCCAAGGCGCCGCACGACTCGTAAGCGCTTTGAATGATGCCGTTCTTTTCGGCCAACACATAAATACCGGCCGTTACCGATGGTCGCTTCTCGCAAAGGGCCGTCCCATCGCCGGTCAATTGAATAATCTCTCCCTGCGATTCACCATAGCTCAGCGTCACCTGACGGATATGGGCAAGAGCGGATTGGCGAATGGAGGTATCTAAAGACTTCAAAAGCGCTACTTTTTCATCAATGCGATGATTTTCCGCAGGATCAAGAGCCTCCCACGATCGCTCCACGATGCTCGGTTCTCGGAGCGCCGGCGCTGCTGCCGTTGAAAAAGACCGCGGGTCGCGATCACTCCTCATCAAAAGACGCAACCGCTCGGGCTGCCATCCGTCAACACACCAAAGAGATGTTTTAAAATCTCCGGACGAAAGCGTTCTGATGGAGCAGGCCCTTCGGGTGTCGCTCGCCAAGCGCTCGAGACGCCCGCTTTCCCAACGAATTTGCAAGCCCGACCACTCCTCTGCATAACAATCGCCGTAGATGCTGGTCTCATCCATGGCGCCGCGAAGAAGCTGCCCATAGGCGCCCAAGGGGAAAGTCTTCACGGAGTGGCCGGCAACATGACGGTAAAAGTCGTTCCCTCACCCGGACGGCTTTCCAGATCGATTCGGCCCCGATGGAGTTCAACCACTTTTTTGACGAAGGAAAGGCCCAGGCCCATGCCGCGTACCTGACCCGTAAAATCTTCTTCAATCTGATGAAACCTCTGAAATACGCGATCTTGTTCTTCGGGCGGAATGCCCGGACCGTTATCCGCAACGCTGATGACGACATGGCCATCCTGCGCCTGAACGCTCACCGTCAACCGCTTTGAGGATTTCGTGTTAAAGCGAATGGCGTTTTCCATCAAATCATGCATCATGTCGGTCAATAGTCCGCTGTCTCCGTTAATGCTGGCCGAGGAATCAAAATTTTTTTCAATAGCCACTTCCTCCGCTTTAGCCAAAGGATCAATTTTAGCGAGCGCATCCTCCATCAAACGCGACGCCAAAACTTTGCTTTTAACCAATTGCGCATCGGTAACGATTCCGGAAATCATGGTAAATTTCAAAAGGTCTTCAACCAAATAAGCCAAATGGCGGCTTTCGCGGTCCATGGCGTCCACGGCCCTGCGCAATACCGGGGTCGCCGGCAAATTTTGCCGCAAAAAGGGCATATAGCCGGTAATGGCCACCAGGGGCGTCCGCAGCTTGTGCGAAATCATGGAAAGAAAATTTCTCTGAAGCATTTCCTCTTTGCGGGATTGCGTGACGTCTTGGAATACGAAAATCGTCTGCACCTGCCCGTCCAGAGGGTCCTCCCAGCGCGACCAGCTTCCGGCCAATATCAGAGGTTGCGGCTTTTCGCGGCGGAGTTCAAAATTTCCCTTGGCTGCGCCATCCGATAATACCTGATCAAGCGTCGGGCTCCACTCAAATCCCTGCGAAGCCAGCTCTCCAAGATTCACCGGGGCCGCCCCCGAAAGCCAAGCCGCGGCGCAGTCGTTCATTTTTAAAATTTGACCCGAAGCGCCGGCGACCAGCGCCCCTTCGGCCATGCGATTAAAAAGCTCTTCGATCTTTTGCTTTTCTTGGCGCACATCGCTGAAGAGCCGCGCGTTTTCGATGGCGACGGCCGCCTGGCTGGCAAAGGCTTCAAAGAGACGCTGCTCGCTGGACGTGAACTCTTCGCAGTTAATTTTGTTAATCGCCTCAACCACGCCGATCGTTCTGCCCTTGACGCAAAGGGGCAAGGCCATGATGGCCTTCGTGACAAAGCCTTGGCCGCCCGCGGCCAAACCGCCTTGCCAGCGCGGGTCTTTGGTGACATCATTGGCGACCACAGGTTTGCCCTCTTTGGCCACCCAGCCGGCGATGCCGCTTCCCAAGGGCACGCGCACGCCCTTGATACTCTCGCCGGCGCCGCCCACGGCCACGTCGAAATAAAGCTCCTGTCGTTTTTCATCCAGGAGCAACACCGACCCCGCCTCCACTTTCATCACGCGGCCCGCCAAATCCATGATGGCGTAAAGAAGCTCGGCAATTTCAAGCTTGGATGAAAGAAGCCGATTGGCTTCAAGCAATAACTCCAAATCTTCGAGAGAAATATCCGATGGCGGCTGAATCATGGATTGATGAACTCTCTCCATCCCGGGGTTTCAAACTCTTCGGGTGCGCTTCCGTAAGCTGATGGCACGGGCATTTGTTCAACAACAACGATTTGATCGGATGGGCCCAGGCCCGCGGCATTGGCCTCATCGGTATCCAGGTGAAATTCCAACGCGTACCAATCAGCGGCGCGAATCCAGACATTGTCAAAAACCAATTCCCGACCCGAACCATCGCCGGCGCGCACACGGACAAAATCATTCTGTTTAAGCCCCCATCGCTCGGCCTCCATGGTATGCATGTGGATGTGGCGCCAAGGAACGATGCAACCCTCGCGAAGCGTCAAGGAAGCCAATGGACCCGCGATCGTTACAGGCGCTGAACCCAACAGATCTCCTGATTTCCTCAACGGAGCACGAATACCCAGCCCAATAGCATCCGTCCGGGTCACCTCAACCTGCGTCTGGGTGCGGCAGGGAAAAATAACTCTGGCATTAGGAAGCTCCCCTTTGGGTCCCACCAATTTGACCGTTTCCCAACCGGCATAATAGCCGGGCTGCTTCACACCCTTTAATCGGCGAGGTTTCGCTTCCGGACCAAAAAGCAAATGAAAATGCTCCTGGGATAAATGCACGTGCCGGGGGTCAATACCGATGGGAGCCACCCCCAATCGAACAATCCCCGGCCGCGTCTCAACGTTGCTCATACTCTTTTTAACTCTCTAACCCCATAACCCTTCATGCTCCTTGAGCCGCAATCTCAATCAATTTCACGAATTTATCAACCTCAAGGCTAGCCCCGCCGACCAAGCCGCCGTCAACATCCGGACATTTGATCAAAGCGCCGAAATTTTCCGGCGTTACGGAACCTCCATAAAGAATGCGAACGTCCTGGGCCCAGGCCTCCCCGCGAAGCGTTGAAAGTTGCCGGCGCAAAAATGCATGCGCCTCCTGGGCTTGCTCCACGGTGGCAACCTTGCCCGTGCCGATAGCCCAAACCGGCTCATAAGCCAGCACCAATTGAGTCGGATCGCCCAACAGTTCGGCAGGAGTATCGCTCAATGCCGCCATTTGTTCCCCTAAAACATTCATCGTTTGGCCCCCGTCGCGCGCTTCCAATCGTTCGCCCACGCAAAAAATCGGCGCTAAACCGCTTCTTAGAGAAGCCCTTAATTTTCCCGCCAGCATGGCATTGGATTCGCTAAAGTGCTGCCGGCGCTCCGAATGTCCAATAATGGCATAGCGCACCTTAAGGTCCTTGAGCATGGCCGCGGAAACGCAGCCTGTATAAGCGCCCTTATCTTCCCAGTGAGAATCCTGCGCGCCCGCCGCTACCCCGACAGGTAAAAGTCCCTCGTGCGAAAATAGCGCCAAATGCGCGACCGAGGGACAAATGACCACGTCCACGCGCCCCAAGACGCCATGCGGGAGTTTTCGCTTGAAATCCTGGACGAACTCCCGGACATCTTCTTTGAGCTTGTTCATTTTCCAATTCGCCGCAACAATGGGCTTACGCATCAAACCCTCCCTGGGGCGTTCCAAGTTCCAAGTTCCAAATTGAAGGCCAAAAAAGACGATTCAAACCTTGGCCTCTTTTTCTCTTATCTGGGAACTGGAAACCTGGAACATGGAACCTATTAAATTATCCCGAAAAAGGCAAAATCCATTCGCCATATTTTCCTGGGGAATAATTTTCCTTATAAGAACTCTTCGGGGACCGGCGCGAACGAACGGCGGTGATGCCGGCCTTTTGGCACTCCTCCATATCGGAATCCGAATCCCCTACAAAGGCCGCAAAGCGCTGGCGCCGCATCGCGCGAGCCTTATCTTTGGTGAAATAAAAACCATCATGCAGCCAATCCCATTTCTCAACAAGCTCTTCATGATCCACAGGCAATCGAACGGTAATAATAACAATATCAAAGCCCGCGGTCTTAGCCATTAGGGCCCAAAATATAACACCCCACTTGGCCTCCTCGATCTCATGGCTCTTGTTAATGATGCTCCAAAATTCAGGACTAAAGGGCTTGATGCCTTGGGCTTCGGCCTCAAACGCTTTTTGAAACGCCGGCGTTGAGAAACTGATCGTGTCATCGTAATCAAATCCGATTTTTAAGTTGGCTGCCGCTATCATGCAATGGACCAAGGCCAGCGCACAAAAAATTTTCCACTTCATATCAACGATAAAAAAGCAGCGGCCAAAACTAAAACTACGGCGATATAATGGCCGGACCGGAAACTCTCAACGAAAGCTGCCCGATTGGGACGAACCTGCGCGTCCAGACCCAAATTGTTCATTAGGGTCCGCGCCACAAAAAAACGTCCCAACGTTTTGCTCCAAGAATCCCGGCTTGTTTGATGCGCCAAAAGATTGCCCTCTTGATCACGCAACTCAAAATCAAAAATGCCGCCCAAGAGCTCCTGCATGTTTGATGCGGGTGGCTTTAAAAAATCCCAAAGATTAACCCGAACCATGACAAAACCGCCTTCCTGGCGGTCCAAAGGATAGCTCACATAAAACACAGGAATCTGACTGGGGCTTGACTCCAGAGGCGACACCACAACCTGCCCCCTTTGATGAGCCAAAGCCAATGGCCCGCGG
Organism: Elusimicrobiota bacterium; assembly: GCA_016207685.1. GTDB lineage: Bacteria > Elusimicrobiota > Elusimicrobia > JACQPE01 > JACQPE01 > JACQPE01. The sequence continues at coordinate 6,510 of JACQPE010000039.1, read as the reverse complement.
CGAACGGAGCCGTCTAACACAAAACGCTCCGTGCCTTTTGATGTTCGCTCGTAAGCCACCGAATCGCGGCCATTGCCATGAACCCAAGCCGCCCATTCGAGACTCTGATCGGCCACCAAAAGGCTTTTTAATGCGTCCGTTCCCTGGACACGGCCGCCTTTCTTCACGACAATATTGCCCGATGAATACCGCAGCGCGTCTTCAATCAAATCCAGACGTAAATCGAGCATTTTTATGGCAACGACGCTCAACGACCCAGAATGCCGGCGCAACTCGATCATCTTCCATGAAACGCCGAACATGAATAAAAAACCGCAAAGAAGAATAAATCGTTTGCCGGTCTTAATGAACTTACTCATTCAAAATGACTTTCTTGATCCGTCCCTCAATAACCGGAGCCGCCGGGGATTTTTGGGATAGCACTTGACGCATGGCATCCCGTTGCAAAATCCCCGTATCCTGACGATCGCGGCCCTGAAAAAACGTCGAATAGCCTTCGCCGCCGTCAGCCAAAAAATTAATGGTTGCCACGCGGTAGCTGACATTCATATCCAAAGGACCATTTGTCAGCGCCACCTCGATCAGGCGGGAACCCGCAGGTCGGCCGGGATCATAGCGGACCATCAAACCGGATACCTGCAACACGCCCCGGCCGCCGGCAAAACCATGCTCCAGCGTATCCCAAATTTGCCGCCCCGTCAGATTCATGGTGACAACGGTGTTATCGAAGGGAAGGACCGTATAAATCTGCCGCAGGGTGACAGGCCCCGCCGGAATCCAAGACCGAATGCCGCCGGAATTGGTCATCGCAATGTCGGCCTTGGCGACTTCTCTTATGGAGTCCGCCACGAAATTTCCCAATACCGACTCGCCGTCGTACCGGTCTTTCATATCTACAGAAGCCGTGGCAATGATGATCGAAAGCTCTTGATCCACTTGGGCCTTAAAAGGCTTCATCAATTCCAAAATCGCCGGATCCTCACCAACCTCATCAATCCATAAACTGCGGAGGTTGTGCTCATAACGCGTCACGCGTCCGTGGGCATCAACCCATAAGGCCAAACGCCCGACCGCCGTCAAATAAGAGCCGCTTTGAATAGCGATCGTCTTAGTATCGGGGTCCTGATAGGCTTTCTCCACCCTTGTGTGCGAATGTCCGCCCAAAACCACATCAAGGCCCGGAACTTCATGCGCCAAACGTTTTTCATCGTTAAAATCCTCCCCGTCCTTCGCCCAACCCAGGTGCGTCAACGCCACGGTCAGCTCACAGCCCTGGCGCTCCAATTCCTTGGAATACCGGCGCGCCGTTTGAATAGGATCAAGAAACTTCAAATGCGCAACATAGGTAGGGTAAGCGACCTGGGGCGTTTTGGGGGTAATCAGGCCCAAAATACAAACCTTGATGCCGGCCGCCTCGCGGACAATATAAGGCGTGATGTATTCGGGTATGGCCGGCTGGCCTTTAAGAGGATGTTTGCGCTCAATGTTGGCCGATAATAAAGGAAACTTGGCCTTCTTAGAAAGCTCGATGATGCGTTCTTCGCCAAAGTCATACTCATGATTGCCGATGGCCGAAGCCGTGAAACCGACGGCGCCGGCCAGGACCCGGACGCTTTCGCCCCGGGTTAAATTACCCTCCGGAGAAGCGAAAAATAAATCTCCTGAATCCAAAAACAACACGGGGTCTTTCTCTGTTTTAGCCAGCGCAGCCAGCGCAGCGAAACCGCCGATTAAACGTTTAGGGTTTTCCTTATAAAATGCGGCTTCTCGGGCCGAAATGTAACCGTGTATGTCGTTGGTGTGGTACATAACGATCTTGCGCTCCGCCGCGCCGGCGTTCAAAGTTCCAAGCTCCAGGTTCCAAGTTAAAAACCAAAAAAAACCAATAAAAAGGGCTGCTCGTTTTCTTCCCATTCTGGAACCTGGAACTTTGAACCTGGAACCCTTCGTCATATTTTCACCCCATCTTCACCAAAATATCTCCCAGGATGTCCGCCGCTTCGTCCATGCGGTCGGCCGCATTAGAGAGATGGCGGTAAATCTCTCTCGTTTTTAAGATGCCGACTAAATCCGTGGATTCGAAAAGTTCCTTAAGAGCCTGCCGGTAAATCCTCTCCGTAAAATTTTCAAGTTTTTTAACCTTGATCAAAAGCTCGCCGATGGCGACGGCTTGGTCTTGGGCTTTAGGCAGTAAAATAACCGCCTCAACCAACAAACGCGCGCCGTTTTCCATGGCTACCGCCATCTCGCGCAAACGAGGATTAGGCTTCACCTCAAAAAGATCCATCTCCGCCACCGTGGATTTCGCATAATCCGCCATATCATCAATCGCTCTGGATAATTGAAAAATATCCTCCCGGTCTATCGGCGTCACAAAAGAAGCGTTTAAAGCGGCAACCAACTGCGTGCGCCGGCGGTCGGCGTCCTTTTCTTTGAGACTGACGGCCCTCCCGGACTCTTTCGTGGGCTGATCCATGAATGCGATCAGCGCCTGAAGCGTATCGTGGCTGGATTTAGCCTGGGCTCCCAGAAGGGAATAAAAATCATGGCGCCGGCGGAATAGCCAAAACATTTCAATAAAACATAAAGAGCGCAGCGTGAAGAGCGAAGCGTGAAGAGTGGAAAATTTCCGGAGAATTTATTCCCAGACTCTTCGCTTGTCGCTTGTCGCTTGTCGCTTTTTTATGGGGATTAAGAACCTGTCCAAGAGCGCTAGATACCAACATTAAGGCCTCATTATATAGGCTGCCGCGTAGCCCAGGGCTAAACAAACGGGCATCGTGACAACCCAAGATAGCAAAATCTCCCCTGCCACAATCCAACGAACGGAAACAATGCTTTTGGCCGCGCCGGCGCCCAACAAAGAGCCCACGATCACTTGAGTTGACGAGATGGGAAACCCAAGCGCCGTGCAAGCCGCCAAAGCGCCTACGCTTACCGCATTGGCGCCCAATCCTTGAATAGGCCGAATCCGAAAAATACGCAACCCAACGGTTCGTAAAATCCGATTCTCACCGAAGGCCATGCCCAGGCTGATAATTGCGGCAAAAATGACCAAATACTGACGCCGCGTGAAGAGATCCGCGGCAGGGGAACCCGCGGCCGCCAATAAAAAAAGTCCGAGGCTCTTCGGCGCATCATTGGCGCCGTGCAGTAAAGCCAAAAAACCTCCGAGCGTCACATTGGCCACCGGCAAAACCCTGGATCCGGCCGCATAAGAAATGTCCACGCGAGATAACGCCTGCGTCAGCGCATAACCCGATAACCCCCCGGCCATGGCGCTGCCCAAAAGAACAATAATTAGAATCGTCATTTTCCACCAGAGCGCGCTCTCCAGGAGACCCAAGGCCCAAGCCGCGCCCATCATCGCCCCGAACAAGGCATGCGTTGATGACGAAGGAAACCCAAGATACCACGTGGCCATGTTAAAAATCAGAGCGGTCAATAAAGCGGCCAAGGCAAACGCTTGGATTTGTGGCGCCGTTGCTCCGGCCCCCAACGGACCATTCCCGGTGAAGCTCATCGTTTTTAAAACAATCCCCGAAAAAAAAACGGCGCCGATAAATTCCAGGGCGCTTGTCAAAGCGATCGCCGAGCGCGGCCCCACGCTGCGCGTCGACGTCAATTGAGCTAAAATTAACGGCGCATCATGCAATCCATTCCAAAACGCATAAATAAGAGCGACGGCTAAAACCAAATACGGCATATCCTTAGACCCAAAAAACCCTGGGTCTTCCAGACCCGATTTTTCGGTCCGGCAGTCCCTGGCGCCAATAGCACATAGCGATTATTCTATCTATAAACAAATGAAGCTTTTAGTAAAATTTTCGAACTTTAATGCTGATGCAAGCGCTTGATACTATTCTTCACCAAGCCGGCGCCCGGGTCGGGTCGCTCATGATCATGGATCCATTCCTAAAAAAACTGCGCGTGGCGGCAGCGCGTGGATTTAATCATGAGGTTATGAAACGCCTCCATCAACTAACGCTTAAACCGGGGCAAGGCGTGGCCGGGCACGTTTTCGAAACGGGCCAGCCCTACTATTTGCGAGACCCTAAGGAAGATACGCTATTTGTGCACCAAGATGTTTCCCTGAGCTCCAATTTTCAATTTTTGTCCCTTCCGCTCAAGGGCAAGACGGGGCTCGTCATTGGCGTGCTCAACATCCATTTCCCAACGGACAACGTCCTTGACTCCGGTGATCTCGACCGTCTCTCTCGCGCGGCCAACCGCCTCGTAGCCGAAACCGTGGAACGCAATCTGCCGCGCCCCCCCTTGGTCTTGGCAGCAACCTCTTAAAAAGAAGTTATAGAGTTGTTGCGTTTTTCGGATAACTCTATAACCCCCATCGCCGCTAAGATAACTTTCAGTCTACCCTGCCGGTTGGGAAAACTTAAAGTTATCTTAGCGGCGATGTCTATAACCCCGTAACTCCATGAACTTCAAAACTACTCTTTATTGCGTGGCTATGCCTATTGGCAATCTGGGCGACTTCAGCGAACGGGCAAAAAAAATTCTCTCCAGCGTAGATTTAATTGTCTGCGAAGATACCCGCGTTACCCGCAGGCTTTTGACCGCATGCGGCCTGCCCCCAAAATCCTTATGGCGTTTCAACGAATACCAAAAACGCATCTCCCCCGCATTGCTGCAAACCCTTACGGGCAGGGAAGCGGCTCTGGTTGTTGACGCCGGCACGCCTGGAATCAGCGATCCGGCAGCCAAATTTCTTCAAGAATTAAGAGAAGTTCTGGGGGCCAATGCCGTACGTTTCATTCCGATTCCCGGCCCTTCGGCCGGTATTGCGGCTCTAAGCGTGAGTCTCATGGCCCGCGACGGATTTGTTTTTTTGGGATTCCTCCCGCGCTCTCCTGGAAAAATCCGCAAGGAACTCGCCAGGGCTTTAAGCCTTGAAAAGGCCGTTGTTTTTTATGAATCTCCCCATCGAATCGCCAAAACATTGCGCCTCGCGGCCGAATCCTGGCCCAATGCGCGCCTGTGCCTTTGCCGGGAGCTGACCAAAGAACACGAGGAAATTCTCTACGGCCTCGCGCCTGACCTCTCCCAAGAAATCAGCCAACGTCAAAAAATTCTCGGCGAATTTGTCGTGGTCATGGAAAATGACAAAGCGAAGAATTTTGCGCAATGACTTGGGTCAAAATATCTTTAAGCTTATCACGCAGTCTTGGGGTTAAACTCTCAATATCCTTTTGGGCGCGCCGCTTTAAGTCAACGGCATTGCCGCCAAGCGGAAGGGGTCCGACCTCTTGGCCTCCTTAGCCTGAAATTTTTTTCAAAAAACGGCAAAATAGCTTCATGGCCCAGGAAAAACCCGTTCACATCCTATTTGTCTGCACAGGAAACACCTGCCGCAGCGTCATGGCGGAATACTTGCTCAAGGCGTTAAGCGATCCCAAAGCCATTGAAACCGCCTCCGTTGGCATTGCGGCCAATCCCCATTTTCCTATTCCTTCGGCCGTGCCCCAACTTCTTGCGGAACTGGGCTATGGATCGCTCGATCACACGCCGACGCGCCTCGAAAAACGGCACATGGAATGGGCCGACCATGTCTTGGTCATGGAAGAATTTCACCGCGATTACATTTTGAAGCATTATCCCGAATCCAAAGGACGGGTCCATCTTCTTAAGGAGTTTGCCCTTGAGGGCACGCGGCGCAACGGCTCAACAGGCGAAATTTATTTCGGCGTTGCCGACCCTATCGGCAGTTCGGATGATGTCTATCGAATCTGCTTCCAAGAAATTAAAGAATCCATCTTGGCTTTAATCAAAAAAATAAAACCCCGTGTTCAACCTTAAATTGCTCCGGCAAGAAGACCCGCGCATTTATGCCGCCATCCTCGCGGAAACGAAACGCCAGGAAGAGGGCCTGGAACTCATCGCGAGCGAAAACTACGCCTCTGAAGCCGTCCTGGCCGCCTTGGGTTCGGCCTTAACCAATAAATACGCCGAAGGCTACCCCGGCAAACGCTACTACGGCGGCTGCGAATTTGTTGATGTCTGCGAAACTTTGGCTGTCGAACGCGCCAAAAATCTATTCCAAGCGGACCATGCCAATGTCCAGCCGCACTCCGGAACTCAAGCCAATCTCACCAGTTATTTTTCGGTCTTAAAACCGGGAGATAAAATTTTATCGCTGGCGCTCGACCACGGCGGCCACCTATCCCACGGCCATCCGCTCAATTTAGCCGGGCGTCTTTTTCAAATTGTCTCCATTAAAGTTAATCCTGCAACGGAAACGATTGACTATGATGAGGCAGCCAAAATCGCCGACAGGGAACGGCCTCAAATGATCGTGGCCGGGGCATCCAACTACTCCCGCGTCCTCGATTGGAAACGCTTTCGGATGATTGCCGACTCAATCGGCGCTTACTTGTTGGCGGACATGGCGCATTACGCCGGGCTTGTAGCCGCAGGACTCTACCCAAGCCCGGTGGCGCATGCGGATTTTTCGACATCAACCACGCACAAAACCTTGCGCGGCCCGCGCGGCGG
>JACQPE010000033.1 GCA_016207685.1 Elusimicrobiota bacterium | reverse complement strand
GCTTTCCCAAGAGGATCCGTAGCGCGTCTGGCAAGAGATGGATCCGTATTGGTTTATCCTATTGGCGGCGGTCAACCGCGCGAGCTATCACAGAAAGCGCAAAAGCCAGGACCGGCGCCAGAGCCCGTTTCATCCGAAATTTCTGATGGAGCGGAAGCGACGGCGGGCGTGGCAAGCGCTCGTTTTGATGGGACCGAAGCTTCCAAAGGAGCTCAGGATCCAGTTCCCATGGGTCCAGCTAATGGGGCCGCTTTGGTTGGAGATGCCTTCAAGGTTGAGGCGCCCGCTGAACAAGCGTCGGCGCCCCAAGCCAATAATTCTGATGCTTCCGAGAAAAAGGGCGGCTTTAAAGGGTCTATAAAGAAAGCCTGGGATTTTGTCCTTAAGAACGTGCCTGTTCTCTCGGCGGGAGCTCTCACGGGCGGCCTTGTCAGCGGATTCTTTGCCTTAGCGTCCAGTTCGGCGGGAGTCGCCTTGGCCATGTCGCCTTTAAATTTTATTTTTTGGGGAGCAGCGATTGGCGCCGGCGTTTTTTTACTCGCCTCAATCGTTGGTTGAATGTTTAGAGTCATGCGCAACGGGAGGGGAAATTCGATGAAAGAAAAATTTTTCGCAATAGCGATCATGAGCCTTCTGGCAGTTTGTTTCGCCAATGCGCCGACTTTCGCTGATGACTCGACAACGAGAGAAGCTGCGGATGGCGGGCCGGAAGGCCAGCCGTCTACTGGGACGTCTCTGGGAGCGCCAAGCGATCCGGCGGCCGTGCCGCTTCAATCAGCCAGCTCGGAGCGCATGGCGCATGAGGGCGCCGAAACATTTGACGGGGCTATGCCTAAAGAATTATCGTCTGCGCCTGTTTTTCCCGGAGATCAGAAATATCAACCTTCTCCGGAATTGGCCTTGCTCGCGGCCCAACGGCGGCAGGAATGGCCCAGGCCGACCCCCTCTGAAATTCATGAGATAGCCGAACCGAATAAGCCGCACGGATGGAAGTATTGGGCTGATTTATCCGCAATGGCCGCTTTACCGGTCGGGGGCGCCTTAGGCCTGGGATTGTGGAAGGGCGCGGCCTGGGCAGCTGCTCTTGGCCTCGCGGGCCCATGGGGTTATTTGGGATTGGCCGCGGCGGCGGCGTTGGGCGGTCTTATCGGATTTGGCATCTATAAAATGATTCATATGCTCCTTTACCCAACAGGAGAGAGGCGCGGTTTGATCAGAGAAAAAGGATTGCAGTGGCTCATTGGAAGCGCGATGGGCGCCGTTGCCGGCGGAGTCGCTGTCTGGGCTACCGGCACTGTTTTTTGGCCGTTGGGTTTGGCCATGGTCGGCGCCGGCCTGCTGGGTGGATTTCTGTTAGGCAATGCTTACAAAGGTGAAAAAGCTAAAAGTTCTTAATAGCGATTCCTAACGTGTATTCTCCCTCCCGCTCCTCGGGGCTTCTGCAAAGAACCCCGAGGAGTTAGTTTTTCGGTAAAATAGTTGCCTGTGGAAGTTAAAGATTTGTCCCTTCGGCTTGAGGCTGTTAGGAGGTTACTTTGACCCCGATATCAAAAAAAAGCGTTTGGAGGATTTGGAACGTCAGGCGCATGACCCTTCCTTTTGGTTGAATAATCAACTAGCCAAAGACGTCAACCGGCAGATTACCGAGCTTCGCCGGGATTTGGCCGGACTCGAGCAAATGGAGCGCCAGGTAGAGGACGCCGAGGCTCATTGGGATTTGGCTTCGGAGGCGGCCGATGAAAAAGAAATGACCGAAGCGGCTCGGGCAGCGGATTTGGTTCATCAGAAAATCCGTGAATGGGAATTGAAATTAAAGCTTTCCGGCGAGAGCGACCGGTATAACGCCATTTTGACCATTCATGCGGGCGCGGGAGGGACCGAGGCCTGCGATTGGGCGGATATGCTGCTTCGGATGTATCGCATGTGGGCGGCGAGCAAGGGGTTCAACTTTACAGTGACATCTCTATTGCCCGGTGAGGAGGTCGGCGTCAAAAATGCGGCTGTCTTGGTTGAGGGCGAGCATGCGTATGGGTTTCTTAAGGGTGAAACAGGGGTGCATCGCCTGGTGCGTGTCAGCCCTTTTGATTCCAACAAAAGACGCCATACCTCTTTTTCAAGCTGCGATGTGCTGCCTGATGTGGAAGAGCAAATCGAGATGGACATACCCGAGACCGACATCAAATTGGATACTTTTCGCGCCGGCGGTCATGGGGGACAAAATGTCAATAAGGTGGAAACCGCGGTCCGTTTGACTCATGTCCCATCGGGGATCGCGGTGGCATGCCAGGTGGAGCGCTCGCAATTTAAAAATCGCGCTTTGGCCATGAAGATGCTCAAGGCCAAGCTGTACGAAATCGAAATGGATAAAAAACGCGCGGAAGCGGACCGGCATTACGATGAGAAAGGCGACATCGGATGGGGCAATCAAATCCGTTCTTATGTGATGATGCCGTATCAAATGGTTAAAGATTTGCGCACCGGCGTCGAAACCTCCGACGTCGAAAGGGTTTTAAACGGCGAACTGGATTCTTTCATTGAGGGCTTTTTAACCTATTTGGTTGAAAAAAAACCTAAGACCCCGTGGAAAAGAACCTAATTTTTATGGATCAGATTCGTTTGGGCAAGTTGGATCAGTTAAAAAAGCTGGGCATTGATCCTTATCCCGCGCGTTCCGGGCGGACTCATTTGGCCGCGCAGATTAGAGAGCTTTGCGAGCCTTTGGAGCCGACGCAGAAGTTGGACCAAGACGCCTCCGTGGCCGGGCGCATCACGCACATTCGCTGGATGGGCAAAGCGTGTTTCATGAATTTCCAGGACGGCAGCGGCAAGGCGCAGCTGTATTGGCGTGCTGATGAGATTTCGAATTATCAAACGGTTATTGACACGATTGAAGCAGGAGATATTATTTGGGCTCAAGGGTTTCCCTTTAAAACAAAAACAGGGGAGCCGACGGTGCATGTGAAATCTTGGAAAATTTTGTCCAAGGCGCTCCTTCCGTTACCGGAGAAGTGGCATGGACTTAAAGATGTCGAGGCCCGGTACCGGCAGCGTTATCTGGATTTGGCGAGCAACCCCGAATCGACGCGTCTGGCGCTGGCCCGCTCCAGGATGGTCAGCGCCATGCGCCGCGTGCTTGATGAAAAATGTTTCGTGGAGGTAGAGACGCCGATTTTTCATCCGCAGCCCGGAGGCGCCTCGGCCGCGCCCTTTGTGTCGCACCACGAGGCGCTGGGGAGCGATCTTTACTTGCGCATCGCCACGGAACTTTATCTAAAACGGCTCATCATCGGCGGCATTGAGCGCGTGTATGAAATCGGCAAATGCTTTCGCAATGAGGGCATTGATACGACGCACAATCCGGAATTTACCATGATGGAGGTCTATGAATCCTACGGGGATTACCGCTCCATGATGGCCTTGACACAAGAGCTTGTCCGGGCTGCATCCGGGTCCGTGGGCGGCCGCGATCAGGCGCAGAGCATTAAATTTGAAGAACGTCGGCTTCCTGATCTTTGGCATGAGGCCACCGGAGCGGCATTCGAAAGCATCATGACCGATCCTTATCATTTTGACCGTGCCAAGCTGATGGCCACGGCCGAACGATTAGGAACAGCCATGGATCACAAGGCGCCGTCGCATAAAATTTTTGACAGAATTATTGATGAGAAAATTTTACCGGGCTTACCCGGTTATTGCTTTTTGGTTGATTATCCGATGGTTATCAGCCCTTTGGCCAAGGGCGCGCCGGGGGAGCCTTATTGGGTGGAACGCTTTGAGCTTTTTCATAACGGCGCGGAATTGGCCAATGCTTTTAGCGAGTTAAATGACCCCCAAGAGCAGCGCCGGCGCATGGAAGTCCAAGCCCAGGGGCGCTTAACGGAAGGGGATTTGGAGGCGGCCCCCGTTGATGAAGATTTTATCGAGGCGCTGGAGCATGGGATGGCGCCGACGGGCGGCCTTGGCGTCGGGATTGACCGCTTGTGCATGGCGCTCTTAGGAATTGATTCCATCCGGGAAGTGATTTTATTTCCGACGTTGAAACCAATACAATGAGCCAAGAGCCGCCGGCCAAGCGAAACTCAAAGGCAACCGAAGAAGAGTCGTTCTTAAACTCTCAATTCGAAACTCGGAGCAGCGCACCTGGCGCATTAAGCGCCGCGAGCCTTGCGAACGGCCGCAACGCGCAACTCCCTTATTGGTGGCTGGCGTGGAAAGTCATTTTTTATCACGGCAACCCTACGATTCAAAAATTTTCCATCGTGACGGCCATCGGGGCCATCGCCGTGGGCGTGGCGAGCTTGCTTGTAACAATCGGGGTCATTGACGGGTTTCATCGGGAAATCAAGACACGCATGCTGGGGCTTTCGCCGCATGTTTTTATCCGCATGAAGGAAGGCGGCGCTGCGCTGGGACAAGAAGCTCGGTCCGTAGCCGTCGTGCTGGGTCCTGGCCGGAATTTATCCGCGTCTCCTTTTGTCATCGGTCAAGCTATGATTCGTTCAGCGTCCTCATCGCTGGGCGTTGTGCTCAAGGCGGTGGATCCCAGGCTTGAGCCCGGCGTGACCAAGCTTGACGCGCTCATTAAAAGCGGCCAGTGGTTTGATCACGAAGGGCCGGCATCAAAGAAGTCCTTGATGCCTGTTATTTTAGGCCGGGAGGCGGCGCGGACGCTGGGTGTTTTTACCGGCAGCGAGATCACGTTGATGTCATCCCCCGGAACCGACTCTCTGGCCAGTCTGCCGAAAATGACCCCCGCCGTGGTTCGAGGCGTTTTTGAATCAGGTTATTATGAGTATGACTCAACCTTGGCTTACATCCCCTTTGAACGCGCGTCAACGATTTGGCCCTCCCGCGGACCGGCAACAGCGGCTCTTTATTGGATCGGCGTGAGCGGCTCCGATGCCGCCAAGGCGGATCACCTCGCCGATGAGTTGCAGTCAAAACTCATTCAAAATATGAATGTGTTTCAGGTGATGCCTTGGAGCGAACTCAATAGGAGCCTTTTTTCGGCGCTAAAGCTTGAAAAATTAATGTTGACGCTGGTCCTCTCATTGATTATTTTTATCGCCTCCATCACGGTCACCAGTAATTTGATTTTGATCGCCGCGCAAAAAATCCGCATGATCGGCTCTTTGCGCAGCATGGGCATCACGCAGGGGGAAATCGGCCGGTTGATGCTTCAGATTGGGGGCTTATTGGGATTTTTGGGGGTTGTGGCCGGGCTGGGGCTCATCATTCCCATCGCCTTTATTATTCTTAAAACCGATTGGGTGCGGCTTCCTGCCGAGATTTATATGATCGAGAGGGTTCCTTTGGCGCTTGACGCGATTGATGTTCTGGGTGTCAGCGCTTTTGCGTGGGTCATTAGCGTGGCGGCTGCGGCTCTGCCGGCTTATAAGACCGCCAAAATGGAAACAAGCAAAATTTTACGTTATGGATAGGAATGATTGAGTCGATTTTTTTCTAACACCAATACTCTATAACTCAATGAACCCCGCTGCTATTCCTTCCCTTTCGGCACGAGGACTTCAAAAGGATTTTATTCAGCCCAATGGGGAGCGTCTGACCGTATTGAAGAGCGTTGATTTCGACATCTATCCGGGGGAGATGGTGGCGATTATGGGTCCGAGCGGATCGGGCAAATCCACCTTGCTTCAGATTTTGGGCTTGATGATGCGTCCGGACAAGGGGGAACTCTCCATTTTGGGCGGCGATGCGGCGGTCATGACCGAATCCGCGCGCGACCATTTGCGTCGTGGGAAAATCGGTTTTTTGTTTCAAATGGACAGCTTGATGGAGGAGTTGACGCTGGAAGAAAATCTTCGTTTGATCCAGCGCATTAAAGGAATTGGTTTTGCGGGGGAGCCTGTCTCTAACTTGAGCCAGGTGGCCGGAAGGCTTAATCTGGAGCGCAGGCTGCCTTCATTCCCACGGGAGCTTTCCGTTGGGGAGTGCTGCCGGGCCAACCTCCTTCGGGCTTAATGGGTTCGCCGTCCCTTGTATTTGCCGATGAGCCTACGGGTAATCTTGACGCCAAAAATGCTAAACATTTAATGGATGAGTTTTTGGGGCTGTTGTCCCGTCAAACCGATGGTCAAAATCCGGCCTTGGTCTTGGCCACGCATAATATCGAAGTGGCCCGGTTAGCTGATAAAATGATGATCTTGGAGGATGGTTTCTTGCAGTCCACGGCCCCGTCCGATGGTAGACGCTCGTCTTGAGGAGGATATTGATGAGTAAGATTTATATTGATGGAAAGTGGCCCGATAAAGATCAAGCAAAAATTTCCGTATTTGACCATGGCCTGCTGTACGGCGACGGTATTTTTGAGGGTATTAGGGCGTACAACGGCCGGATTTTTAGGCTTCATGAACATGCTGAACGGCTTTATGAAAGCGCCAGGGGAATTTTGCTGGAAATGCCGATGGCCATCGAACAAATGGAGAAGCTCATCGTTCAGTCGGTCCGCGTCAACAATTTGCGAGACGCCTATGTCAGGGTCGTGGTGACGAGGGGTTTTGGGGACTTGGGGCTTGATATGCGCAAGTGCAAAAAATCCACGGTTATCATTATCGCTGATCGTATTGAGCTCTATCCTGATTTTGTTTATGAGCAGGGCATGAGGCTGGTCACAAGCGCCCTGCGGCGCACGCCGAATCAAACGCTGCCGCCCGCGATTAAGTCGCTTAATTATTTAAATAACATTTTGGCTCGCGCTGAAGCCGCCCGTGCCGGCGCCGAGGAGGCGATTCTGCTGAATTCGGAGGGCTACGTTGCCGAGTGTTCCGGGGATAATATTTTTTATCTCAAAAAGGGGATCGCCGTGACGCCGCCTCTTTATGCGGGAATATTGCCCGGAATCACCCGCGCCGCGGCTATCGAAATTTTGCAGCGGCAGCTCCGTGTGCCGGTGAAAGAAGAGCTTTTTGGGGTGGTTGATCTCTACCAGGCCGATGAGGTTTGGATTACAGGCACTGGAGCTGAGATAATCGGCATCAAGGAAATTGACGGCCGTAAAATCAAAGATGGCAGAGTGGGACGCTTGACCAAGAATTTAGTCAAGCTCTACCGTGGTATGACGACTTCAACGGGCACGCCCGTCTACGAAGCCGATGCCGTGGCGCATTAGCATGGTACAAAGGGATCAGGGATGGAAAATTATTATAACCCTTCGTCTACCCGGCATCCCCCAACCCTTACCCCTTTTATAAGATGTCCCTCTGTGAATCTTGCGGCGAGCGGCCGGCCAATGTTTTTTTAAAAATCCAAGAAGGCAGCCAAATCCGCAAGCTCAATCTCTGCGAGGTTTGCGCTCAAGAGCAAGGGGTGCTGGCCGGAGGAGCTGATTTTAGCTCATGGGGCAAACTGGGGCTTGCCTTGGAGCAGTTAATTGAAAGTTTCGGTTTTCCGGCTCAGGAGGGGTTGGCTAAATCGTTTCGAGAAACAGGCCGCCCGGCCCAGGCGAGATGCCCGAATTGTTCGATGACTTACGCGGCGTTTAAGGCCGGCGGGTATTTGGGATGTTCGGCTTGCTACGGCGTTTTTGGGGCTTCCCTGAAGGAAATCGTGCGCAAGATTCATGGCGCCAATATTCATTCGGGCGTGCGTTATCGAGGCGCCGTCCCTAGAGCTGCAACGGAACCAACGCCGCGTCAAAAAGCCGAGTTTCAATTGATCCAGCTTAGAAAAAATCTTTCCGCGGCCCTTAAGCGCGAAGCTTATGAGGAGGCGATCGCCTTGCGCGATAAAATCCGCGACCTCGAAGCGAAGGTTGCCAAGGGCTAGGGTTCTATGTTTCAATTGGCCAATCTTCTTAAAAATTCCGCAGCCTGGCTTTCAGCTTCCGGCGAAGAGTCTTCAGTCGTTGTTTCCTCAAGGGTGCGCCTGGCGCGAAATTGCACGCCGTGGCGCTATCCCCGGATGGCGCCGCCGAAAGAACTCGCCGCGGTTTTTGAATCCATCGCGGCCGCCTTAAAAAAAACACGGGAGCTGTCAAAAGCGGCTTACATTAAAATGCAGGATATTGATCAAATTGACCGACAGATGTTGGTGGAGCGGCATTTGATCAGTCCTGATTTGCTTAAAGAATTGCCGCATCGCGGCGTTGTGGTTTCCGACAAGGAAACGATCAGCGTGATGATCAATGAAGAGGATCATTTAAGGCTGCAGGCGCTTGAGCCGGGATTAAATGTTGAGGGGGCGTTGGTCTCGGCGTTAAAAATTGATGGCTTCCTGGCCAAGGACCTTTCCTATGCCGAGCATGAAGAGATGGGGTTTTTAACCAGCTGTCCGACAAATGTGGGAACCGGGATGCGCGCGAGCTGTCTGGTTCATTTGCCTGGCCTGGTGGCGTCTCGGCACATTGAGTCCGTTCTTCAGGAAATTGCGCGCTCCGGTTTTGCGGCGCGCGGGTTTTACGGCGAGGGATCCAAGGTGCTCGGCGATTTATTCCAAATATCCAACGCGACGACGATCGGGCTTTCCGAAGAGCAATTAAGCAGGCGCACCTATTCAGCGGTGCGAACGGTGCTGGCGCAGGAGCTCAAAATTCGCGCCCGCTTGACGAAAGAATTGGGGCGTTCCAAGGCCACTGACCGCTTTTGGCGCTCTTACGCTATTTTGCGCCATGGCCGTCTCATTTCCTACGAAGAGGCGATGCAGGCGTTCTCAACCG
>JACQPE010000035.1 GCA_016207685.1 Elusimicrobiota bacterium | reverse complement strand
TAGAACTATGCCGCGCCTGGAATCGGATAGCCCCTGACGGCAAGCTCAAAGACTGCCTGCCGCGCGCTGCTGTTGGGTTTAGAAGCGCGCGGCCTGATTGTTTTGCCTGGTCGCCTGCGTGGCGGCATTGGCCAAAGGCCCGTGCAAGCCTCGGAGCGCCAACGGCTCTTGCCGTTGGCGAATTTAGCGCAGCAACAGCGCCTGTCCTGTTATGATGGGCTAGCGGACGGCGGTTATACCGGCGAACCGTTCCGGCGGGCGGTCAAGGCCGCCATCGGCGCAGGGGTTGAAATAGCCAAGCGCAACGAACTGCGCGCGTTCGCGGTCATTCCTAAACGATGGGTCGTGGAGCGGTCTTTCTCATGGATCGAGAAGCGCCGACGGCTGTGGAAAAATTTCGAGCGTCTGGTTGCTTCGAGTTTGGCCATGGTGCAACAGGCATTTATACGGATTTTATTGAAAAGATTATGAACAGTTTCTTATAGGGTTAAAAACAGGATAGCCATTAATGGCCCCTATTAATGAATTTTTGGCTTTTTTATAGAATAATTTTATGCCCGAACTAAGCCGCTTCTTTGGAATTATCATTCGCATGTTTTTCGACGACCATAATCCGCCCCACTTCCATGCGGAGTACTCCGGCAGAAAAGCCGTTTTTGATCTGCGTGGGAACATTCTCCAGGGGGACCTGAAGTCAAAAGTGGCCATAAGATTGGTGAGGGACTGGATTGATTTGCGTCATACCGAATTGGAATTCGATTGGAAGCTGGCAAAACAAGGTAAGCCTCTCAAAAAAATTAAGCCTCTCGAATAAGGATGATCGCGCATGTGGAATTTGAACGACGTTAAAAAAATTAAATACCTAAAGCCTTACGTTTACTTTATCGCTTTTGACGACGGGACTAAAGGTGAAATTGATTTACGTTATCTTTTTAATAAAGGGCCAATCTTTAAATCGCTAAAAAACCCCAAACTATTCGCTTCGGCTCGCATTCAAGGGGGCACGATCGCCTGGCCCAATGGAGCAGATTTGGCTCCTGAAACATTGTATGAGACCCTCCTTGTAACATAAAAGGGGTCCCATCTTTGCATTTACATTTCCCTGCCCCTGCCCTATCTGAAGTATAATTTTTTCCAGGAGGGAAGCGCTTGGCGTTTCCCTTTTTTGTTGTGTGCCCATGATATTTCCGATATCACCTAAAAAATTCTTGTCTTTTTTTATTTCCTGCAATGTTGTCTTCCTATCCTTTCGTCCATCTGCCCTCGCGCAGTCCCTTCTCTGGCAATCGGCGAGTCCCCAGGAAAAGGCCTACGCCGCAACCGAGGAGATATTTGACGCCGCCTTTGACCATGATCAACCAGGGGATCCGCTCCGGAGCGTTTCCATCCCTTCCGATCTTGACGGCTTGGCCAGCAATGATGGGCTTGATGATTGCTTTAACAGCGGCACGGGCTGCCCTCAACTTGAACTGACCAAGCCCGATCCCCCAAAGGAGGAATCCTCCCCCAGGGATGATGATGACGATGAGAACCATGAGGACTATGACGTTGTTGATGATTCCAGTTCTGGCAGTTCCTCTTCAGGTCCCCCCGCGGCCATAACCCCGGAGGGCCGTGCCATTCAGCCCCTCATTGAACTAGCAACAATCGCAGGGCTCATCATTGCCGTGGCCGGGGGATTGCTGGTCTACGCCGGAACCCCCTGGGCCTTAGTGCCCACAGCCGTCAATGCCCTGGCCCTGGGCGTTTTTTCATTCTTGGCCCTTGTCCTTTCCGGCCCTATCAGCGACGGCCTGACCCAGGAGGTATTCCCCAGGGCACTGGGAATAACCTGGGGCGCTATGCAGACCATTCTCTCTTTTGGGTTGTGGAAACCGTCCCTGGCCCAACAGGCCCCGGAGATTAAGGAAACTGACATAGTCAAGCGCAATATCGCCGTATCCTGGTGGCTGGGTTATGTTTCTGCCAAGGCCGCCGCCATCACAGCCTTCCTGGGCGCTTCAGGGTATCTCATCCTCCCGGTTGTTCTTCCCTGGCTCCTCACCCCGGCAGGCCTTATGGTTACAGGCGCCCTGGCCGCAGGCCAAGCCTCGGGGCTTCTCTATGACATTGTCAGGCCCATCCTCAAAGCAGTCACAGAGCGCCGCAGGGAGAATTTCAAGGACAAGGAAGAGTCTCTCCGCCGTGAAGAATACTTCAATCAACGTGACGCGGCCCGAACCCAGCAACTCCTTGATGAGCTTAAAGAGATGGATATTCCCCAGGATCAAATCCAGGCTCTCGTCAAGAAATATGACAACCTCCCTCAGTTCCAGCAACCCCTCAATCTCCCGACAAACAAGGTTAAAGCCCTTGACGTCCAAATGGCCCAAGCCCAACAAGTTTTATCCTTAAGGGAGCAGTTCCTTCAAGAACTCGAAGAAATCAAGAAACAACGCCAGGAACAAATCGCCTGGCAACGCCAAGAGCTCGAAGATCAACAAATCAAAGAGCTTGTCTCATGGGAGGCGCGTCTTCAATACCCCCAAGGGCCGGAGCCGGATCTTAAAGCCATTGAGGAGACCATCCGCAGCCAGGTCTCCCAGGGAATGCTCCCCGGTCTCATGGAGGAGATGAACGAGCAGAAACAAAGCGAGCGGGAATTCCAAGGCGTCACCGACGCGCTCGATAAGCTCTCTTCGGGAGGACTTTCCCCGGCCCAACGCCTTGATGAGGAGCGCCGCCTGCGTCAGTCTTGGGAGGCGTTAAGGAACATTCCCACCAAAGACAACGACGGCCATGAAACGCATTACTTTTGGCCTCTTAACATTCCCGAAGACTCCCCACCGGACTTTGACAAAAGCCAGATCGGAAAAACCTGGGGGCTTCTTGAAATCAATGGAAACGGTCAAATCAGAAATGCCCGCTTCCAAGAAGACAGGGCCCAAGAGCAGAATATGGACACCCCCGCTGAATCCCTCTCCCATAATGGCGCCCTCACCTCCCTTGAGATGGAGATCAGGGATAATTTCAGAACAGGGGGTTGCTCAAAACGAAATCCCTGCTTTCGCCTCCATGAGGCCATTGACCAAAGCATTGTCCTTGCCCCGGACAACCTGAAAATCCCGCAGAATGAAAAAACCATCAGCCCGGCGGTAGGGGCCGTGGATGCCGGCGTGGTCCTTGATGCGGGCTATGACCCACAGGCGGGCAACAAAGTTCTCATCTTCCATGGAGAAGACCCTCAAACAGGGTACCTGCGATTCTCCCGCAGCATCCATCTGGGCCATGAGCCTAATTCAGGAGTCTTGGTTAAACCAGGCGACGAAGTATTCCAGCATGAGCTTATTGGCTTGGCTGGAAACACAGGCCCTGGGGGAACCCAAGAGCATGCGCATACGGATTATTGGATTGTGCCGAAGGGGGATGGGAATTGGGAAGAGATTAAAAAAGCTGCCGATTACATTGCATTGGTAACGCAGAAGTATGGAGGGAATCCCACAAAGGGTGCACCAGAATTTAAGGATTGGATACTTTTTAGTCATTCGTTACGAGATATGCTTGACCAACGCGTCTATATCGGCATGGTCACCGCCTCGGGCAGCAATCCCCAAACAGGCAAGTCCCAAAAAGCCACCCGGCCTCTTTATGCCCGCAGGTATGGTTACGCTTATCAAACCCGCATCGCCACTACTTGGCCTAAAGAGTTAAGGCTTCAAAGGGAGAAAGAGGCTTATGAACGAATGGAAAAAGAACGCGCCAAGAAATGAAAAAATAACAAGGAGATGAATAGCCCCATGTTTAACAGTTTATTTTTCGTTGTTTTCTCTCTTCTGGCCTCCTGTTCCAAGGCCCAGGAGAATGGACCTGTTCAGATGCAGGAACCGCCGGCACAGAGGCTGCAGTCCCCTCAAAGACGCCCTCTTTATTATAGATTCAAGGATGAGGAACTCCCC
>JACQPE010000036.1 GCA_016207685.1 Elusimicrobiota bacterium | reverse complement strand
TTAGTTAATTTGATTATTGGCTGCGCCCTAAATCTTGGTTAAACTGACTGTGATGGGAGAGAACATGAAACTTGAGCGGCAGGCCAGGCGCTTCGTCAGATGGAAGGCTTGTCTATTGGCGGCGCATTCGTGCGCTGCGGCCGCGGCCGTGGGGCTGGCGCTTTTGGGCGCGGTGGTGGTTGTTGACGGTATTTTTGCCTTAAGCGCGGTGGTTCGTGATTGGTGCCGATGGCTTGTTCTGGCATCTGTGGTCATGGTTTTGGCGATTTCTTTTTTAAGGCAGATGTTTTTGCTGCGTTTGAATACGGTATTGGCCGATGTGGAGCGGCGTTTGGGTTTTGCTCATGATCCTATCCGTAATGCCCTTGACCTTCAAAAAATTCCCCTAGGCAGCGGCCTGCTCACCGAGGAGTTTATCGGCCGTGAGATATTGCGGACCACCGCGTTGCTCCAAGATAAGTTCACGGAAGTTTCTTCATTGTTTGGGTGGAGAGATTGGATGAGAAGTTTGACGCCGGCGGTTTGGGGAGGATTGCTTGGAGGGCCTTCGCTGATGGTTGCCGTTGGTGTTCTCACCCAGGCGGAGCCATCCTTAGGAGCCCGGCGCATTTTAAGGCCTTATGAGGAGATTGAGCGCCTGGGCGCGGCGATTTTCTTTGAGCCGAAGCCCGGAGAACATCAAGTTTTGAAAGGCTCGGCGGTTGACTTGAAAATGACGGTTAGTGTTCCCGCGCCCAAACCCTGGGGCTTGCCCATCGTGGATTTGGGCGGGGAAGAGCGCAGGATGATTCTTCTTGATGATCAGGCGGGGCGCAAGCATTATTTTTTTGGCTTGGCGGCGCTGGCGGATGATTTAAATTTTTCCTTGCGCTGGGGGGAGTTTAAGGCCGGACCGTGGATTTTTAAGGCCATTGAGCCGCCGGCGATTAAATCCCTTATGATCGCCATCGCGCCGCCGCGTTACAGTAAAAAGCCTTCCAAGATCCTGGAGAATCCCTCCATGGTTGATGTGTTGCAAGGAAGCCGGTTGAGTTTTGACATCGTTTCCAACCAGCGGCTGATAGGCGCTTCAGTGATTCATGAAAATGATAGTGGAATTTTGGAAAGCAAAGGGCCCGTCGCGCCCATGCCTGATGGCCGCGCGAAGATTGATCTGGCGCCTCGGCAAAGCGGCCGTTTGCGCGTGGCGCTTGACAATGATGCCGGCATGTCCAATGCCGAAGCCTGGATGATCACCCTTAACGTTCTTGAGGACAAGCCGCCGCGAGTGACGATCACCGATCCGGTTTTTCATGTTATTCAAATGGATGTTGACGAGGATTTAGAGATTGCCTGGATTGCCGAGGATGATCTCGGTGTCATTGCCGTGGACATGGTGATTGGCCAGGCTCACGTTAAGGCCCTGAAATCTCGGCGGCGCCTGTGGAGCGGGGCCAACGCTCCCAAGGAGAGCATTCGGGATACGGCGCATTTCCGGCCGTCTTCATGGTCGCTTAAAGCCGGTGATGAGGTTTTGGTGGCTTTTGAAGGCCAGGACGCCATGCCCGGACGGCCGGAGCCGGAACCTTTCAGCGACGTTCTTTATATTACGATTAAAAATTTTGAACAGACGCATCAGCAAAATCTGGAGCAGCGTAACGACGAGCTTAAAGAGGCGCTTATGAAACATTTGGAGAAGGGATTGGCGCTACAGGGTGAAATGACCGGGGCTTCAAGCGATACGGCGCGTCAAATGACTTCCCCAATTGACGCGTATGAGAATGCGAGCCGGAAATTGGAGCGTCAGTTGCGGGATTATGCCAAGGAACTGGGGGAAGATCCTCTGGCCCGGCCCTCCTGGTCTTGGGGGGTTGAAGCGGTTGCTCAAACTTTGGATTCGGCGGCCTCATCACATTTAAATCCGGCTAAAAACGAAGCGCGCCAAGGCCGCGTTGAGTCATCAAGAGAGGAGATGGCTCGTTATGTGGAGCAAACGGAAAAAGCCGTTGAGGCTTTTGATGAGCTGCGCAAAGAACAGAAAATGCAGGATGCCGTATTTTCCGCATCCAGGCTTGATGAAATTGCCGAACGCATTAATCAATCATTGGAAAATTTCGAAGACGCCAAAGAATTGCAGGAGGCGCTTGAGGCGTTGGACCGGGAAATGCAGGAGTTGGCCCAGGCCATGAGCCAAATGAATCCTCAAGAATATCCCCAGGAGTTCGTCAATCAAGTCCGCCCCGAAGACGTTCCTTTGCAACAGGCGGCCCAGGCGCGTGCCCAACTCGCGGATGCGTTGCGCCAGGGTGATTTTAAGCGCGCCGCGCAAAAGGCGCGCGAGATGGCCGGACAAATCAAGAAAATGCGCCAAGAGCTCGAGGAGGCGGCCCAGGCTCAAGAGTCAAAATTCAAGGATCGTTTGGGCGGCGCGCCGGGCGAGGACGGGGAGCAGCCATCCTTGGCTCAAGATTTAGAGGCCTTGCGGCAAGACCAGGAGCGGCTTTTGTGGAAATCCTCGGCTTTGGAACGTTCGATCAGAATAGCCGCAGCCGAGCAGAAGGCCTCTATCGGACAAGAACAGCAGCCCGTCCTTTCAGATGCCGATCGGCAATCCGCCGGTCAATTGGCTCAAGAGCAAAATGATCTGGCCGGACGAACTAAAAAACTTCTCGATGAATTCGCCGGTATGGACAGGGAATTTCCCCAATTGGTTTTAGGATCCAAGATCAATAAGCTCGAAGCGGTTCTTCAAGATCAACATCAAGCTCGAGAAGCATTGGATCAAATAATGCTTTCCCCCGCCCTGGAGAAGGAAAGCGCGGCGCTGCAAAAGATGCAGGAATTGGGCGAGGCGCTATCTCAGATGGCCCAACACCTTGCCGAATCTTCAATGCCGGCGCCGGGTTCGAAAGGCCGATCAAGGCCTATTGTTTTTGTGCCGGCGCCGGGAGCCTCATCAAGGGAAGGGGGGCCGGGCGATCAGGGAATACGCGTGGATCGCGTGATGATTCCCCGTCCGGAAGATTACAAAGTTCCCGAAGGAAGCCGCAAAGAAATTTTGCGCTCCCTGCGGGATCGCCGCCCTGACGCCCAAGAGGACGCGGTGGGGGAGTATTTGAGGAATTTATTGAAGTGACCGGAAAAAATTACGGATTGCGAGTGGCGCGTTGCGCGTTCAGAAAAGAAATTTTTTGGGTTTCTTTTTTATTTTTAATTTTCAACGCGCAACTCGCAATCCGTAACTCTGAAGCGGCGCCTTTGTTTCACGAACGCGAAGAGGAGCTAGAACGCGGCCGTGCCGCGTCGTTGGAGCGCGCGGCGCGAGATGACCGGCGGTTATCCGCGCTTTTGGCGATGTTTGAGGGCCGTTACGCGGAAGGCTTGAGCCGTTTGGCTATTTCATCGTCGGCATCCTTGGATTCATTGAGCCGGCCCGAAGGCAGGCTTTTGTTTTATCTTCAGGGAATGGCGGCGATTGAGCCGTCATTCACGCAGGATTATTCAACAGCCGCCATTCATTTTCGTTCGGCGCGGCGCGACGGCGTTATCCAGTATGGCGCCGGCGCGGCGCTGGAGGCGTGCCGGGGAAAAATTCGGGATTGGCTCGATGTTGAGCCCAATGGGGCCGTTCTTGTTGAAGTTTATCCCACAAAAAAGACTTTCGCCCATGCGAGCGCTTTGGGCGATGAAATCATCAAGAAAAGCGGCGTTATCGGCATTGCTAAGTTTGGACGCATCATGATTATTGCCCCTGAAAATTTGCCGTTTGGTTATGCTTGGCAGGATACTCTGTGTCATGAGTATATTCATCACGCGCTCAAGATTAAAGCGGGTTTGTCGCTCCCTCTTTGGTTTCAGGAAGGCATGGCCCGCGCCAATGAAAGCATTTGGCGCGGCGGCGGCCTGGAACTTCCGCCCGGAGATCAGGAAGAGCTTTGGCTGGCGGCCAAGGAGGGACGCCTGGTGTCTTTTGAGCGCATGGAGCCGTCGCTTGTTTATTTGAACAGTGAGGGCGAAATTTCTTTGGCCTTCACCCAGACGGCTTTGGCCATTGAGGAGATCAGGCCGCAACTGGCGAAGCTTCTTCAACGAATTTTTAATGGAAAAAATTTTAATGAGGCTTTTGAAGCGGCAATAGGACAAACGCTGCGCGAATTTGAAATTCGTCTTTGGGCCAAATGGCTAAAAGAAGCTGAAGACCGTCATTTCGTGAAAAAAACCGGCGCTTTGCGCACCGTCCTTTCAATGGATCCTTTAAAGGACCCGGAAAAGATTTTTTTAGGGCCAAGACTTCAAAATTTGCTTCGCCTGGGGGATCAAATGCGCCAGAGAGGAAATTTAAGCGCGGCGCTTGGCATATACAACCAGGCCAAAGATTTGGAGCCGCAAAATCCTTATGTTCTTGCGCGAATCGCGCGCGGCCAGGCTGCTTCGGGGCAGAGCGCTAAGGCCTTGGATACGGTCAAGACGCTTATCCAAAGCAATCCCCGATGGCCGCCGGGGTATGAGCTGGCCGGAGAGCTTTACGAAAATCAAGGGCTTTACGATGATGCCATCGAGCGCTACCGCCGCTACTTTGACTACAACCCTTATCATCAGGCTCTTGTTAAAAAAGTGGCTTTTTTATATTTGGATTTAGGCCAAAAATGGAAAGCGCATTTTTATCTTGAAAAGGTCTTATTGCTTGATCCTAAAGACACCGAAGCCAGAGAAGCCTTGGAGGCCATTGATGCAAGACAGTGAGAAAATTTCCATTGAAAAAAGTAGCATAAGGGCATGAGTCCTCTGGAATCGGTCGCTGTCGCCGGGGAATCCGGGCATGAGCTTAAAGGGAAAACCCTCCTGGTCATTAGTTCCGGAGCCCCGACAAAAAAATTTTTATTTCAGCGACTGAAGGCGCTAGGGTTGAGGCTTGTTGTTTTAAGCCCTGAAGAAACCTGGGCCGCGCGCTACGCTGACACCATTTTGACAGGCAATACCATTGATCATCAAGATTGCATTCAAAGGGTTGAAGAGTGGATTACTAAAGATGCCGGCGCTATTGACGGTGTTTTGACGTTTTGGGAAGAGGCCGTTCCTTTGTGCGCCGCGATCAGCGAGCGTTTTGAGTTGAAGGGACATTCTCTCAAAAGCGCGCTAAATGCGCGAAATAAAATTTTGACGCGCAAGGCTTTGGAGGCCGCCGGCCTTAAAAAGTATTCACCCGCCTGGGCCCAGATCAAATCCGTCCGCGATCTCGAGCGGGAAGCCCGGCGCATTGATTTTCCCTTGGTCCTTAAGCCGGCCTGGGGCGTTGAAAGCCAATTCGTGGTGCGTTCGGAAAATATGGAGGAGGCGATTAACGCGTTTGAGTATTTGAAATCGAATTTATCACCTGGGTTTAACTCCATTTATTCCTATGGCACTGAAATTATCGTCGAGGCCTATTTGCCCGGAGCGGAAGTGGACGTAGATTTGCTTGTTCAAGAGGGCCAAATCAAATTTCATGCGTTCACGGACAATTTTCCGACCAAGGAGCCTTTTTTTATTGAGACAGGAGATGCGATGCCGTCGCGCCATGAAGCGTCGGATTTGACAGCGGTGCTGACCATGGCGCAGGAAGCGGTGGGGGCGCTGGGATTGGGGCACGGGGCCGTTCATTTAGAGGCGAAGATTGGGCCCGAAGGTTCAAAATTGATCGAAGTCAACGCCCGCATGGGCGGCGATTATCTTTACGATTGGATCAAAACCATTTGGGATGTGGATATGGTGGAGGAGGCGGCGCGCTTGGCGGTTGGCGCCCCTTGCCAGCCGCGGAAGCTCGCCGAAGCCAAGGTTCATTTGGTGGGCAAATATCTTGTTTCTGAATCCTCCGGCGTGGTGTCCGGCCTCCATGTGCCCGATGAAAAAAATCTTTACGGGATTCATGACATCACATTTTTAAAGGAGCCGGGCGATCCTGTCTTGGTGCCCCCGGAAGGATTTGATTCCTTGGGTTGGGTGGTCGGCAAGGGCCATACCTATGCCGAAGCCGAGGAGAATTTGAACGAAACGCTGCGCCGCATTACCATTAACGTGGCGCGATTCGACGCGGCGTCCTCGTTGGGCAAAACACGGCGGCGCAATCGCTTCGACGCGGCGCATGTGGCGCGGCGGCGCATCATCGAGTCAGCCCGCCTTGAAAAAATCAGAGGTTTTGATCTGAAGGCTTCCAAAAAACTTCATGTGGGGATTTTGTGCAACAAGTATGAGGGGGGAGGCGCCTCCAATGGCGAAAGCGAAGCCAAGGTTCATGAAGACTTGACCTCCGTGGGTCTTAATATCCAAATGGCCGTTGAAGCCAAGGGGCATCACGTGACGTTTTTTGACATGAATGAATCGCCGCTGCCTTTTAACAAGATCGCCGAGGCCAATGTGGATTTGGTGTTTAATGTTTGTGAACGCATTAACAATTCAAGCCTGTTGGAGCCGCATGCGGCCGCGATTTTGGATTCATTGGGGATTCCCTACACGGGCTCGAATCCGCTCACGTTGGCGCTGTGCATTGATAAGATTAAAATCAAAAAAATTTTGGAATACCACAAGCTGCCTACCCCGAAGTTTGATTATGTGTTTCAAAAAGATGAGGAAATCCGTGATGACTTGCGATTTCCTCTCATGGTCAAGCTCGCCAACACGGATAACTCGATCGGCATTTCCAACGATTCGGTCGTCACGAGCCCGAGGCAGCTTCGCGAGCAGGTGGAGCGCTTGATCAACAATTACCGGCGCCCCGTGCTTATCGAGGAGTACATTGAGGGTGACGAGGTGGACGTGAGCATTATCGGCAACGAAGACCGGGTCAAGGTTTTGCCCTTATCGCGCTCGATTTTTGATGATTTGCCCGAAGGCGTTTGGCATATTTATCCTTTTAAGGCCAAATGGGCCGCGACATCGGTGTACGATAAAATCCGCGTGGAGCGGCCGGCGAAATACTCCCAAAAGCTCACCGCGCTCATTTCCGAAATTTGCCTTGACGCTTACAATATTTTCGACTGCCACGATTACGCGCGTGTTGAAGTGCGCGTGGATAAGCAGGGCAACCCCTATATTTTAGAGATCAATCCCAACCCTTCCATTAATCGAGGCGACTGCGTCCCTAATTGCGCGGAAATGATCGGCCAATCCTATGAGGATTTCATTGAGGAGATCCTTAAAGAAGCCATTTTGCGCTACCGTGAACGACCCCCCTATTACCACCTCCAAAGCATGATTTCCCCATTGGGCTAAACTTTACGGAATTTGGTTTTTGACCGCGCCGATCCCCCTTTGGGCCATCAAATTTTCAGAAGGGGAGCCAATCTCGCTCATGAGGCCGTCGCCGCGAACGTGGTAGACCATTGCGCCCTGGGCATTTTTGACCGGAGTCTCAATGCGCCACTTAAGCACAAGGGTCATGGCGGCCAGAGGATCTTCAGAGGTTCCCTCATTGGTCACATCAAGAATCTCCACCTTAACGTTGACGCGGTAGCCCCAAAGCGTTTCAACTAAAAGCGGCTGGACTGAAACATTGGCCAAATAGCGGCCCTGGCCGCGATACGCGCCGCCATCCGTCCGGAGCACTTGATAGCGGACTACGACGACCCTGCTGCCGTAGGAATTTTTGGCCGTCAGCTCGAAAACCTCGCCATGGGGCTGATTCCAGTTTTCAAGCTGGAGAGGGCTCGCGATACCTTCCGGCAGGGCCGTGGCGTATTGATTGGCTACGTCCGCAATGGGCCTATTTTTGTCAATGACGTCCCAAATTTTGAGACCAAGGTTGATGACTCGGTCAATCACGGCAAGAGGGCTGTCGGTCAAGCCCGGCCGTTGTATGGTCAAGGTGCTTCCCTGGGGAATGGAGGCCGGAATGTTCAACCGCTCAATGACGATGGAGTCAGGATCGAGCGTGAAAAGATCAATGCGTCCGGGCGCTTGCCCCCTGTCTAACGGCACCGGCTCCATAGGCCCTGCCATGGGCTGGTTTTGACTTGCCGTGATCAACAGGGCGGCGAACAAAAAGGACTTGGACGAACGCTTAAGGGTTGTCATTGGTTTACTCCTGAATTCCATCAATAGGACGCTTTGTCTCGCGGGCTTAATGCGGGACCCGTCTATTTAATTGATGCTTAATAGATGATTTTGTCATAGGGCCTTAAGACCTATTTTTATATAGGACTTTAGTTTTTAAAAATTTTACCGATAGGCCTGGGTATTGTGATATCTATTGACTCAAACACATCGCCGCTAAGATAATTTTAAGTCTACCCCGCCGGTTGGGACTTGGCTCCCAGGGGGCAGCCCCCAAAAACTCGAAACCAGTCCCGACGGTTTCCCCCG
>JACQPE010000032.1 GCA_016207685.1 Elusimicrobiota bacterium | reverse complement strand
GCGTCATTGTCAGATAAAGGAAGTTGAACTAGGCTCATAAGGCAATCGCTTTGATTAAGGTGGCGGCTTGTTTGCGGGAAATTTTTGTAGTTTCCCCCAAGTCGCCCGAAGACCACCATTTTTTGACGTATTTGATGGGAACAATCCAAAAAGGGACATCGGGAAAGCTTTCGATATCAGCGATAATACAGCCGCGGATTTCTTTGAGTTTTTTTAAGAAGCCGTTGACGTTGAAATGACGCCCTGAACCAATCATATAGCCTGGGCAAAAATAGATACCGCTGGAAATGCTGCGGACTCCCCATTTTTCGCCCTCGGGGTCGATTAAGTCGTAAGATGCCCCATTTTACTCAAACGAAAGGGAGCCGACCAGGTGGAGGCCTTTGATGGAATCTGGTTTGACGCCTCCAATTTCGTAGGCAAGGCCGGGAACGAAAGTGAACATTTTGGCGATTAGTTGAAGGCGGCTGCTTAGAGTAAGACTGGCGTGAAAGGCCCATTCCGAGCCTAAATCTTTGGAAAGCGCGGAACTGTTGGTGGCTCTAAAGAGATAATTCGATATCCCCAAATCCACAGGAATGGTCATGACGCGATGCGGTTTGGTGGTAATCGAAAACCCCGCCGTGGCGACGCCGGAGAGTCCCTGGGGAAGGCCATTCCAGGTTCCGGTGGCAGGAAGCACGTCAAAAACCGTGGCCCCTAAAAGATCCCCCCATCCTGTTTTGGCCATGCCATTGAACCGATTGGCCAGAGGAGCAAAGAAGGCCTCGTCTTCAGGAGTCGTGGCCTCGTCCCCGCTTCCTTGGGCATAGGTAAACCCGAAATCTACAGGGCCCAGGACCTCCAGGCGTGGGAGCCACATAACCCACGATCCTTTGACTAGGTATGCTGATGCGCGGTGAGTGATCGGAATATTTTCCGGTGTCCCGGAAATGTCATAAGAGCCGTCTGAACGGATGATTTGTGTGTGGAGATTAAAGATATCTTTTTGTTGGTCGTAAGTGAGGATGTAGTAGTTTCGCCTTGAGTATCCTGTTGTGGTTCCGAGGCTTAGCGAGCGCTGCGTTTTATCAAGTTCATTGAGGATTCCAAGACCCCAGACGCCCATGCGTTTAGCGCTGATCCTGGCGTAATGAAATAAAACTTTGTCCGCTTGGCTGTTGTTAGTTTCCGTATTGCCGCTGTAAATGTTTAGGTGAAGCCAGGAAGCCGCGCTAATGGCGGCGTGGGCGCCTAAAATGCCCAAACCATTGTCATCTAAGACCAGGCTATTTTCCACATGAACAGGAATAATACCGGCTTCCACGATTAAAGGAAAGCGTTCCGCCATGTTTTGATAGGATAGGTAAGATTGGGAAACGAAAAAAGAAGGCCCCGGCTGCGGGTAGCGGCTGGGAACAAGGGATAACGGTTTGGGTAAACCGGCGACACCCGAGAGATAGATGTTTTCAAGGCGAAGATTGAAAGTCCAAGGATTTTCCGTCACTTTGAGGTTTAAAGCGCTGCGCTGGGCCAGGTAGCTGTAGTCGGCGCGCGTGGGCGAGGTTGAGATTTCACCCCAAGAATAAAATCCCGGCTCGGCCCTCACGGAAAGGTCCACGTTCACGGATCCGTAAGATGAAGGATTGGCTGGCGGCAGTTCGGGAATTTGAGCGAATAGATCGGAAGGCCCAATGACCAAAATATTTATGATGAGGAGTGCATGATGAATCGTCATTGGAATATCATTGTGGCGCCGGCCGTGATTTTTCTCACCAGGTTAATGTTGGCGCCATTGCCAAGAACCGCTGAATTTTCAGCCGGCTTGAGCGCCGCGAGGCTTAATTTGAGAGTCACATTTTCCAGTTTTTGATAATGAACCGCGATGTCCAACTCATCGCCAATTTTACGAGATTTTCCTAAATCGGAACCGTTGCGAAGCTTTTGGGCATAGGCCAAAATATAATCCGCGAAAATTTTGACCTTGGGAAAAGATGGCAAGGCGTAATGAGCGCCTGCGGCCACCGCGTCAAAACCCCGGCCCTGGCCGCCGCTTATTAAAGGGCTGCCGCTTTCAAAGCCTTGTAGGAGAGGCCGGCCTCCTGTCAGGGTATTACTTTTACCTAAAATTTCCCCAAAGGCGATTTTTGGGGCCATGCCCAGAGCGCCTAAATCATGAAATGAATAGTCCGGTTCTTCGTTTGTTGAAATATCGGAAGGTTCAGCCGGGTCGTCATCTCCGGTAGCTTGGGCGGCTTGCAGAGAAAAGCCTAAATGTTTATTAGCCAAGAATTCCCCCCCCGCGTGCCAAAGGCGGCCGCGGAAGTTAACGCCGCTCGAGGTATTGCTTAAAACAGCGTTTCTCCTTCCTGCATTAGCGGCTAAGGTTCCATAGTAATGCACGTTGTTTCCTTGGGATGATCCCCTGGCCGTTAGTTCATAAATCAGAAGATTGATGTTGTCGCTCACTGTGGCCGCTCCCCGGTCTTGTCCTTGATGTAAATTAAGGCCCAGGGTTAAGGAGGGCGCTGTTTCTCCAAAGAGATCGTTGGTTTTGGCGGATAAACCTATTTTTTTAACATACCAGTGGCTTGATGATGTTCCCGTGGTTAAAGCAACATTATTAAGAGTGTAGTCGGTATCGGTCAAGAGAGAGGGAACATCGCGGGTTACGGCTTGAAATAGAGTGGCGGCGAATGGTCCAAAATGTCGTTCAAGAAAAGCCGAATCGGCATGAGTGATTGTCAGGCTGTCGTCATTGTAGCGGCCTGTGAATCCGACAAGATCGAGATCGTCGCCCATGTATTGCCAGCCAAATCGCGCTTTAACACCCAAGAATAAATCATCAAAATGAAGATAGAGGTTTTCCAAGGCGAAGACGCCGAGTTCATTGCCGGCGCCTTGCATGGCTTGGCCATACTGGGCTTGCCTTGCTGGAGATTCGGCTTCGTTGATCGGTTCCCGATAAGCTTCAATGCGCGTTTTCATGCCTTCGGCTAGTTCCCCGGAGAGCCCGAGCATGATGTTGAGATGCGCCGCATTGCGATCATCGCGGGGGCTTTCCGAAAAGTCCTTTTCATTGACGGCAAATTCCCCCTTAACATCAATGGCGCCGTCGAAGCTTAATTTTTCAAAATTAAAAGCCCAGGATGGTTTGATCGAAATAAGAAGTAATCCCATAAGGAACGCGATGACGCCGGCTGGAATTTGCATTAAATCAGTTGACGTTCGTCACCCCCGCTGCCGCTGGCAGAGATCGCGGCAAGGGGGGCGCCAGAGGCGCTGATCCGAAAGTGGG
>JACQPE010000038.1 GCA_016207685.1 Elusimicrobiota bacterium | reverse complement strand
TTTTATCTCCAGATTTCTTAATTCCTATTTTTAAATCAATTGCCTTTCGTGCGGCGTTTCTGTTCTTCATCCACTAGAAATTTTTCGTAATCTTGCCGATAAAGTCCCTTCCGGCTGATGGAAATAATGGCATCTTCAGCGGCTTGTTTACTTTTTGGGGAGCCATTATTGAAGGCTTGTTCAAGAGCGAATAGCGCCGATCGGTCGCCGATTTCCCCCAAAGCATTGGCCGCGGCTTCAATGAGAGCCGTATCATCGCTCTGCAAGAGCGGTATGAGATAAGGCACGGCTCGGAAATCAAGCAGGGTCCCCAAAATGAGCGCGGCCTGGCGGATGACTTCGGGGTTGGCATCCGTCAGAGCCAATGTCAATGTGGGCACCACTTGCGGCAAACCGATCACGCCAAGCGCATGAATGGCCGCAATGCGAACGAGCGGATGGCTGTCCGTCAGAGCGCCGGCTAAGTTATCGATGGATTTGATGGTGCCCTTGCTGCCGATCTGGGCAACGGCGCGCATTCGAATTTCAACATTGGAATTTTTTGACGCTTTGGCCAATGCTGGAAGGGCCGCCTCATGCTCAATTTTTCCCAAGGACTCAACAGCCTGGATTTGAACGGCGAACTCGGGATCATTGAGGGCCTGCTGCAAAAAAGAAACGGCCGCCGGTGTTGATTTGTTGCCTAAAGCTTTAACCGAAACCAGGCGCACGTTTTTATCGGGATCGCCGACGGCCTGACCGATTGGAGAAACTACGGATTCCCCTCCAACTCTGGCCAACGCTTCAATCGCCGCCATGCGCA
The DNA here is from genome assembly GCA_016207685.1 of Elusimicrobiota bacterium. Lineage (GTDB taxonomy): Bacteria > Elusimicrobiota > Elusimicrobia > JACQPE01 > JACQPE01 > JACQPE01. The sequence continues at coordinate 2,102 of JACQPE010000038.1, read as the reverse complement.
CGCGAGGACTCTTATCCGGAAGCGCGCTCTGGATAACGCTGGTTGCTTCGGCGCCCCCGGATTGAGCCAGGTTGCTGATGGCTAAAATTCGAACTTTTTCATTTTTATTTTTCAGGTCCTTGGCATAGTCGGAAATACCGACGGCATGAAGGGCTGAGATCGTGAACAAAAGGGGCAGAATCACGCTAGCGTACGGTAATAACAAAGCCTAGATCCTCCGTTTTCTTTTTTTGGCCCTTAATGTCTTCAGCCTCGGCATAGAACGCGTATTGGCCGGGATTCTTAAGGGGTGTCGTCGAACAATTCCAGGCGCCCCGAAGTTTATTGCCCTCAGTTAATTTCATAGGCAAAATGACGGGGCTTGTTTCGGCGCTTATAAGATAAAAAACGACCGCCTTGATGCCGCGATCATCGGCGGCTTCAGCGATGAAGGAAACGGGAAGCCCCATTTTATTTTTTAGCGGCGGGTCACGGAAAAAAATAAGCGGGGGCGCATCCATCAGGTTAAAGGGCACGCTGCTTTCCGATGCCGGGTTCGGCGAGCCGTCAACATAAGCGGCTAATTTAATTTCATGAGGGCCTTCAATGATTTCCGGAGCCAAGGCATAGGTTTGATCGATAATGCTGGACTCGCCGGGTTTAATCGCGACCGGCCCCCAAATTTTTTTTGGAAGCAGATCGGTCGGCTCGCCCCAAGTTTCGACTACAACTTGGCCCAAACCATCGCCTTTATTAACGACTGAGACCGAGATGACGAAATCTTTGCCAAATTCAGCGGTTGTTGTTTTTGAAACAGCCTTAATTTCGATGATAGGCGCCGTGGGCTTGGGAGGCGGCCCAGGCGGCGGCGCCTTTTTCCTGGGCGCCGGTTTTGGGGTCGCGGGAGGGGCTGCCGGCGGTAACGGCGCGGGCGGCGGCGCTACGGCGGAAATCCAAAACGCCCGTTCGGTTTCAAGAATCAGTTTTTTTGATCCGTCGCTTTTGATTTGCATGGCCTTGACCCGAAAACGGTACGGTCCCGTGGCGCTTTCAGGAGTATTTGAGAAAGTGAAATTTTGTGGTTCGGGATTTTCCATAGGTTGAAAAATAACCACCTTTGATCCAAGATCAAACAAGGCTTGATTAGGGCCGATCACATGGGCGTCTATTTGCGTGGTCAAAGGTTTGGTCGTTTCGGCCCGCAGAGCGATAGCGGCGACGAAGGGTTTTCCGGGTGAAATATCTTCTGGAATTCCGTTGATATCGGTGAAAATGACAGGCGGCTGTTCCGTGGGTAACGGCGCCGGTGGATTTTGGAAAAAAATCCAAAAAGCCAACAGAAAACCGAAGGCGATGGATAATAAAGCAATAATAGCCGATCGCACGAAGGATAATATAATAAATAGGTATTGCATGAAGATAATCGCCGCCGTTGTATTTTTAATTAGTTTATTACCCCATTGGGCAGCGGGCTATTTATTGAGTGACCACGAACGGTTGACGAAAATGACTTTTAATGAGTTTAACCGGTGCCGGTCGATCAAGATAAGCGATAGCCTGGTGCAATTTGCGGTTGAGAGCAATTTTAATGAGGACGCCAATATCATGAGAAAATGGTTCGAGTTTTCCCATTACTACAATCCTCAAAAATCATTGAATGATGATTGGAGAAAAGATGCCATGGCTCGAGTCCGCCAACTTAAGGAGGCCTTTTTTCTTCTTGACAAACAGGCTCCGGATTTTGAGCTGCAGGTGTTTGGTTTGGCCGGCCGCTTGATGCATTATTTCCAGGATGTCACCGTTCCCGCTCATGTTGTTCCGGTGCGTCATATCAACAATGAAGGCTTTGAGGTTTACGGAACCAACGGCATGGAGACTCTCTTTGATTATCTGGAGTCGCCGGAATGTTCCGCATTCGCAGAGGCGCCGTACGATCCCGTAGACATGTTCGTTGCAACAGCCCTTGCGACGCTCGATGCCGTTAACGGCGATTTTACCATGGTTTGCGGCGGTCAGACGAAGGTTATGTCATGGGGCTCTATTTGGGCTGCGGATGAAGGCCCTAATTTTGGACGCTATGGCGTTTTGGGCAATGCCTTTGGAAAAAATACAAAAAAAACCAT
>JACQPE010000037.1 GCA_016207685.1 Elusimicrobiota bacterium | reverse complement strand
GGCCTTTTGGCATTCCTCACAAAGTTACCAAAATGGTGCGCTTATGAGAGGACGCACTTACTCTCGGAGAATAGGTTATTCATAGACGTGATTCAGGTAAAGGATGCGCCTTGCGTTTCAAATAGGCCTTGATCAAATCCAGGCGGCTTAACACGCCTAAGACCCTTTTTTGCGGGGAATCATCAACCACGATCAGACGATTTAAACGCTCGCGCTGCATCACAGAAACGGCTTTAAGAATCGAGCTTTGCGGCGCCACGGTCATGACCGGACTTTGCATCAAACGCTTGACGGGGCAGTGAAGAGGGAGCTGCTCATCGAGCGCGCGGTAAACATTGGTCCGGGTCACGAGGCCCAAAAGCCCGCCGCTGCGATCAACAACAGGAAGGCAGCCCCGGCGTTTGTTCAAGATATCGGTTAGGGCCTCTCCCAGCGTCGCCTCCGCGCCGATTGTGGCGGCCGGAGCGCTCATCGCATCAGCCACTTCCAAGTCAGCGATGGCAGCGGCCAATTCCGCGGGAAGAGCCGCGGAAGTCTCCAGGCTGACCCATGTCCAGCGGCTCACCGCTTCTTGTATGGCCCGGCGCAAGGGCGCCAGCGAGCCTGTTAAAGCCAAAAAATCCGCTTGTCCCACGGTCAAAACTTCGGTCTCGGTGAGCGCCCTGGCGGATAACGCATGCATTTCATGGCGCGTTAAAGAGCGCTCGCCGAGGTGATCACCGGGACCCAAAAGCGTTACCCGCTCTTCGTCCCCATGTGCATTAGAACGTGATAGCTCCACCGAACCGTTTTCTATCACATAAAAAATTTCCGAGGGGTGTCCCGCCTTAAAAATAAACTGCCCCGGCTCAAACCGGGCCCGCCCTACACGCTGGGTACGGCGCACGTCAAGCTGGGTCATGTCTCTGGGAAAAAATAGCTCCATCGTCCAGTCCATTATCACCCGCAATTTGCGGTCAATGCCCGGGAGCTTAAATAAATAAACACTGCGCCACAACCACCACGCGAAAATACCGGCAAAACGCCAGCCTAAAATTTGACCAACGGCCTGGCGATGCCCGATCGAGGCCAATTCTCCTAGGCTTTGATGACTAAATTTCTGTTGAGGCCGGCCCACAATAGCGCCAATCACATTACGCGCCAAAAGGCTGCCTTGGCGCGCGGCAAATTGGGCCATTTCAGGAGCCAATTTATCCTTGCCCACAGGCACAGCCGCAGAATCGCCGCAAGCCCATACCCCGTCAAAGCCTATCAGCCCCATTCGTTCATTCACGATGAGGCGATTTCCCTTCTTCGGCGCCCGAAGCTGGGCCAAGACAGGATTCATGGTGTTGCCTACGGTGGAAATCACGGTTAAGGCCGGGATATCCCGGCCGTCTATCAATCGGACGCCTTGGGCCGATACCGCCGCCACTCCCTGGCCCAAGATCACCTCAATCCCGCGCTCCCGCAACCGCTTAAGAGCGAATTCCGAAAGACCTGGATCAAGCTGCTGCAAAATCCTGCTCCCACGCTGAACAATGACGACGCGATAGGATTTTTCTCTTAAAGACTTTAGCTGCGGATAACCGGACAACGCATCCGCCGCCAAATCATTGATCTGCCCTGCCACTTCAACGCCGCTAAATCCGGCGCCAATAACGACAAAGGTCAATTTCTGACGCCGTAATTTAAAATCCTGAACCAATGCCGCCTCTTCCAAACAGCCGATCACATGATTGCGAATAACTATCGCGTCCCCAACGTTGCGCAGGGGCGATCCATGTTCAGCCAAGCCGGGAACTTGGGAAAAATCCGTGGCCTGGCCCAGGGCCAAAATCAAATGATCCGCCTCCAAATCAGCCACAGGCTCTCCGGACACGGGTTTTAGGCGGACGCGGCGGCGGCCAAGATCAATCGCGTCTATCTCGCATAAACGCACATCAATTCCAGGCAGCAACCGGCGCAACGGGCTCACCACGTGGCGCGGTTCAATGGAGCCGCCGATCACATCGGCCAAAAGCGGCTGAAACGTAAAATAATTTTCCCGCGCCACCAAGATCACTTCAGCCGGCTCTCCACCAGGCAAGCGCCATCCCTGCCCCCTTTTTTCCAACAACCGGCGCAAACCGTCCGCGCAAGCCACCCCGGCAAACCCCCCGCCCAAAATCAAAATCCGAACCGGAGCCATATTCTGAATTGTAAAATTTTGAAAGGGATCAGCGTTGGGCCCAGGGGTCACATCTCAATATTTTACATTTTCATTGCGGAATTACTTTTTTAGCCACCCTTTCTTCAAAATGTAAAATATTGAGATGTGACCCCTCTTGGCGCAGGACGGCGGGAAGGATGCCGCCGTGGGCGAGGTACTGCGCTTCAATGGAACTGTCCAAGCGGCAGCGCGTCTTGAACGTGCTGGTGGCTCCATCCTTTTTGACGACTTTGATCGGAAGCTCTTGCCTAGGCTTTAAGCCCGATGCCAGACCCTCGATGAAATAGGTCTCGTTTCCGGCCAATCCCAAAGAGACCGCTGTCTGGCCCGGCAAAAACTCAAGCGGCAAAACACCCATACCCACTAAATTGCTTCTATGGATGCGCTCGTAGCTTTGGGCGATGACCACGCGCACGCCCAAAAGCTGCACACCCTTGGCCGCCCAATCGCGGGAACTGCCGGAGCCATATTCCTGGCCAGCCAAAACCACCAGCGGCACGCCTTCCTGCCGGTAACGCATGGCTGCGTCGTAAATCGTCATTTGATCGCCGCTGGGTAAATGTTTGGTCCAATAACCTTCCACCCCGGGAACTAGAAAATTCTTGAGGCGCAAATTTCCGAATGTGCCGCGCATCATGATCTCGTGGTTGCCCCGCCGCGCGCCGAAGCTATTAAAATCCTTCTGGGCGACGCCTGCGGCCAGGAGATATTTTCCCGCCGGACTCTCCGGTTGAATGGAGCCCGCCGGAGAAATATGGTCCGTGGTCACCGAATCGCCGACCATGACCAAGACGCGCGCATGGCTGACGTCGGAGAGACGCCCGGGTGTCATGGAAAAATTCTTGAAAAACGGAGGCTCTTGAATATAAGTCGAGCGTTCATTCCAATCATAAAGATCGCCCTCGGGCACAGGGATCGCTCTCCATCTCTCATCGCCGCTAAAAACCTCTTGATAACGCTCGCTATAAGTCGAATCGTTGATCGCCTGATTCATGGCATCGGCAATTTCCTTTGGCGTGGGCCAAATATCTTTTAGATAAACAGCGCCTCCAGAGCGGTCCTTCCCAATAGGATCCCGAGAAAGGTCAACATTGACGGACCCGGCCAAAGCATAGGCCACGACCAAAGGCGGCGAGGTTAGGTAGCTGGCCTTAACTAAAGGATTAATGCGGCCCTCAAAATTACGATTGCCGCTTAAAACAGCCACGACAACTAAATTCTCCTTTTTGATGGCTCCGGAAACCGGCTCCGGCAAAGGCCCGCTATTGCCGATGCATGTGGTGCATCCATAGCCCACCAAATGAAAATTCAGCGCCTCCAAATACTTCATGAGTCCGGCCTGTTGCAAATAATCCGTCACCACCCGCGAGCCGGGAGCCAAGCTGGTTTTAACCTGCGGCATGACCATCAGCCCGCGCTCAACGGCTTTTTTCGCCAAAATCCCGGCAGCCATCATGACCGAAGGGTTGGAGGTGTTGGTGCAGCTGGTGATCGCGGCAATCACCACGGAACCATCGGCAACCTCGATGGAATGGCCGTCGCCCGCAGCTTGGACGGCACGGGCCGATTCCGGGGCCTTGCCCGTGGGGAAAAAACTTTTCCAAGCATCGGTAAAATTTTTTTTGACATCGGCAAGCAGGACGCGGTCTTGGGGCCGGCGCGGGCCGGCCAAGGACGGCTCTACCGTGGATAAGTCCAACTCCATACGTTCGGAAAAATCCGGCTCCGGGCTCCGTGCGTTCCAAAAAAGTCCCTGCTCCTTGAAATAACGTTCAGCCGTATCCGCCGCTTCCCGGCGGCCTGTGGCCGCCAAAAATCTGATCGTCACTTCATCAACCGGAAAATATCCCATGGTCGCGCCATATTCAGGAGCCATATTGGCCACGGTCGCGCGGTCCGGAAGAGGGAGCAAAGCCATGCCAGGGCCATAAAACTCGACAAATTTATTGACCACTCCTTTTTTGCGGAGCATTTGCGTGATGGTCAACACCAAATCGGTCGCGGTCGCGCCCTCGCCAAGATTGCCCGTGAGCTTAAAACCGACAACCTCCGGCGGGAGCATATAAAGAGGCTGATTGAGCATACAGGCTTCGGCTTCGATGCCGCCGACGCCCCAACCCAAAACACCTAACCCATTAATCATCGTTGTATGGGAATCCGTGCCCACCAAGGTATCGGGAAACGCTTGCCGCTCGGAATCAACATCCCTCACTTGAACAACTTGGGCCAAATACTCCAAGTTGACTTGGTGCACGATTCCCGTCCCCGGCGGCACCACGGAAAAATTCTTAAACGCTTTCTGGGCCCAACGCAAAAAAGCGTAGCGCTCCTGATTGCGCTCATATTCTATTTCAACATTGCGTGCGAAGGCCCCGCTTGACCCAAAAACATCCACCTGCACGGAATGGTCAATGACCAAATCCACGGGAACTACGGGATTGATTTTTTTGGGATCGCCTTTCATCCGGGAAACGGCGCTCCTCATGGCCGCCAAATCAGCCACACAAGGAACGCCGGTGAAATCCTGAAGGATCACGCGCGAAGGCAAAAATGGGACTTCAAGAGTCCCGGGGTTTTTCGGACTCCAACGCGCCAACGAGGACACATGCTCTGGGGTCACCCAGCGGCCGTCGCAATGGCGCAGGACATTCTCAAGCAAAATGCGGATACTCACTGGCAATCGCGCCAATCCTGCCGGCGCCCATTTTTCCAATGCCGCCAACGAGAAAAATACAAAATTACCCTTGTTGGCTTTTAGAACTTTTTTTGAGTTAAACGGATTTATCATAAACAGGAGATTATGATATTGCGAGACTTAAGAATTTCGAATAAACTGATCTCTCAATCTCCCGCCCTCCCTTCTGCCCCAGAGCTCCCACAATATCCGGCCGGCCATGATGGCCCAACCTGCTGAATAAAGAGCCCCCGAAAGCGCCGCGAACGCTTCCCATTTGTCGCCATAATACTTCATCATCCACCACGACGGCACATCAATTAAACCGCCGCACAAGGCGGCGCCGATAATGAACGTTTTGGCCCGGCCCCGTAGACGCGTCATGGAAAACACCGCGGAGGTTAAACCATACATCGTGGCATGGCCGAATAAATGGGCATGGCTTGTGGCCACCAATTTGGGAAGGCTCATATAATAAAAATACTCCCCGGCCGAGCTAAAATCCGTTCTTGTCTTTAAGAAAACCTCCCAAGCCGAAAGACTATGGACCAAGGCATAGGATAACAGCGGCAGCGTGGCCGCGACCTTCAAAAAAGACGGCCACTCGCCCAAAGGCCAAGGGCTTTCCCAAACAATCCCAGGCCGCCGAGACGCCCAATACACAAAACCAAACAATGCCCCAACATAAACCAAATAAACCGCCGGCGCAACAAAAGTCACCTGACTTGCCGTATAATCCCAAATTCCGCACTTGGGGAAACTTTATATTGGGAAAAGTCCCGAACAAAAAAGCGCGGAATTTCCGATTCGATCGGTGGGAGATTGCTCCGCCCCCATCGCGCCTCGGGCGCTTCAGGGTCCCGCAGCTCTATCTGCGGGGCCGCGGAACAATCTCCCAGGGTAATCCGGCGCGAAGCGCCCCCCGAGCTCTGCGAGGGAGATTCCGCAACTGCGGAATCTGGGATAATTTTCTTCGACTTGTTATTTTGGTTTTTGGACTTTGGACTTAAATCGTTTATCACGGCCCGATCACGACATCTACTTGGGCCGCATACTTAGCCACTTGCCGGCGCATAGCCTCGGCAAATTTAAGATTAACCTTTTTAGGAAATTCAATCGTCCCCAATTCCGAAGACCACCGGTCCTTCCACCGGACCAAAAAAACATCCTGCTTTAAATCTTTCTTATGGACATGAACGGGGGCTAGACTCAAAATACGGCCATTGGGATTGACCGATAGAAGAAAAACGTTGAGCTCTGGGCCGCGGCCTCCTTCCTCTAGAACCCCGACATAGCATGCTCCTCCGATAACCACATCATTCCTCTTGGCTAAAAACACCACGGCATACTTGTCGGCATCCTCAATGGAAACGACGCCTGTTGATGTTTTTAAGCGCGCGACTTCATTGGTTGTCAGCGGCCGCTCCAACACGGCGAAAGCCGTCGCCTCATCAAAAACCTCCATTAGCATCTTCACAGGGGGTTTTAAGGGCAAAATATTTTTCAGCCAATTACCCGGCCGCGACGGCGTGCTTGCCGGATCCCCCGGATTTGATCCGGCGTTAAGCTCATCCTTGGTCAACGTGCCATCCTTATCCGAATCGGAGTTATCCATCCCTTCCACCGCGCCCAGACTTAAGCCGCCTCTAAGAAAACCGATGCCATAATGGTTTAGCTCCCAACTATCCTGAAGATGGCATAGGGTGCAGTTCATTTTCATTGAATACTTGGCTTCAACCACGGCCTTAAATGGAGGCAGGGCCCATGAGTTGCGCGTTGCGAGTTG
>JACQPE010000034.1 GCA_016207685.1 Elusimicrobiota bacterium | reverse complement strand
TCCATCGCCAGGCAGTCAAAATCCCTTGGCTTTATGACGCACTTGTTCAGATTAAAATTCCTACGGATACCAAAAAAATCTAACAGATTAGTCCTCTGCGAAAATCCAGGTTAGCGGCGATGAGATTAAAGGTCATGACAGGTCCGGGGGCGTTACAATCAAGCATTTATTAAAAGAAATTTTATTTTAAGGAGGATTCCATGACCGGCGCATTAACTCCCAGATATCAAACGGACCCATGTTGCGCAAGCAGGAATTACCGGCACTTGGTATGATGAATCTATGGCTACTTTCTCCGAATTAAAACTCCACCCCGATCTTTTGCGCGCGGTGGAAGCGATGAAGTTTACCTCGCCGACGCCCATTCAAGAGCAGGCCATTCCCCTGATCATGGAAGGCCATGACGTTTTGGGCAGCGCGCAGACAGGCAGCGGAAAAACAGCGGCGTTCGCCTTGCCGCTCCTCCATCAATTGCGCCAACACCCCAAAGGCGGCATCCGCGTTCTTGTTTTAGTCCCCACGCGGGAGCTGGCCGCGCAAGTGGAGGGGGTCTTCCGGGATTGCGGACGTTTTTGCGGCACTAAACTTGCCCTGATCATCGGCGGCGTGGGGTACCACGGACAGCGCCAATCACTTAGCCAGGGAGCTCAAGTTATTGTGGCCACGCCCGGACGCCTTTTGGATCATCTTCAGAGCGGCGGCGTCAGGCTCGATCAAATCGAACATCTGGTTCTTGATGAGGCGGACCGGATGCTCGATATGGGATTTCTGCCCGACATGCGCGCCATCATCCAGCGCCTGCCGCGAAACCGCCAAACCCTGCTTTTTTCGGCAACCCTGCACGGCAAGGTCGAACAAATCGCCTCATTCGCGCTGCGCCAGCCAAAAAAAGTCGAAATCGCTAAGCCTACCGCCACGGCCGAAGGCATCATCCAGGTCGTTTATCCGGTGTCGCAACAACAAAAATCCGACTTGCTCTTGGCCGTTTTGAAAACCATTCAAATGCGCTCGGCGTTGATATTCTGCCGGACCCGCCACGGCGCCGACCGCCTGGCCAAACGCCTTATCCGCTCCGGAATGGCTCCCGGCATCCTCCACGCCGATAAAACCCAATTTCAACGCGCGCGCACGATGGAAGATTTTCGCCATGGAAAAATTCAAATATTAGTGGCTACGGATATCGCCGCGCGCGGCATAGACATTCATCACATCAGTCATGTCATCAATTACGACGTCCCCCGCCATCCCGAAGACTACATCCACCGCGTCGGCCGCACCGGCCGGGCCTATCAAGTCGGCGATGCCATCACTTTAATGGACTACACGGAAACCCCATTTTTGCAAGCCATCGAAAAACACCTAAGCACGACGTTTACCAGGGCTATGCTGCCGGAATTTCCCTACGATGTTCCCCCGCAATTAATCCCGCCAAAACCCAAAATTCCCACCGTTCGCATGGGCCGCCGCCGCTACGCCCGCTCCTACAAAGCCCTGTTTGGGCTTTGAAGCGCTGCCTGGCTAGAAGCGGGGTTCAGGCTCATAAAAACTTGACCAGCCGCGCCACTTGGGCCAAAGCGACAAAGGCCGCATGCGGACCCCATGCGGCCCAACGGGCCTCGATGAGCCCGTGATTCGAGAGCGTCCTGCTTAGGCTGACGCTGAACCAATAGGCAAGCCCGATGACGATCGTGATTCCGAAAAGCACTAATTTTCCCTTAAAAAGAGTCTTGGGCAAAATACCCATCACCGTGGTCCCCAGGATCGCCATTACGATAAAAACCACAGGCCATGCGATCCTGTTGTAATAATCCGTTACCAAGTTCCGATGGGCAATGCCGCGCTCGCGGGAGACGTTGATGTTATCAACAATCTCATCAAGCGTCATTTCATCAACCTTGAGCAAAGCCGGCAATAAGTCCTTGGGCTCTTCGGGAACCTCAAGAAGCATGCGCGGCACAATTCTCGCGGCCACGCCCATCGGCGCGAATTCATCCCCCCCGCGCAAATAACGCCGCTCGGTCACCTCCTCCAATACCCAAAGAGCTCGCTTGGCATCGTAACGGCCTTTCTTGGCGAAGACTTCCCGGTGGTGATTCTGGCCCTCCCATTCATCCAACCAAAAATCCTGAAAGCTCCCCTGCTGGGTATCCAAAACGCCAAAAGCGAAATACCGACCCTCCCGCCCCTTGGCCACAAAATTGTTGATCAATCCTTGGGGCTTATCTTTTTTCTGAATTTCTGATCTCAAATAAACTTTGGCTTTTCTGTAATAAAGCGGCGAACGCGCTTCTATGCCCAATGCCCCGGCCAATGACAAGATGGCGGCTGCAGTAAACACGGGCAAATAAATGCGTCCCGGCGATATGCCTAAACTCTCCATTGCGGTGAGTTCCCCATTTTTTTGAGCGTCGCCCAGCACCGCCAGAGAAGCTCCTAAAAACGCCAACGGCGCCGCCTTCCAAATCCAAAACGGCAACTGGATTTTTATATAAGCGGCGATCATGGCCGGTGAGGCTTGATGATTTAAAAAAATATCAAGCTTATCCAAAAACAAGGACAACAAGAAAATGACCGTAAACAAAAATAGCCATAGCGCAAACTGAACGGCCAGGGCGCGCAGCAAAACTTTATCGTAAAGGGCGCTGTAGCGCCAAAGAAAAATCTGCCCCAAAGCGCGGCTCACCAAAAAAACCTCGAAACAATGATCCCAAAAATAGCAAACGCGGGATTGCTGAGCCAGGGAACTCCGATTGTGACACAGGCAACCATAAAAATCCAATAAAACGCCAATAGCGTCAGCGCCAGGCCAAAACCGAATCCTTTTGATCGCCTACTCATTCGAAAACAGACCACAGCGCAAACAAAAGCCAGCGATAACGGCGACAGGGCCACGGCCTCGCGCGCCCCGATCTCCGTCCTGCCGGAAATGTCCTCGGGCGAATTGAGTTTAAGCTGGCGGCTTCCTGTTTCCCGAATCCCAGGCTCAAGAGCCGCAGTTGGTTTAAGAGGAACGTAATTTTCATAGCTATCAAAGCGGCACGTGGTGACATGGCCTATTTTGGAGGCGTCGGGATACTCGAGTTTCCCTTGGGCGACTTTTAAAAACAACAGGGGCGCCTCTAAAGCGGCGCCGGATTCATCATTTTCAACGATAAAATAGGTCGCGCTTGAGCCCGTCACTTTATAGGGGAATTCCTCAACGGCGCCATCGGGCGGCGCGTCATTGCCGTTTCGCCGCGAATAAATGACGACGTTTTTAAGGGTATTACCCACCGTTTCTTCAGCAAAAATCTGCGCGCTTTGCAGGTCAACCCAAGTTCTCGGCTCAATCTTGAAATTGCGGCTTAGATCCCTGCCTTCATAAGCGAATCTCTTGATATCCAAGCGCGAGCGCGGTGAGACCTCATGAACCAAGTGGCCCAGGCCATAATAACCGATGCCGCCCAAAACGACCGCCACCATGGTTAACTGCCGGGCGGCATTTATTCCCAAGCTCTCCAAAGCCAGAAGCTCTCTGTCCTCCTGAAGACGGCCGATGGTTAAGGCGATGCCCAGCATCATGGCCATCGGCAAGACAAATCCGGCGACCGTCAGCCAATACTTCAGATAGAGATTGCCCAGGGAACCAAGAAAAACCTGAAAATTTTCTCCTGAAACCAACAATGCCAAATCAAGCAATCGCGAGGACTCGCCAAAAAAGAAAAAAAGGCTGAAGATGCCGATACCCAACCCAAAATTTCCCAAAAATTCTCTGAAAAAGGCCCACAAGAAAAGGTGCATGGCAGGTTTAAATGATTTTATTGAATTTTTCCTCCGATTCGGTAAAACTTGACACAGAAACCACCCGTGCCCCGCATCCATCCGGGAGAGGGCAGGGGTCATCTATTGATCAGGTTAATTAAAAAGGAGACTTTCGCCATCAGATTAAAGTCCTTTGGTCTCTTCATCGTTGGGCTCTGGGCGGCGGCTGTTGGCGCCAGGGCTTCTCATTTTGAAGACCCCTGGCTTTTGGACGAAGCGCAACGGCTCCTCTCGCCGGGCTCGACATTCCTGCTATTTCCTCGGCCGGCAGGGGAACCCCTTCTGCCTAGCCTTGCCGCGAAGGAATCCACTCCTGTCCTCGGCGAGGATATCCCCCATGAACCCTGGGAAAATTTTTTGAGCCGCTACCGGCCGTTAAAAATCCGCTCGCTTCTCTATCATGAAACGCGTGATGAACTTGATTTTCAAGGACGTAAAATCTCCGAATATGAGGCGGCGGAATCGAAAATCGCCCAGCGTTTCAGCCTCCCCGAATCCCTGCAGTCCTCCGAACCCGAATACAAACCCAAACCTCCGGAGCTTGAAATTCCCAGTTGGGAGGGCAAGGTCTCGATCGCCGGACGCAAATTGATCGCGCTTAACCTCCAAATGAAAAAATACCTCAATCCTGAATCTCCGCTTCGGCCGCGCACCGCAGCCAAGCCGAGCCTGGACCTGCGGCAAGAGCTTCAACTGCGCATTTCAGGAAACGTCAGCGATCGAGTCACGGTCAATGTGGATTACGACGACACAAAGGAAAACAAACGCGATATCTCGATTGTGTACCGAGGCGCCCCGGGCGAAGCGGTGAAGGAAATTTCCTTCGGGGACATTTCGCTGAATTTGCCACAAACACAATTCACATCGTATTCCAAACAACTCTTCGGCATCAAAGGCGAATTTGATTTTAAACGCGCCCGCATGACGGTCGTGGGCTCCCAGACCAAAGGACAATTTGCCATTAAACGCTTTTCAGGCCAGCACCAATTTGAAAGCGGCGACATCAAGGACACCAGCTATATCCGCCGGACCTACTACGACGTCGCTTTCGATACGGCCCATCTGCCGCTGCAATCGGGAAGCGTCGTCATCTACCGTGATGACCGCAACGCCAACAATGATTCCAACGCCCAAGAACTCACGATTGACGACTATGCCGTGGCCGCGTCAACATATACGGGGAAATTCGACACGCTGGTGGCCGGAACCGACTTTGTCGTGGACCACCAACGCGGCATCTTGAAATTCACCAATTCCCAAGCGGCCAATGCCATCGTGGCCATTGATTACACGGCCGCCAACGGCAGCAGGCTCTCCGGTCTAAACGGAACCGGCCGTCCCAAGGCCGTCAAAACCGATAATGAATCCCCCTTGGCGACGGGCTCAACGTCGGAGATCGGCTATCGCAAGGAACTCAAAACCTTTTACACCTTCGGCAAAACTAAAATACAACGCGATGACGGCAAGGGAAGTTTTATCCTCAAGCTGCTTGACAGCAACCGCACCGAATACGGCTCCAAACTCGGCATCCAATACCCCGATCAAATTCTCGTTGATTTTGAACAAGGCACATTTCAATTGACTCAACCCATCCCTTTGGCCACGGCCACAGCGGTCACTGATTCCGAAATTTACCAATCTAACGCCGTCTCCAAATATGTCTTCGCCTATGAGATCCGCTTCGTTCTTAAAACCTACATCTTGCAGCCCAACATGGTACTTCAGTCGGAAAAGGTCTATAAAAACGGCCAACTCTTAACACGGGACATTGATTACTTTATTGATTATGACTCCGGATTCCTGACGTTTCTGCGGCCGGAATCCATCACTCCAGACACCCAGTTGGAGGTCACCTATGAAGTGGCGCCCTTTGGCTCGCGTTTAACCGAAACGCTCTTGGGCGCCCGCGGTGAAGTGGACCTCCTCAACAATATCAACGGCCTGGGATTTTCATTTTCCAAGCTCTCCCTGGGATCATCCATCCTGCTTCAGCAAGCGGCCAAGCCGGCCACTATTCCCGATGCGCGCAATCTCCCCAGCAGTTACTCAATTTTTGAAGGCGACATGCGCCTTTCGGACATTAAACTTCCCCTTTTGCCCATCCAGGCCAATTTCCATGGAGAACTCGCCGCCAGCGACCGCGATCCCAACACCTTCGGCAAAGCCCTCATCGAATCCATGGAAGGAATCAAAATTGAAGACAGCGCCATCCTGCAGACGTCGTTTTGGCTGCCCGCAAGCAACCCCGGCAACCAGCGCGCAGCCTATGCGGCGCTAACCATTGCGGCGGACACTGAAAAAATCAAAACAATCAATCCCAGCGCCGATGTCGGTGAGAGCGAAACTCAAGAAATCCTCAAATTCACCTATGACCTGAATCAATCAACCTCCGTGAGCGCCTCCTACGTTTTTTCTCCGATCGGGCTCGATTTTTCGGCACGGGAATTTTTGGAATTGAGCCTTCTTGGGGATACGACCTCGACCGACGCGCCCGAAATCAGCTTCTCTCTGGGCCGCATTGATGAAGATGCCGATGGCGACGGGGCCCTCGATACCGAAGACGCCAACCAAGACGGCGGCCTTAACTTCGGCGAAGACGCCGGCTGGACTTACAACAATCCAGACGGCTCAACGGAAAAAGTCGGCCTGGCCAACGGCCGCATTGATACTGAAGATTTGGATAAAAACGGCCGCCTTGATACGGAAGATCCCTCCATCGGAGGCACCTTTGGCCTGACTACGGGATCGACCTCCTCCGCGACCAATTTCACCAACTGGCTGACGACGACCGTCTCCTTGGGCATCACCGGTTCCAATCAAAGCCGCTGGGTTAGCGTCAAGGCCCTGCGCTTGACCATCCGGCGCACCACCCAGAGCAAAACCTCCGGCATCATCCGCATCGCTAAAATTGCCGTGACCGGCTCCAAGTGGGAACGGCCCACGATCGCCGCGTCATCCGGCACCATGCGCGCCGGTCCCATTAACAATGTGGATAATACCGGCTATACGCCGTTATTTTCAGCCGGCGGCGACGTGGAGACGACATACAACGAACTCTACGGCGGGGGCGAACAATCAAGCGCGCTCACAAGACTAAGCTCAAGCCGCCGCGAACAGGCTCTGCGCCTGATTTTTCAAGATTTACAGGCCACGGGCTCGGCTCCCGGAACGGCCAGCACCAGGCTCCCTTTCACCAAAGCAATAAATCTTCAAACCCACCAATCCCTCTCATTTTTCTTGAGGGGTCCTTCCGTAACGCTTCCCGCAGGCAGCAGCTTTTATCTTCAACTGGGCTCGGCGAACGACTATTACGAGTACCAAGTTCCACTTGATAATGTTAATTTAGGCACCGGTTGGCACTTGCTCAAAATTGCGATGAACGACGTCAATCGCGATGGCAACGTTGACCAGCTCGCCGCGGCTAATAAATCCGAACTGAACCCTCAATTGACGGTCAAAGGCAACCCCAGCCTAACCAATGTCACCCAAATCGTTGTTGGGATAGCTGTTCCTGCGGGCGCCGCGCCTCAATCCAACGAAGTCTGGGTGAATGATATTTTTCTTGACGAATCCAGGGAAAAATCAGGCATCGCCAAATACGCAGCCGGGGATTTTAGCTGGCCCGGCTGGATGTCAGGCGGCGCCTCCTTCAAAAGCTATAACAGGGATTTTGAATCCCCGGGACAAGCCGTTGTTAATCAAGATTTGATCGCTCGTTCGGGCAACCTAAGTTTTACCCGCCTGTCATTCATGCCGATTCAAGCATCCGCCGCTCGCCAAGTGGTCATCACTCCCAGCGCCATTCAAACAGGCTCCAATCTCGTCTCGCAACTCTCCGAAGGACGGGTGGAAACCGAGAGCCTGGGCGCCAGCGGGAGCGTCGACCTGCCGCTTCTGCCGCCGGTATCCTGGTCCACCAACAAGAATACCACGGACAACACGACCACCAAACGTCTCGATGAAACCCAGTCCCACAGCGGTTCCCTCTCCTGGCCGGCTCCTCTGGGCATCAAATTTATCCAGGGATGGAATAACAGCGCCGCGCGCGGCGTGACCAGAGTCCAATTTGCCGATGATCTGCGAAAAAGCGGCTCGGATAATCTCGAGGAAATTTCCGACACCCTAAGCACGAGCATGAACCTGGGGTTCTTCGGAAACAGAATAACCTTGGCCCCTACCTATCGCCTATCAGAAGTCAAAGAAACCAGGGAAAAACTCAATTCATCGGACATTCTAACCATCGAAGAATACCCCAAATCCGCTTCCCAAAATACTTCTCTCTCCACAACGCTTCGACTGACATCCTGGCTCGAACCCAGCGCCTCATTTTCCAGCAGCATCCAGGAAAGCCACCGCGTTGAAAGCGCCACGTTCACGCTTTCCGGTGTCGAGGGCTACTTTCATCGCGGTGATTTAAAAAGCGTCAACCGGCAATCACAACTTTCAGTTTCGCAAAATTTAGACTTTGCGCGGATACTGCCGTCATGGCGGCTATTTAGAAGCTTCAGCCATTACGCGAGCTATCAAATCTCAGATGGCGACTCTTATGAAAACGTCAATAAAGACTTCAATTCGTCGGATAAGCTCTGGGTGCGCCAAGAGCTTGAGATCAATTCCCCGGGAGCTCGCCGGACAAATCTCACAACGCGCGATTCGATCAGCGTTAACTCCCGATGGAGCCCCTTTGCGGCGCTGTGGTCGGGAAGCACGCTGTCGAGCCTCTCGCTCACGAACAACTACTCAAATTCTCTTGATCGCACGGAAACGACCGGAACCACGCGCAAAAGCCAAAGCATCAATTTTCCGGACCTCACCGGCACGCTGACCCAGATTGAGCGCTTATTGCGAACGCAGCGCTGGATGTCCAGCACATCCCTGTCGACCCGATACAGCGTCCGCCAACAATCAACAATTGATGTTGACCGTAAAATTGACACAAGCCTAGGCAGCGATTTTCATTTTATAGCCTGGCAAAAATATGACCTGACGGTCAGTTACTCCCAATCTCAAAATGACACCTTCAATCTGGCCACGCTGTTGCGGACAGGCCACACCGTTGGCCGCAGCGGCACGCTGCAACTTGGTTTTAACTGGCGCATTTGGCGCCTCTCCAACAAAGTGAGTTATTCCGATTCCCTTGCGGTTGATTCTTCGGACAAAGTCACTGCGGATCAAAAATCTCTGGCCCCATCGATCTCCGTCCGCGGGGATTTCAGCCTGCCCGCCGGACTGCGCCTGCCCTTTTCACAGAAACGCCTTACCTTCACTAACCGCGCCATTGTCACCTCTTCGATGTCCCTCGATAGAAAAAGCTCCAGCCTAAACGTGGATCAGACCAACACCGAAACATGGAACTGGAACCTAAGCGGTGACTTTGAAATCGGCAAAAATCTGCGCGCGGGCATGGGCTCGGCCTTTAGCCTATTCAGGAACCGGGTCTTAAACGACCAGGACTTCTACACCTTTGGCATCAACGGCCAAGTCGTGTTTCAATTCTAAAAATTATTTTTTGACTCAACCAAAGCATAAATCATGGAGACGGCCACAATAGGGGCGGTTTCGGCGCGCAAAACATGGGGGCCCAGACTGACCAAATGGCAGCCGTGGGCGCGGGCCAAATCTACTTCATCGAGGGACCAGCCGCCTTCCGGGCCGATCAACACCGCCAACGACTTCACGCGTCGGCCAAGCGCTCCAATGATTTCCCACAGAGGCGCGGCTTTCTCGGATTCCCAAGCCATGAGCACCACTTCATTTTTTTGGAAAGAATCGGCCAGCGCTTCCTTAAAATTCATGGGGCGGGCGATCTCCGGCAATAATGCCAAACCGCTTTGCTTGCACGCGGCTCGCACAACGCGGCGCCAGCGCTCCATTTTGACAGGAACACCCGAAGCCGTTGGCCGGCCGATGACGCGTGAACTCATCACCGGAACAAAGCGTAAAATTCCCAGCTCACAGCCTTTTTCCAATACCCAACCCCACTTGGGTCCCTTAGGCAAAGCTTGATAAAGGGTTATCTCGATCGCCCTCGTTAAGCCGCGCGCCTCATGTTGCGGCGGCTCACCCAAAATGACTCCGGAGACGCGCTCAGGAGACATCTCGCCGATGCGCCCCCAATAAACGCTTCCCTTGCCGTCAAAAAGACGCAAAATATCGCCGGATTTCTTTCGCAAAACAGTGACGATATGCCGGGCTTCGCCACCCACAATTTCAAAAACGCCGGATTTAGGACGAAGGGTCGAAACCAAAAACTGCACGAATGCCCTATCCTTTTTGAGGGAATTGGCCGTCTAAAGCGGTGCGGCAAATTTCAATAAGTTCGAGCGAAGCGTCACTTTTATCGGAGAGCCACCACAGGTAATCCCTATCTATCATGGCGACTTCTTTTAAAGAACGTCCTTTATATTTGCCAAAATTAAAATAGGCCGTGCCGTAACGCCAGGAAAACTTGCCCTCGCTATCCACGAAGCGCTCATCTTGCTGCCGGCAAAAGGCATGGAGGGCGTCCAAATCGCGCGGCAAGTCGCCGTATCGCTTGAGCTCTCCAAAAAAAATCTCCTTTGCCGCTTGGGTATCGGCCAAGGCATCATGCGCATGGGCATGAATTTTGCCGCAGTAAAATTTATAGGCTGCGGCCAGGTCCCTGGGTTCCTTGCGATGAAAAATTTTCATCGTATCAATAACGCGCCGGCCCTGGAGATCAAGGCGAAGGCCAGAGCGTTCCATCTCATGAACAAGCATCGGCACGTCAAAACGGATAATATTGTATCCGGACAAATCGGCATCGCCTAAAAATTCAAACACCCGCCGGGCAAAATCGCTAAAATGCGGCTTGTCTTTCACGTCGGCATCGGTGATCCCGTGAATCGCCGTGGATTCGGGAGGAATGGCGATTCCTGGATTAACACGCTCAAGAAAATTATCTTCCGATGCGTCAGGATTGAGCCGAATCAGGCAAATCTCAACAATTTTGTCCCTTTGTTGATCAAGGCCGGTGGCCTCAATGTCCAAAAAAATAAGGGAACGTTCAAGCTTAAATTCTTTTTCCATGATCGCCAAACAATCAGGTTATAGGGTTCTACCTCCAAAACTCTATAACCCTATAACTCAATAACCCCTCTAGCTCCTGCGAAACACTTTCTTAAAAAATCCTTCATTTTCGGTTTCCGCAAAACTTCGCTCCAGCTCCTCTAACAGCCGCTTTTGATCAGACGTAATGTCTTTAGGAATGTCTACCACAATGCGGATAAAAAGGTCTCCCAAACCCCTGCCCTGAAATCGGGGCATGCCTTTCTCCCGCAAGCGCAGCAAAGCGGCCTGCTGCGTGCCCGCCGGAACCTTAAGCCGGCAACGTTCCCCGGAAATGACCGGAACCTCGATTTCAACGCCCAAAACCATTTTAGGATACCCCAGGCGCACCTCATGAATCAAATCGTCGCCATCCCTCTCAAAACGCGGGTCGTCTTTAACGGTGACATTGACATAAAGATCCCCCGGCGGGCCGCCGCGCTCCCCGGCATCACCGGCTTCGGAAATGCGCAAGGTCACCCCGCTTGAAATTCCCGGAGGAATCCGAAGGCGCATGTCCACGGTTTTTTCCTGGCGCCCCGCGCCATGACAAGCGGGGCATGGCTGGTCAATAATTTTTCCTTCACCGCCGCAGCGTGTGCACGCCTGGCTTAAGGCGAAAAATCCCTGCGTGATTTGCACTTGTCCGGCGCCACGACAGGTAGGGCATGTTTTGGGCTGGCTTCCCGCCTTCACTCGGCTTCCACGGCATGCGCCGCAAGCCTCGCGCTTGCGGATTTTAACCGGCGCCTCCATGCCATGATAAGCTTCCTCCAAAGTAACGGCGAGGTCATACCGCAAATCAGATCCTTTTCGCGGCCGCGTGCGGCGCCTGCCGCCACCGCCGAAAAATCCTTCTAAAACATCCTCGAAAACGCCGCCGAAATCGCCAAAGCCCTCAAAACCGCCGACCCCCCCGGCTCCAGCGCCCGGACCTCCCCCCGCAGCGCCCAATCCTGCGAATCCATACTGATCATAAAGTTGGCGCTTTTTAGAATCCGAAAGCGCCTCATAGGCTTGATTCGCCTCTTTAAAATGTTCTTCAGCTTCTTTATTGCCCGGATTGCGATCCGGGTGATGCTTTAGAGCCAGCTTACGATAAGCCCTCTTAATCTCATCATCTGTGGCGTTTCGCGCCACTCCCAAAACTTCATAAAGATCGCGAGGCATAGACGAGTTGCGAGTTGCGAGTTTAGAAAAGACTTGATCTTTTCTTCAACTCGACTCCGAACCCTAAACTTGCAACTATTTCCCGCCCTCCTGTTTTTCATCGACAACTTCCGCGTCAACGACGTTTTCTTTCTTTGCCGAACCATTGCCATTGGCATGCGGCTGGGAATCGCCGGCAGCGGCCTGGGGGGCGCCTTTTTTCTGCGCCTCCTTATAGATCGCCTCGGCCAATTTATGGGACGAGCTTAAAAGTTTATCTTTGGCTTCACGCAGTTTTGCGGCCTCGCTTTCTTTTAAAGCCCCCTTGGCGGTCTCAAGCTCCCGTTCAACGCCCAAGCGCTCATCTTGGGAAATTTTGTCACCGTATTCCTTGAGAGCTTTTTCCGTTGAATAGATGGCCGTGTCGAGTTCATTTTTCGCTTCGATGGTTTCTTTATTTTTTTTGTCTTCAGCCGCGAATTGCTCGGCTTCCTTGACGAATTTATCAATCTGGTTTTTATCAAGTTTGTTCGGCGCCGAAACCTTAATGGACTGCTCTTTGGATGTGCCCAAGTCCTTGGCCGTCACATGCAAAATGCCATTGGCATCAATGTCGAAGGTGACCTCGATTTGTGGTAGGCCGCGAGGCGCCGAGGGGATTCCCACCAAGTCAAACCGGCCCAAAGAAACGTTATCCTTGGCCATGGGCCGCTCGCCCTGAAGCACATGAACCGTCACCGCGGTTTGATTATCGGCGGCCGTTGAAAAAACTTGAGATTTTTTAACGGGAATCGTCGTGTTGCGCTCAATAAGCGGAGTCGAGACGCTCCCCAATGTCTCGATACCGAGAGTCAATGGCGTCACATCAAGAAGCAAAATGTCCTTGACTTCGCCCGTCAACACGGCGGCTTGAATGGCCGCGCCCAAAGCCACGCACTCCATGGGATCCACGCCGCGCTCCACTTTTTTACCCACGTGGTCTTCGACAAATTTCTGGACGATGGGCATGCGGGTCGGTCCGCCCACGAGAACGATCCTGGTGATATCCGCCGTCTTCAATTTGGCGTCGCTTAAGGCCTGGTCAATCGAATGTTGGCAGCGCTTCACAATGGGACCGATCAAACTCTCCAATGTGGACCGCGTCAACTTGATCGCCAAATGCTTCGGGCCGTCGGAAGCGCTGGCCACAAACGGAATGTTAAGCTCCGTCTCAAAAAGATTAGATAGCTCAATCTTGGCCTTCTCCGCGGCTTCGCGCACGCGCTGGAGCGCTTGTTTATCGTTTTTAAGATCAACGCCGCTTTCACGGCGGAATTGATCGCCGATATAGTCGACCAGCGCATTATCCATATCTGTGCCGCCCAGCTGGGTATCCCCGGAGGTCGAGAGCACCTCAAAAACGCCACCCCCGAATTCCATGATCGTGACATCCAACGTGCCGCCGCCCAAATCAAATACCATGATTTTTTCATCTTTGCCTTTTTTATCAATACCATAAGCCAAGCAAGCGGCCGTCGGCTCGTTGACAATGCGCACCACTTCAAGACCGGCAATGGAGCCGGCGTCTTTGGTGGCTTGACGCTGGTTGTCATTAAAATAAGCCGGCACCGTAATGACGGCCTTCTCCACTTTGTCTCCCAGGTGCGCCTCGGCGTCACGCTTGACTTTCTGCAGTAAATACGCGGAGAGCTGCTGGGGCGTATAGTCCTTGCCATGAAGCCGGTAATGATGGTCCTGGCCCATTTTACGCTTAAAAGCGCTCACCGTTCCCTCGGGATTGGCCACCGCCTGGCGACGGGCCGGCTCACCCACCAATAACTGCCCTTCTTTCGTGAAAGCCGCATAAGACGGGAAGGCTTTCCCGCCCACGGTCGTGCCTTCGGCCGAAGGTATGATCGATGGTTTAGCCCCATCCATCACCGCAGCTGCGGTATTTGACGTTCCTAAATCAATTCCGATAATTTTTGACATTGCGGTATCCTCCTCAAACTAAACTTTTTTTCCAGCCACGATAACTCGAGCCGGGCGCAAAATCTTTCCTGCAAGCGCGTACCCATCTTGCTCAACGGCGACAATAGTTCCTTCATCGGCATGACCGCCTTCGATACGTCGAACAACCTCATGGACGAAAGGGTCTAATTTAGCGCCCACCGCGCTCGACACCTTTTCGAGACCTTGTTCCCCCAAAAATTTCTCAAAATTTTTCATTGTCATCAAAAACCCTTGCTTCACCTTCTCATCAAGCGCCGGCATTAGCGCCATCTCGCGTGCGCCGCGCCGAATCTCTTCCCAAACAGGAATGAGCGAAAATAAAATGCCGGACTTCACAAAAAAGGCCAATTCGACCCGCTCGCGCTCCCATCGCCGCCGTGCATTTTCAAGTTCAGCCGCCGAACGCAAATATTTGTCCTTGAGTTCCGCCAACTGTTTTTCCTTTTCTTCCAATGACTGCTTCAGAAGTTCCTCTTCAGCGAGCTTAACGTCGCGCGCCGCCTCCTCCGCAGCGGGCGTCGGCGTGTTTCGCAGAGATCCCGGGGCCGGATCGGGTTCGGAAGGGCCCCGGGATGCCGCCGCCACGGACGATTCAGAGGCCATCAATGAAAACCTCCCATGGCATCCGAAAGGGCCCGATGAATCGCTTCCACCAGAGACACCATGCGGCCATATTCCATACGTTTAGGCCCGATAATTCCCAAAACACCGATCGTTTCTTCAGGAGTCTGAAACGACCTCGACACAATCGAGAGCTCTTTAAGCTGGGGCAATTGCGCTTCTTCACCGATAACAACGGAAGTTCCCTGTTTCGACTCCTGGTCCGCCTTTTGAATTTCCCGGCTTAATAAAGAAATGATTTCTTCCCGGTTCTCCAGGGTCTCGGCCACGTCGCGCAAGGAGGCCCCTTGAGGCGCGGCCAGGGACGTCAAAACGCTCGCCGCGCCCTCCATTAAAAGCTCATCCTCGCGGGACTCCTCGGCCAACGCCATCACGGGCTCGGCAAAAATCTTTAAAGCTTCTCTCATGCGCTCAAACTCCCGATCCAGCTCTTCGGTGACCAAGCCCTCAAAATTGGAACAAAGCTCACGTAAATTTTGTCCCTGAAATTTCCGGTTGATCCATTGAGAAATTTGACGCAATTCCTCTTCGCCATAATTACGGTCCATCCGGCACATCCGATAACGTACCAGGCCGTTTTTCGCGACCAAAATAAGCAAAATGCTCTGCTCGTTACACGACAATAGCTCAATGCGCTGCAGGGCTCCGGTCTCAAGCTTGGGGCGCAGCACAAAACCGGCATACCGGGATAAATACGCCAGCATGTGCGATGTGCGCGTCAACAGCGCATCCACTTCACCCAAGCGTCGCCGGTATTCTTCTTCAATACGCCGGCGCTCTTCTTCGACGAGTTCCTGCGCATGAAGCAGATAGTCCACATAAAAACGATAGCCTTTGTCGGTGGGGATACAGCCGGATGACTTGTGGGGATGCGTGACCAAACCCTCTTCTTCAAGCTCATGAAGCAAATTTCGCACCGTGGCCGATGACAAGTCCATTCGGTCGCGTTCGCTGACTACGCTGCTCGGCACCGGATTGGCTGATTGAATAAATTCAAAAATAACGGTTTGGAGAAGACGATTGTGTCGAAGCTTCTTTTCCTTCTCTTCTAAAATTCTCATTTTTCAGTAGCAAAAGTTTCAAAATTAGCAATACGAGACGCTGACTGCTAAGATTGTATCATAAAATGTCCACCTTTGATAAAATGTTCTACCTGTGACCGATACTCAATTGCCTGTTCTTAAAATCGCCAAACCCGGATGGCCCGTCATTTTAAGCTTTCTAGGCATAACAGCAATGGCCATTACTTGGGCCATTTATTACAAATCCACCACCCTTGGATTTTTAGGCCTTGCCAGCTTTCTATTATTAGCTATAACCATGTGGTTCTACAGAGATCCGGACCGTAAAATTAACGCACAGCAGCTCATCGCCTTGGGGGGCTCAAGAAAACCTGTCATTGCTCCAGCAGATGGGCGGCTGACTGACATGACCGATATCAAAAATCCCGACAGCGAAACGACGCTGCGGCTCGGTTTCTTTCTGTCCCCGCTTAATGTTCATGTCCAATGGGTTCCCATCGAAGGCAAAGTTATCGTCATTGAACGCAAAAATGGCAAATGTCTGCCGGCCTACAAGCCCGAAGCAGCCCATGAAAATGCCATGGTCAGCGTCTTGATCAACAATAACCATCTAGGCCCCTGTGCTGTCCGCCAAATCACCGGATTTTTGGCCCGCCGCATCCTCACCTGGACCCACCAAGGGGCTGCCTTGAGATTTGGGCAAAGATTGGGCATGATATTGCTGGGGTCGCGCGTGGAGCTAGACATCCCTAAAGATAAAATCAAGCTCCAAGTAAGCCTTGGTCAAATGGTTTATGCCGGAAAAAGCGTTATCGCCTCTTATGAATCCAAAATTTAAGCGCCGCCGCCTTGTTGCCTGGATTCCAACGGCCCTGACTTTGGGTAACCTCGCTTTTGGATTCATTGTCATTTGGACCGCCCTTTCCCAGCATGAGCGCTTCTTGGAAAAAGATTCAGCCAAACTCTTCTCGCTTCTAGGAACTCTTCTTCTGATCTCTTGCCTTTGCGATTTTTTAGACGGCTTTACCGCGCGCAAACTCCAAGTCACAACTCCCCTCGGCATTGAACTCGACTCCCTTGCTGATTTGGTGAGTTTTGGCGTGGCTCCCGTCGTGATCTTCTATGCCTGCCTTTTTGACGCCAAGCCCACATTGACGAGCTTTCTGGCCTGCCTCGTCTACATTTTAGCAGGCGCCTTCAGGCTCGCGCGATTCAATCAAAGCGCCTTGGACTCAAGAGGGCCCAGCGCTCATTTTGACGGATTGCCCATCACCGGCGCCTCGATCTTTTGGGTCGCCGCGCTATTCTTCTTGGGCCAGGAACCGGGAAACACAATATTTGAAAATCATGAAAACGGACTTCGTGTGACGACCCTTTTCATCTTCGCCGTTCTGGGCGTGCTGATGGTCTCCCATTTTCCCTACCGAAGCCTCAAAATTCCGCTTAAAAAAACCGCTCATTGGCGCCGCAATGCGCTGGCATTAACGCTTTTGTGTCTCCTGGCCATTAGGCGCCTGGGGGCTGACGTCATGCTCATGGTCATTCCCATGGTTTATATTTTCGGCACCCCGCTCATCACCATCTCCCAAAAAATCCGCCGGAGAGCCGGGGCCATCTATCTGCGTCACCGCCCGCTTTAGATAAAAAATTGTTTCCCATAAAAACTCAAGGCTAGGCGGCTGAACTTGAAAATGCACGGCGGCGATGGGAGCGCGAGCGGG
>JACQPE010000043.1 GCA_016207685.1 Elusimicrobiota bacterium | reverse complement strand
TCCCTGAACCGAGGGAAGAGCTCTTTCATAAAATATAAATATTGAAGCTTGTAATTTTAATTTGTTAGAGTATATTTGACGATGATTTGGAGGTTTTAAGCGATGAAATTCTTTCTTGATACGGCTATGATCGAGGAAATCAAGCAGGCTAAGGCTTGGGGATTTTTAGATGGAATAACGACAAATCCTTCGCTTGCCGCTAAAACAGGCCGCCCGTTTGAAGATCTGGCCAAAGAAATTTTGAAGATCGTGGCTCCGGCTCCGGTCAGCCTTGAGGTGGTGGCCACCGATGTTGACGGCATGATCCGGGAAGGATTGAATTTGGCCCAGTGGGGAATCAATGTTGTCGTTAAAATTCCTATGACCGAAGCCGGAATGGCGGCCACGCAGACGCTATCACAAAAGCATGGCATCAGGATCAATGTCACTCTTGTTTTTTCCGCGAATCAGGCGATTTTGGCGGCTAAAGCGGGAGCGTCATATGTTTCTCCCTTTATCGGACGTCTTGATGATGTGGGGCAAGATGGAATGAAACTGATCGCTGAGATTGTTGATATTTATAAGAATTATTCATTTTCCACCCAGGTTCTTGTGGCGAGCGTGCGCCACCCGATGCATGTGACGGAAGCGGCTAGGCTGGGCGCTCATGTCGCCACCATGCCCTTTGGTGTTTTACGGCAGCTTTTTAAGCATCCTCTAACGGATAAAGGCCTGGCCGCTTTTTTGGAGGACTGGAAAAAAGTTCCCGCGCCGGCGAAACAGCCGCAAACGAGCAAGGTTTAGAGGTTGACCGGCGCTGATATGGCGGCCAATGAGTTGCCATCGCCGGCCGCCGGTGATCCCCAATCGAAAACAGCGATAAATGAAAAAACAAAATCAGGCCAATTAAAACAGGTCATCATTGCCTGCGTCCTTTCCACCGTTTGCGGCCCCGGGGCCGGACAATTATATAACCGTCAGTGGCTTAAGGCCGGCGGTTTTATTGCAGTAGTTTTCATCTGGATTGCCGCTCTTGGCCTTTTTTTTATCAGGACAGCAAAATTGGCCTTGGATCGCATGGCTCAAGAAAATCCTGAACTTATTCTTCAAAGTGGTTTTGAAACGGGTCTGGCCGGAAGCATCGTCCGTGAAAATATGGG
Source organism: Elusimicrobiota bacterium (assembly GCA_016207685.1). Lineage (GTDB taxonomy): Bacteria > Elusimicrobiota > Elusimicrobia > JACQPE01 > JACQPE01 > JACQPE01. The sequence goes on along the minus strand of JACQPE010000043.1, from coordinate 3,793 downwards.
AACGATAAAAATTTTTAAGTGGGTTTTTATCGCTCTCTGGTGCTATTCAATCGTGGATGCTTACCTTAATGCCGGCCGCCGTTTGAAAAAAGATTCAAATAAAGGAGAAAATCAATGAAATTCGTTGTTATGATCGCATTCCTGGTAAATTTCGTCATGAAAGGAGATCTTTATGCGCATTGTCAGGTTCCTTGTGGAATTTTCGATGATGAGGTGAGATTCCATGAGATGGAAGAAGACGTCGCGACTATTGAAAAAGCCATCAAACAAATAACGGAACTTTCCGCTCAAAATCCGGTTAATTTCAACCAAATCGTGAGGTGGGTTCAGACGAAAGAGACGCATGCCGATGAAATCGCGCGCACGAGCACCCAGTATTTTTTGGCCCAGCGACTAAAACCAGTTGATGAAAAAGATGCCGCGGCCCGGGCCGAATATCTCTCAAAACTGGCCATGCTTCATGAAATCGTCGTCTATTCCATGAAAACGAAACAAGCCCTTGATTTAGCCAATGTCGATAAACTTCGCAGCGTAATCGGCTCATTCAAAAATGCGTATCAATCCGTTCCCAATAAAAAATAGAGGCATTATTAAGCTTCGTGCAAGCAATGGATATGGCCGGTCTGTCATTGCGAGCGCAGCGAAGCAATCTCATAAAGGATTTTTCCTCTATGCTACCCCGCAAATTTTATTTTTTCGCGATGATTTTTTAGCAGTCAGCGTTCGGCAATCAGCTATCAGCCGGATGGTCGAGGCTGAATGCTGACTGCTGAAAGCTTTTTGGCTGCGGCCAGGGGCCGCGCTGTGCGATTGCCGCGGGTCGCTTCGGCGACCCTCGCAATGACAAAAAGATGCATATCCATTAATTATGCGAAGATCAATAATGGCTTCTGAAAGTAACCCTCCCCAGCCTCTCCCTGCCGGAGGGGGAAAGGGAAGTCGGGAAAAAATTGAGAAAATTACAATGCGGGCCGTCACATCGGCTCAAATGAGGGAAATGGATGAAATATGCGAGCGGCGTCATGGCATCACGAGCCTGGAGCTAATGGAAAACGCGGGCCGGGCCGTGGCGGAATATGCCTTAAAATTCGCCCGGCAAGAATTGGCCGGCAAAGAAATTGCCGATCCCTATATTGCTGTTTGCTGCGGCCGCGGCAATAACGGCGGCGATGGAATTGCGACGGCCAGGGCCTTAAAGAATCTCAACATGCAGTCAAAAGTTTTTTTAACGGCTCCGTCGGAATACAAGCCGTTTAAACCGAATTTAATCAAGCAACTCGAACGGGGCAAAGCTGAAGGTCTCGCTATCGCTGTTGTTGATGAATTTTATCATTGGGGTTCGGAGTTAAAAAATGCGGTTCTTATCATTGACGCGCTTTTGGGCACGGGCTCCAAAGGCATGCCCCTGGGCTTGGCCATCAGGTTCATCCGGCTCATGAGGAAATCAGGCCGCCCGATTTTAGCCTTGGATGTTCCATCGGGAATAGATTCGGATACAGGTTATCATACGGGAGTTTTCGTTGAGGCCCGCTGGACCGTAACTTTGGGATTGCCTAAAACAGGTCTTCTTAAGCCCCACGCCTTGAGATGCGTGGGGGAGCTTATTGTAGCCGGCATTGGCCACCCGCAGGAGCTTATTCGCAGTTATGCAGGATAAAAAAAATACGGTATTCCCATCGAGTGAAGTTCCCATCCAGGTTCAGTTTTACGATACGGACAGTCTCGGAATTATTTACTACGGCAGTTATTACCGTTATTTTGAGGCCGGTTTTTTAAGATTTCTTAAGAGCCGCGGGCTTACTTTTACTGAAGTCCATAACCAAGGCATTTATTTGCCGGCCACGTTTTCATCGTGCCGCTATTATGCGCCGTCAAAGGTTGAACAGCGATTGCTCGTACGCACCAATCTTTGCAAAGCGAGCCGGGCTTCGATTGATTTTACCCATGAGGTGCGCAATGAAGATTTGGATGGGCGCCTGGTGGCCGCGGGCGAAACCCGCCACGCCTGCGTGGGATCGGATTGGAAAGTGCGCGCGCTTCCTGATTGGCTGATTAGTAAACTTACAAGCTGATTTGAGAGACTTTGGTAACGCCGTTAAGGCGGGTTAATTGATCAATAACACGGGCGTCAATCTTGTTGTCCAGGGTCAGCACCATGATGGCCTCTTTGCCCCTGTGCTTGCGGCCCACTCTCATGTCGGCAATATTAATTTTATGGTTTCCGAGAAGCGTGCCCACTTTGCCGATCATGCCCGGCTTGTCTAGATTATCAATGGCGATTAAGGTTCCCTGGGGCACCACATCTATAAAGAGCTCTCCGATGCGCACGATGCGCAGCTCCCCGTCGCCTTCAATGCGTCCCGATAATTGAGCGGCATGGCCGTCGCTTGCTCGAAGATGAATGGATATTTCTTCGATCGGGTCGCTTGCCGATGATAAATATTCCGTGCGCGTTTGGATATGGCGTTCTTTGGCATGAAAGGCGGCGTTGACCATATTAACGGCATTGCCCATGGCGCAGGAGAGAAGGCCTCGGAGGGCGGCATGAAGCAGGACTTTTTGATCTCTTTCTGAAAATTTTTTAGCCGTATTAAGCTTAAGGCGATGCCACACGCCCGGCATTAATTGGCCCAAGAAACGCCCTAGGCGTTCGGCTAGCGCCAGGTATCGTCCCAGGCGCTCCAGAATCTCCGGTTCAAATTCAGGCGGCAGGTTGACTCCGCCTCGAACCAGACCGCGTTCAAAAAAATCAATAACGTTTTGGGAAAGTTCCTTGGCCACGCGTTTTTGCGCCTCGCGCGTGGTGGCCCCAAGGTGGGGGGTTAAAATCACACGGTCACCCAAGGCCAGCAGGGGGCTTCCCTTGGGCGGCTCTTTGGCGTACACATCAAGAGCGGCTCCGGCGATGGCTCCTTTTAGCACGGCGGCCGCCAGGTCCTCTTCAACAACGATTTCACCGCGGGAAGTGTTGATGAAAACGGCGGATGGTTTCATCAGCGATAAAGTTTTCCTTGAAATTAGGCCTCGCGTTGATTCGGTTAAAGGCACATGAACACTGATAATGTCGCTGGTTTTTAATACTTCCTCCAAAGGAAGACTTAGAACACCCATGGCAGAGGCATTCTGTTCGCTGATAAATGGGTCGAAAGTCTTAATGGTCATGTGAAACGCGGCGGCTCGCCGCGCGACCTCCTTTCCGACGCGTCCGAATCCCACGAGGCCCAATGTTTTTCCGTAGAGTTCGCTGCCCATTAACGTTTTATCGCGCCAAAGGGAATTTTTAACGGCCTTATCTGCCGGCGGGATGCGTCTCATGAGGGATAAAAGCAGGGCAAAAACATGTTCAGCCACGGCAATGGCGTTGGCCCCGGGGACGTTGATCACCAAAATGCCGCGCTCCGTGGCGGCATCAAGGTCAATATTGTCTACCCCCGTGCCCGCGCGGCCAATGAGTTTTAAATTTTTGGCGGCCTGAATTTTATCTTTTGTTAATTTTGTTTCAGAGCGCACCAGCCAAGCATCGATCTTGTCGAGCCCATTTTGCTGCGCGCCCTCAACAACGGAAAATTTCGGGTTCGCTTTAATGGTATTGATGCCATCGGCATCGATGGGATCGCTGACTAGAATTCGAACCATGCGAGCATTAAATCAATTTTCAAGAAATGCCGTCAGATCTTCCCCATTAGATAATTTCTCCACTCCCAACCCGCCGCCCTGGGTTCTAAATTAAAGAAGAAGGTAAAGCCCTCGGCTTTTCTTCCCCCTTGCCAAAGAGGCCCTCTCCGTCGTAAAG
>JACQPE010000030.1 GCA_016207685.1 Elusimicrobiota bacterium | reverse complement strand
TTGGGACAATCCTGGTGGAAAAACGGAAAGGCATAAGAAAAAAGAGAAAATTTCATCCGATGCGCCGTCGGTGGAAGTCTTTGACTCATGTGTCAGGATTCCAAAATTAACTTATCGGCTATGATTCTTAGACCGTAGGCGGCCAATAGGACAAGAACCGTATAATCTCTTTTGCCAGTAGCCACGCTGCGGTTTATGCCGGCTAAAAACGCCTGGACCCTGGGCCAGGGGATGTATTTAGGCCGCAGATCGTCACGGAAACGGCTGGGGAAAATAAGGTGATCGGCGGGGTTGTTTTGGATTTCGTTTTGAAGAAAGAGGTATCCAAAGAAGGAGCGCAAGGCCGAGCCAATGCAGCGCAAACTGCGCCGGCTGAGCCTTGATGCTTGTTCCATCAAAAACGCGTCAAGGTCGCTGATTTTTATTTCCCGCGCCCCCCTGATTCCTTGGCGGTCCAAAAAAACGCCCAGCCGCAGAAGGTACTCCTGGTAACCGCGCCATGTCACTTCTTTAAGGCCGCGATGAACCTGGCAAAATTCCAGATAATCCCCCAGCAGGGAAGGGGGCAAAGACTGGGTCACTCTTTCGGGGTTGGTCGGCAAGAATCTGCGCCCCATCTCCTTAAAGGCAAACTGCAAAAATCTCTGGCTCATGGAGCGCCATGCTTGGATGTATTCTTTAGGCGCAGGACGCCGGCGACGTTGTTGAAACCGGAAATTTATGTAATGGAGAAAAGCTTCGTGATGACCGGTAGTAATCTGGCCGACATTGGCCAGCTTGAACCGTTTTAAGAAGCCGCAAAATTGACGGGTGGCGTCAAGATTTTGCCCTATATGCTTTTTTGAGTACCCTTTGGACTTAAGCAGGAGGATGTAGTTTTCCAAATGAGGCGAGAGAAACGGGATAAGGTACCGGCGCGCATCAAAGGGGTAGCGGAAAGTTTCTTTAAGCCACAGCGGAGCGTTTTCCCAGCCGCCCTCAACATCGAGCCAGGCGCAGGCAACGCCCTCGGTCGGATTGGTCGCAACCAGGCAACGATCCAGCAAATAGCGGAAGAAGCAACGCAAAACGCTCAGCAACTGGACAAGGGAGTGGTAGTTCCATCGGTCTTTATGTTTTTTCCCGGCCAGGTAGCGCTCAACATCTCGCTGAGCAACTTGAGGGAGCGCCAGTTTTTCTTTATCCAGCCAACCAAGAAAATGGCGGAGCTTGTTGCGGTAAGAATAAACGGACCAGGAACGTCCTTGCTTGTCGAGGTCATCCAAATAGGAATCCAGCAAATTATGATCTTTAGATGCGGACATATTGGCTTATCCATTATCCCCTACCCCAGCAGCCAAGGCGATCCCGTCTCGTCTTGCGGAAGACTCCTTCCAAATAAGAAACTCCAATAGATTTTCCATCCTGGGATCGCACGCGTCTCGTTTTGCGGAAGATGGAATGCGCAAATCCCGGATGCTCTGGAGCTTGCCGAGGGCAATTTGTCTTAACGCGTCTCGTTTTGCGCGAAGACGCAGCCTTTTATAGAGCCGCCGGCGCCTGGCGTTATCCCTTAAGCGGTAACTCCTATTTTTATTGCGATAGTTGTGCCAATAATTGCGCCTTTTGGCCCAGGCGCGGATTTTTCTGCGGCGAGATTCTTTTTGGTTGTAATGCGGATGCTTATTATGCCAATCCAGGCAAGCTTGACGGTGGCGTTCCCTCTGACACCTGGCTTTAGAGCAGAATCTTTGGATATTGCCCAAAGTAGGCCAAGGCCGAAACCACTGGCGGCAACGGGCGCATCGCTTCTTTTTTATCGTCATAATTATCACCCCCCTGACTTGAGGTTAGACCGGATAGGACCTTGGGGGTAAAAAGTCCTAGTAAATTGCCCAGATCAAAATAGGTCCTAGGACCCACGCCGTTTTTGTCTGGGTCATGTAAAATAATGGGAAATGTTTAAGTTTACGGGAGGTTCAAAATGACCAAAACAGTAAAAGCATCGTTAATTGTTTTGTTTGGCTGGGCCAGTCTTGGATTTGGACAAAGCCCTGATCAAATAGCAGGAGGCGTCCAGAATTTCTTCCAGCCTGCCAAGGGTATCAGGTTGCCTATTTTTGCCCAGCAGGCCCCCGCAGTTCCCAAGGCTCAGCCCCAGCGCCCCCAAGCCCAAGCAGCCGACTCTGACATCTTAAAACCCACTGACGCTTTGGATGAGTCCAAGGTAGGCATTGCCGCTAAGTTTATCTCCATTCAACCTGGCGAGTTTAAGATGGGCAGCCCCTCTGACGAGAAAGACCGGGACAATGACGAAACCCAGCACCCGGTTAAACTGACTAATTTTGAATTTCAAGCTACCGAGGTTACCCAGCTTCAGTATTTCCTGGTTATGGGCAGAAACCCTTCTTACTTCAGAAAGAAAGAAAACTGCGATGAGGGTTCCTATAAGGTGCTCTTCGGACTCGGCCTTTGCGTCAATCATCCCGTAGAATTCGTCTCCTGGAACGATGCCCAGGAATTCATCAAAGAGCTCAACAGAATCCAGAACAAATACACCTACCGCCTCCCCACGGAAGCCGAGTGGGAATACGCAGCTCGCGCTAACATGCCCTCAGGTTTTCCCTATTCCTTCGGATTTAACGACACCAAGGAGCTGGATAACCACGGTTGGTACTACGGGAATTCGAACAGCCGAACCCATGCCGTTGCTACAAAAAAATCCAACCCCCTCGGCTTAAGCGATATGCACGGCAATGTTTGGGAATGGACCCAAGATTTTTACGGAGACTACCCAACCACAGCTGTTACTGACCCTACAGGTCCTACTATAGGCTCGTACCGGGTCGTCCGGGGCGGTTCCTGGGGCGACTTTGCCGGGGACCTTCGCTCCGCCTATCGCGGCGACGGCGACCCTGGCCACCGCGGCGGCGTGGGGTTCCGCCTTGCGAGGTCCCCTCGTTAACCCTTGGCCCTTGGACACTTGGGCCCTTGGCAATTAGACTGACGTAGGTAGAGCGACGCCTGGCGCGTGCGAAGCCGCGACAGGCAAAGCGACCGAAGCCGACTAGGAAGGGAGATGAAACTCAAGGTCTTTACCCTACGCATGAATCCCGCCTCGGGAATTTTTGACGACAAAGAACTTTCCGACTTTCAGTTGGGCAAAGACATCCTCGAGGTTTCGGAACACTTTCTGATCCACGAGAAAAACCCAACGCTCGTTTTAGTCCTGCGCTACAGGGAGACACCGGATGATAGGCGACCTCCTGAGGAGACACGCAAAGATTGGCGGACTGAGCTTGACCCAGACGGGCAACGGATTTACGACGAGCTGAGACTTTGGCGCGGCCGCAAAGCCAAGAAGGAAGGCATGCCGCCTTATCTTATTCTCAATAATCGCGAACTGGCAGAATTGGCTATGAAACGTCCGGCGACTCTTACTCAACTGCGCCAAATCCAAGGAATCGGCGAGGCCAAGTCCCAACGTTGGGGTGAGGAGATTCTGGCCCTCATAGCAAAGCTGGCGGGGCATCAATCGGTTGAATTTCCATCAGACACTCCCACCATACCCTCAGAGAGAGAGAGAGAGAGAGAGAGTACTGGGGAATAAAAAATGACTTCCATCGAGTTGCCGCTTTTTGTTCATTGGGAAAAAACACTCAAAGATGTTCTTTCTCGAACCCAAAAATTTCCCAAACGGGTGCGCTTCACCTTTTCTTCGCGCATTGACAACTTAGCGCTCGACATCTTAGAGAAAATTGTTGAGGCCCGCTACACCCGAGATAAAACGGTCACCCTGGTACAAGCCAGTCTCTTGCTAGAAAAGCTGAGAGTCCTTTTCAGAATCAGCCATGAAGAAAAATATTTGGATCACAAGGGATTTGAGCAGGTTGCGCGTAACATTGACGAAGCCGGCAAGATGCTGGGCGGCTGGATACGCAGCCGAAGCATCCGATGAAACGGGCCGGGCATCTCTTTGAGAAGATCGTAGATTTCCAAGCCTTGTGCCTAGCCGCTAGGCAAGCTGCGCGCGGCAAAGGTCAAACCTACTCAGCATCCTTTTTTCTTTTCCACCTAGAAAGCGAGGTTCTAAATCTCCAACGCGAAATACTAAACGACAGCTACCAGCCCAGACCCTATCGCACCTTCTCAATCTCAGACCCCAAGCCGAGGACGATCTCAGCGGCGGATTTTAGGGATCGAGTGGCGCACCACGCCCTCTGTTCGGTTTTAGAACCACTATTTGAGCGTGCCGCGATTTTTGACAGCTATGCATGTCGTTTGGATAAAGGTTCCCATGCCGCTGTGCGTAGAGCCCAGCATTTCTCCAGGCGTTTCAACCGCTTCTTAAAGCTCGACATTCGTAAATTTTTTGAGAATTTGGATCACGGAGTCTTAAAAGCGGGTTTGAGGCGTTTTGTTAAAGATCGTCAGGTTCTGGAACTGGCCGACCGGATCATTGATCATGGCGCGCCTGGCTCAGTCGAGGGAAAAGGACTTCCTATAGGGAACTTGACGAGCCAGCATTTTGCCAATTACTACCTTACCCCGCTCGACCACTTTATCAAGGAAAAGCTCCGCACGCCTGCCTACCTGCGCTACATGGATGACCTATTGTTGTTTGCAGACTCAAAAGAATTTCTACACGAAGCGCACCGTCAGATTCATGAGTTTTTGGAGCAGAAGCTTAAACTGGAACTTAAGGCCAAGACGACTGTGCATGCGCCAGTTTCCGAAGGAATTCCTTTTTTGGGAATGCGCGTATGGCCGCGAGTTATCCGCCTGGACTCTTCAGGTAAGCGCAGGTTGATAAGCGCTTTAAGAATGGGAGCTAAAGAATTTGCCGCTGAACAGCGGCCGGAAGAAAAAATCGCCGCCTCTCTGAGAAGCCGGCTGGGTCACACCGAGCATGCGAACACTTTTGATTTACGGTGTTCGCTGGCAGGTCTTATGGATTTTGGTTCGGAGGCGCTATAGGCTCGAACCGGGTCATCCGGGGCGGTTCCTGGAACAACAATGCCAGGAACCTTCGCTCCGCCAATCGCAACAACGACGACCCTGGCAACCGCAACAACAATGTGGGGTTCCGCCTTGCGAGCTCACGGCAAACCGGCCAGATGTCTTACATCTACGGATGTCAGGCCAGCGCCCAGGTCATGACCAAAGCCTCTGAACCAGCGCCGTCCGCGCAGGCACTATTTCTGTTGATGGACGGACAAAGAGAAAAACGCGCCGCGCCTGCTGGTAGGACCGCTACGAGGTTTTGAACGCCGGCGCGGTGCGATTTTGTACGCTTAAAAAAACGTGTAAAAAGATAGTCATAAATTCTAAAACTCATCACATAACGAAACTGGGCACATAATTTAACTTCGCAGTGTTCTTGCGTCCGCCCCCCTGACGTCAGAACTGTAAAATATGTATATCTCTTTCCATGGAACTCGTCGTCCGTGGACGTAGCATTTCGGAATCGAACCTAGGCTTCATCGGGGGCGTCATCTCAACGCTAACCCCAATGC
>JACQPE010000029.1 GCA_016207685.1 Elusimicrobiota bacterium | reverse complement strand
CCGGGGCTCGATGGGTCCCAGGCCTCCGGCATGGGGCCATCTGCGGGGCTTGCGAGGAGGATTCCGCAACTGCGGAATCCGGAATAATCTCTCTTTTCTCCAAGGAGGAACCATGACCGCCACATTGACCAAACCTGTTGCCGGCCCCAGAACCCTTGAGGATTTGCTTTTGGAAAAAAGAAAATTCGCGCCTTCCAAAAAATTCAAGGACTCGGCTCATGCCAACAGCGAGGTGATTTATAAAGAAGGAGCCAACTTCGTCAAATTTTGGAAAAAACGCGCCCATGAGCTGACATGGTCGAAAAAATGGAAAAAAACTCTCGAGTGGAAGGCTCCTTTTGCCCAATGGTTTGTGGGCGGCAAACTCAATGTTTCAGTCAATTGCGTTGACCGCCACCTGACAACATGGCGGAAAAATAAAGCGGCCATTATTTGGGAGGGTGAACCCGGAGAAACACGGACATTCACCTATCAGCAGCTCTCCCGCGAAGTCAACCGTTTTGCCAATGGCCTAAAAAGCCTGGGAGCCGTGCGCGGAGACCGCGTGGTTCTCTATATGCCCATGGTGCCGGAGCTGGCCATTGCCATGCTCGCCTGCGCCAGAATCGGCGCGGCGCACTCGGTCGTGTTCGGGGGGTTCTCGGCCGAAGCTCTTCGCGACCGCATCAATGACTGCCAGGCCAAAATTCTGGTAACCGCTGACGGCGGCTACCGCAAGGGCCACGTCATCCCATTAAAACAATGGGCGGATGAAGCGTTACAAGAGGCTCCCGGCGTGAAAAAAGTTATTGTCTACAAAAGGCTCTCCCAAAGCAACCCCGCTGCTTGGACCGAAGGCCGTGATATTGACTGGAACGACCTTGTCCGCGAGCAATCGGATTTCTGTAAAGCCGAGAACATGGACAGCGAAGACCTGCTTTATATCCTCTACACCAGCGGCACCACAGGCAAACCCAAGGGCATCATGCACACGACCGGAGGCTATTTAACCGGCGCCTACGCAACGACAAAATACGTCTTTGATATCAAAGACGAAGATATCCATTGGTGCACCGCGGATATCGGCTGGGTCACGGGGCATAGCTACGTTGTTTACGGTCCTCTGGCCAATGGCGCCACCACTCTCATGTACGAGGGCTCGCCTGATTGGCCCGCCAAAGACCGGTTCTGGGCGATTATCGCCAAATACAAAGTGACCATTCTCTATACCGCGCCGACCGCGATTCGAACCTTTATGAAATGGGGCGATGATCTCCCGGCCAAACACGATATGTCGAGCCTGCGGCTCCTGGGATCCGTGGGCGAGCCCATTAATCCGGAGGCCTGGATGTGGTACCGGAAAACAATCGGCAAAGAACGCTGCCCCATTGTGGACACCTGGTGGCAGACAGAAACGGGCGCCATCATGATTTCCCCTCTGCCCGGGGTCACGGCCACAAAACCGGGTTCGGCCACAAGACCCTTGCCCGGCATCCAAGCAGAAGTCGTGGATGAAAACGGCAAGACGGTCAAGGTTGGCGCCGGCTATTTAATCATCAAAAATCCTTGGCCTGCGATGCTTCGGGGAATCTACGGCGATCAAGAACGTTACAAGGCCCAATACTGGAGCCGTTTCCCCGGCTATTATTTCACCGGCGACGGCGCCAAAAGGGACAAAGACGGTTACCTTTGGCTTCTGGGCCGCGTGGACGACGTGCTTAAAGTTTCCGGGCACCGGCTCTCCACCATGGAAATTGAAAGCGCGTTGGTGGACAACTCCAAAGTCGCCGAAGCGGCCGTGATCGGCAAACATGACGACATTAAAGAAAACGCGGTCTTCGCCTTTGTGACCCTTAAGGAGGACGTATCGGCCGCCGGCGGCAATCGGCAAGCGGTTATTGACGAACTCAAGGCCCACGTGGTTAAAAAAATAGGCTCAATCGCGCGGCCGGACGAAATTCTCTTCACCGCCGAACTCCCCAAAACCCGCTCGGGCAAAATCATGCGCCGCCTCCTGCGCGACGTGGCGGAAGGCCGCGCTTTAGGTGATACGACAACGCTCGCCGATCCCAACGTGGTCAAATCGCTCAAAGAAAAATACGAGCACCTGGAAAGCTAACAACGGCGCCTTTGAAAATTCAACCGGAGAATAGGCACCTCAAGCGGCTAAGACAAGAAATTTTGTCTTCGCTGATGGCGCAATCGGTTAAGGTTTACCTCTTTGGCTCGAGGGCCAGGAGAAATGAGCGGTCAACATCGGACGTCGACATCGGCTTGATTGCCGAGTCGCCGCTTCGGCCCGGGACTCTTTCTTCGCTGCGCGAGCGCATTGATAGCCTTAACATCCCCTACAAGGTTGAAATCGTCAACTTAATGGAGACCTCGGAAGAATTCAGACGGCAAGCTCTTAAAGACGCTCAAATATGGAAAAGTTAAAACAGCGTTTTAATGACGCCAAAAATGCCCTGTCGACTCTTGAGGAAGCCCTCAAGGAACCATTCTCCAAAATTATTCGCGATGCCTCGATTCAACGCTTTGAATTTACCTTTGAGGCCCTTTGGAAATTTCTAAAAGACTACCTTCACACCAAAGAAGGCATCAACGCCAACTCCCCCAAATCTTGCTTTAGGGAAGCATTCACCCTGGGCCTCCTCAATGAAGAAGAAACAACATTTTTCCTCGATATGACCGATAACAGAAACGAAACCAGTCATACATACAAAGAAGAAGCCGCCCAGGCCATTTTTAACCACCTGCCGCAATATAAAGACCTAATGACAAAATTGCTTAAACGGTTACAGCAAGACCTCTAGGCTCATCGCCGCTAAGACAACTTTCGCTCATCCCTGCGCGGCCGATGCAGTCTGCTCAAATTTACTTACGGAGAGGAGGGCATGTTCGAGGGAGCGGTTTCCGTTGAGATGGCCGTGGTCGTGCTTAAATTTAATATCGCCGCCGGCGGCATCCCCAGGGTTGACGGCTTTGACAAATCCATCACCGGAGTGCGTATCCATGGGGGCATACCGGCGGCGCCCGGGACAGGGGAATTGCCGGTTTGAACTGCCGTTGCGCTTGACTTGAGCGTCGCCGATGATTCTGATTGCTGGAGAACTTTCCCCGGCCGCAACTTGGCATTGATCTCTCGAAGCGCCTCTTGAATATCCGTTCGCTCGCGCAAATTAAAACCCCAGGAATCATCGGCAAAGGCGTAATACAGCAATCCCGCCGGTTGACCCTCCATAAAAAGATCAACCGACTTTTTCAAATCTTCCGGCTGCTGATTTAAAGACACAATGGCCCACCAGCGCTTCCCTGCCATCTCCGGATACACAAAGGAATCCAGGTAAATCCTTAATTTTTTCGGTGAATCGTATTTTAAAATTCCCGAAATGTCGGCGACATCTTTATACGCCGAATACGCTTTGCCGCGAATATTGACCTTATCCCCATCTTTAGGCCCAAAATTAAGATCAGAAATGGTGATAAATGTCGGTCTTTTTTTCGGGTCCGAAATGCGGATAAACTGCGTTATCTGCCGAATCGTATCCGGCTCAATCTGGTGAATATCCGGTTCATCGGCCAAGTACCAATAAGTTATTTCAGAACGGCTTTTATACAACTCAACCGAACGCAATATTTGACGCGAGTCGAAATTTTTCTCATAAATACCAAAAAAAACTTGAAGGCCGTTTTTCCCTGTTTCGGCAAGCAGCGCCTCGGCCTCCTCTTTGGACGAGATGGCGTGCAGCGGCACTTGAACGGATTCAATGCCGAGGGATTTAACCATGGCATAGGCATCAGGCGGCACATGATACATGCCGATGGTCTCCAATCTGACGGTGGAAACCGACCCAAGGACGTTCCTGGTTCCAAGTTCCAAGTTCCAAGTAAAAAACAATAGAAACCCGGCCTTGTGCCAGTTCTTCAAACTTAAAACTTTAAACCCGGAACCTGGAACCCGGAACCTGGAACTCATGTTATTTATCCTCTGGGGTGATACTTCTTATGTAGCAGACGAAGGCGGGTTTGATCAAGATGGGTATAAATCTGCGTCGTGGATAGCTTGCGATGACCCAAGAGCTCTTGGATCGTTTTCAAATCAGCTCCCCGGCCTAAAAGATGCGTGGCAAAACTGTGCCTCAATTTATGAGGCGACACATTAAATCCCACATCCCCCAAAATCTTGCCGCTCCACTTCTTAAGCGCCGCGTAAAAACTAATACGCGACCAGGCGCGCCCCGGGCGCACTGCAAAAATAAATTGACCGGCCGCGGAATTTTTTAAGACCCTGTCGCGATAATAATTCAAACAAAAACGCGCCTTGCTTCCAAAAGGCACAAGCCGCTCGAATCCTCCCTTGCCTCTGACGAGAATAAAACCAGTTGTAAAATCAACATCTTCCCAATGGATTCCCAAAAGCTCGGAAATTCTCATGCCTGTGCCATAGAGAAGTTCCAGGGCCGTCCAAAAACGCGCCAGGGGTTTAGATCTGGGATGCCGGTCAAACTCTTGGCGCATGCCCAAAAGCAATTTCTCCATTTCCACCTCTTCAAGAAAATAAGGCAGCCGCTCGGCGATCTTGGGCCGGTCAAGTCCATAGGAAGGATCGCTACTCAAATGCCCCTCTTCGACTAAAAACTTAAAAAATTGCTGCAAGGCGCTTATTTTACGGGCGATGGAAGCCGATTTCAGCCGGCCATGAAGACTTTGGAAATAGGTCTCCAGAACCTCCCTGGAAACCGCCGGCAGGTCAACCGGCTTGTCCTTGAAGTATTTAAAAAACGATGATAAATCACGCTGATAAGCGGCGATTGTCAGGGGCGAACAATTTCTCTCGCTCGAGAGGTACGTTAAAAACTGGCCGAAAAACTGCGTGTGATCAGGCGTCAGTTTTTATACTTTGACTGCTTCCGGTTTTTTGACTGCGGCCTTTTTTGCGGCCTGAACCGGCTCGGCATTGTCCTTTTTGGTTACCGGCTCCCCCAAGACACCCGAAATCACGGAGCGCTCGATCTCTTCAAGCACTTGAGGATTTTCCCGGAGGTAATTTCTTGCCTGCTCGCGGCCCTGGCCCAGCTGGTTTGTCTTATAAAGAAGCCAACTGCCGCTTTTGGTAAGCACATTGTGCTGCAGGCCCATGTCCAAAGCGCAGGCTTCACGGGAAATACCTTCACCGTGATACATGTCGCATTCGGCCTGCCGGTAGGGCGGCGCCACTTTGTTTTTCACAACTTTAATACGCACGCGGTTGCCGATGGCCACATCGGCGTGTTTAAGGGTTTCAATTTTGCGAATATCCAATCGGACACTGGCGTAAAATTTGAGCGCCAACCCGCCCGGCGTCGTTTCCGGGTTGCCTGCGAAAGGGCCCATGTTGACCTTGTGCCGGAGTTGATTAATAAAAATCAGACAAGTTTTAGTTCGCGCCAAAGACCCGGCTAGTTTGCGCAAAGCCTGCGACATAAGCCGGGCCTGCAAACCTACAAATGAGTCGCCGATTTCTCCCTCAATTTCTGCGCGCGGCAGCAACGCAGCCACGGAATCCACGACCACCACATCCAAAGCGCCGGAACGAACCAACGTGTCCGTAATTTCCAAGGCCTGCTCTCCGGAGTCCGGCTGGGAAATAAGCAAATTATCCAGATCAACCTTTAATTTTTTGGCATAGCTTGGGTCCATGGCATGTTCCGCGTCAATATAGGCGGCTTGGCCGCCGGAGCGCTGGGCGCTGGCTACAACCTGCAACGCCAAGGTTGTTTTTCCGCTTGATTCAGGACCGTAAATCTCCACCATGCGGCCCCTGGGAAATCCGCCCACGCCGATGGCCAAATCAACCGGCAGAGCGCCTGTTGAAATAGTGTCCACCCCAGCGTCTCTTTTGGCCTTTTCGCCCAAACGTAAAATTGCTTCCTTGCCAAAATCTTTTTCAATTTTTTGCAGGGCCAATTCCAGCGCCTTAACTTTCTCATTTTGTGCCATTTGTGCCATCTTGCATACTCCTTGGACCATCCTGGTCACCGACGATCAGTGGCATCAGTTTAGCATTTCAAAATTGGCTACGCAGCCAGGCCGATGGAAAAAATGATGCGGATGGCCTCGTCAACGCGGACATCCAGGGGAGTGAGCTTATGGGCAGGCACCATAATTAAGAGTCCATTAACCGGATTGGGCGGCGTCGGGATAAAAACAACGGCCAGTTCTTGGCCGGTCGCATCCTTGGCCTTTTGAAAAACTTCGGCCGTGACCAGACCCATCGAATAAACCCCTTCCTTGGGCCATTCGACCAGGACAACCCGGCGAAAACGGCTGTCCCTATCCCCATTGGATGCCAGAAGCGACGTCAGTTTGCGCACCGCGGAATATACCTCGGCCAGCAAGGGAAGCCGCGCCACGAGATGATCGAGTTTGTCAACAAACGTTTTCCCCAGAACACGCACTACCACAAACCCCATGGCGGTCACCAAGCCCAACGTCGCCGCGAAACCCACCAAGCGAATCAAAAACTCCGTCCGGGCCCAAGGAAAAAATTGATGAAACAACGGCTCTAGAAAAGGTTTGGCAAAGCCGGACACCCCCAAAAAAAGAGCGCTTACCAGCAAGTAAATCACGCCAAAAGGAAACAAAAAAGCGGCTCCGGCAATAAAATAATTCCTCCATCGGACTTTCCAGTTTGGATGCTGCTGGGCCATAGGT
>JACQPE010000031.1 GCA_016207685.1 Elusimicrobiota bacterium | reverse complement strand
ACTCAACTTAATCCCATGATCGTAGTCCTTGATTTAAGGCTGCCAGGGGTGGACGGCTTTGAGGTTTGCCGCATGATTCGCCATGATGCGCATTTAAGTGAAGTCAAAATTTTGGCCATCAGCGGCTACGCGGAAGATGCGATGAAATCCAAAATTTTAAAAGCAGGAGCCGATGATTTTATGGCCAAGCCTTTTGACAATAAAGAATTGATCGAACGACTCGCCAAGCTTTTGGAAGGAGCTAAAAGCAAAGCTCCGGGCGGAAGGGAGGTTCTATGAGAAGAAATGCCGGCCCTTTTCTAGGGATTGCCGCGACATTTGGAATTTTAGCGGCTAGCGCAGGCCTGGCTTGCGCCCAAGATGATATTTTTGAGTTTTTTGAGAATGAGGCCAATGCCATCACGGCTTTAAGAAGAGCGGCGCCGGTTGAAGAATCCCCGGTCGCTATTGACGTGATTACGGCCCGGGAAATTGAAGCTTCCGGCGCGACTAATCTTTGGGACCTTTTGCGATTCAAAACAGGCATGGATGTTGCCGATGGCCGTTCTTCGGATGTTCAACGCGCCATCGTTTCAGTCAGGGGCTTTGCCGAGGAGTATGTCATTAGTCTTCAGGTGCTCATTGATGGCCAGAGAATCGTCAGTCCCTACGGTATCGTTTATTGGTCGCTTTTTCCCATCGGCCTTCATGACATTGAACGCATTGAAATCGTCCGTGGACCTAATGCCGCGCTTTATGGTTCCGGCGCTGCTTTGGGCGTTATCAATATTATCACCAAAAAACCCCGAGCGATGAACGAAATTTCAGCTTCGGCAATTGGGGGAAGCCGGGAAAAAATGATGACGCAGGTTGCCTATGAAACCGTGCGTGATTCTTTCGGGTGGAGGTTGGGTCACACGTATGCCGCCGATGATGGTTTTCCTGTGGGATCAAGGGTCCAGGGCAATGATTTTTATATGGCCCAAAAAAGTCATTTTCGCGGCTGGTGGGACCGGGGCAGGGGAAACCATCTTGAGTTATTTGCCGGAATCAGCGGGCATGTTTTTGGGGCCGTCAACAGCGCTAATTCCCGGGTTGAGTATCCGGCGCATTTTCAAATGTTGAAATACCGGCGCATCCTAACTCCCGCGGCATCGTTCGAAGCGAGCGCTTCTAGGGCCGATTCCAAGATTGTGATTGATCCTTATGAATTCAACACGTCAGAAACTCAAGTCAACCGCGCTTACCGTTATGACGCCGATGTGCTGTTGCATTACCAATGGCAACCGGCGCCCATGCAAACAACCTTGGGCGGCTCCTATGGCAATGCGGTGACCCATGACCCCCTACTTTATGGTAATCAGGATCCACGCCAATCCAATCAGATCATGAGATGCTTTTTGGAGCAGACCGTCAAACCCGGTGAATCCCTGGTGCTTAACGGCGGCGTTTCATGGGAGCGTTCCGATACGGGTGGAACCCAGCTTGCTTATCAGGCCGCGGCGTCAGTGCGGCCCTGGGAAGAGCATATTTTTCGATTTGCCCATTCCTTGGCGCCGACTTTGCCCGGGATTCAGACGCAGCGCATGTATCAAGAGATTCCTGCTTCTTTTGTGGCGCTTTCGGGCAATCCCGAACTCCGTCCGGTGAAAATGCGATCCTACGAAGCCGGTTATCGAACGACGTTTTTGTCCCGACGATTGGGAACTGAAGCCAATTTATTTTATATGAATATCAATGACTTGTGGGATTCGTATATCCAAAGCATGGTTTTCGTTCCGGTTCCGTTAATCACCGTTTCTTTTCAAAATCAAAACGATGCCGTTGCCCGTGGCGCCGAAGCCAAGCTCGACTACAAGATTAGCCCCGGCGCCAAAGTTTTTGCCAATTACACATTTGAGCGAATCAGCGACCTAATTGAGGATGTGAATGTGGTGGAGACGACGCCGAAACATAAAGTCAATTTGGGCGGCCAGGCTGATTTTGGCCAGGGTTTTTCGGGGACAATGAAGGCCGGCTATAAAACTTCTTATTTGAGCCATTCGGAAAGTCGTGATATGAATGTCGATATCCCAGCTTATTGGCGGCTGGATTTGCGTCTGGCTTACCGGCCCGGGCAGGGTTGGGAGTTTTTTTGGGCTGGGCAAAATTTAACCCGATCGCGGCATCTTGAGTTCGCCGATGGCCTTGAGGTCCCAAGAACGTTTTATGGAGGCCTTAATGTCCAGTTTTAACAGCGCCGTTCGAGATATCGCCGCAAGAGCATGAATAAACCTTGGGCAGCATATCGGAATAGTCGTTCTGTTTGGACTATTGTGATTTCTTGGTTTATTTTTGACGTTTGCCGGCCAGGAGTTGCCGGAAAATCCGGAGAACCTCCTTCGGGGGCGGCATCCTTTTCTCAAGATCAAGAAATCGCCCTTGTTATCAGCGGCAATTTGTCGCCTTACGATCAGGCCTTGGAAGGATTTATTGGAAGTTGGGGATCGCAGCCGCCGGTTTTAAACTTAGCCAAGGGCGAGTTAACCTTGCCCAAATCAACAAAGGTGGTGATGAGTTTGGGAAGCAAGGCGGCATACGCCGGATACTCGAAAAACGTGACATTGGTTTATGCGTTGGCGCCGGCGGTTTGGTTGACTCCAGAAGATCACGCGGGTCCGCGCATCAAAATTTTTTTGACTCCCTCGCCGGAGATATTGGTCGCAAAGATGAAGAGTCTGCAGCCTTCGCTCAAAAGGATGGGCATTATCCGGTCAACCTGGATTTTTGAGGATATTATGGATCAGATCAGAAAAAGAGGCCGGGAGCTCGGCGTGGAGGTGTTAAGCACCGGGGAGGGGTTTTCCGTTGATTCTTTTCCGGATTTGCTGCGGCTATGGAAAAACCGAGTTCAGGCAATATGGCTGCCTCCTGATCCCGAGTTGATCAGCCCGGCGGCGTGGGGTGTTTTAAGCGAATTTTGTCAAAAAAATCATATTGGGCTTATTGTTCCCTCTGAGGCTTTGGTTGAAAAAGGGGCCTTGGCGAGCATCGCCCCTAGTTTTGAGGACGCTGGCTTTTGGGCCGCATGGGCCGCGCGCGAGGCGCTGGCGGGGCGCCACCATGGGGAAAAAATTTTTCCCCAAAGAGTTAAAGTGGTGATCAATCTGGAAACGGCTCGTCAGTCGGCCATTGAAATTCCGCAATCATTCATAGACTCGGCGGATCGGGTGGTGCGTTAACAATGAGATTATCCGTCAAGCTGGCCTTGGGCTTTTTTCCGATGATGCTATTGTGGGCCGCCGCGCTTTATCGATGGACGGGAAAAACCACGCAAAATATTCTTTTCGATGAAGCCGAGGCCAAGGCGTTTCTGCTGGCGCAAAGCCTTGTTTTAGATGAGAACTTTATCGACAATTTCAGGCAATCCCGCGAAGCCCAAATGCTGCGCCCCGCCATGGATGCCAAACGAAGCCAAAATGCGCTTTATGTGTTCGTGTTGGATCCGGGCAATAAAATTATCGCCCATACCGATGTGTCGCCAGTGGGCCATGTTTATCCCCGGACATGGCTCAAAGAATTTAAGCGCCATCGTGGATATGCATCGAGGCGGACAGGGCCCGCGGGCCATGTGATTGAGGTTCTTGTTCCCATATGGGCGCCGAAGAATGGCAAGGAGGAGGAGGAGGAGGAGGAGGAGTTCCTTCTAACGGGTGAAGAACAAAACTTATTATTTGGCCGCGTTGGCGTGGGCTATTCATTGGAGCCATCTTTGATCACGGCGCGCCGGATTTCACGGATTATTTTTGCCATTGTGATCATTTCCAGCGCGGCCTTGGCATTGCTGGCGGCTATTTTTTTGAGGTCGTTCGTGGTGCAGCCCGTGCGTTCATTGGCGCTGGCGGCGCATCATTTGGGCGAGGGCCATCTGGGAGCGACGATCCCCGTCTCCTCACAAGATGAGCTGGGAGATTTGACGGCTAGTTTTAACCGCATGAGCCTGGATTTGGCGCGCACCACCGTATCGCAAAATTTTCTTGATAATGTGTTAAGCAACATGAGCGACGCTCTGTTGGTGACGAGCGCCGACGGCCGCATTAAGATGGCCAACGAAAAGGCGCTTCAGTGGTCCGGTTATGCGGCGTCAGAGTTGACGGGTTTTCCCGCGACCATGCTATTGGCCAAAGATTTGGGCCCAAAAACCGGGTTGGAAGGTCCGCGGCATGAATTTTTTTCCACGACAACGGCCGGTCATTGGGATTGTAATTTATTGACCAAAGAAGGCCGCCTGATTCCCGCGTTGGTTTCTTCATCTCGTTTTCAGGACGGTGATCAAGAGGGATTCATTGTCACCATTAAAGACATGACGGAACCCAGGCGGCTGGCGCGCGCGCGGGAAAGCGTGTCGCTGGCGGCGAGGCTCATCGTTAATGCGGATGATTTGGGCAAAATTTATGAAGAATTGCCCAAATTGTTGTGCGAACGTTTTGGCTGGTCCATGGCGTTTATCGAGCTATATGAGCCTGCGGCAAAAAAATTTATCTTGGCTGCAACGCATGGGATCAAAACCTATTCGGCATCGTTGAATGAAGCCCCGGCCCTCAATGAGAAGGAGTGGACCCTCGCCACCGCAACGGACCCTTCGCTTTTTGAAAAAGCCGCCTTTGCCCGGTTCGGCAAAGCTTGCGCGCCGGTCAGGGAACGCGAAGTCAAAGCATTCATGTGCGTTCCCATAAAATCGGGGATCAATATGATCGGGGCCTTGGCCATGGCCGATCCCGAAAAAAAGAGCGAAGCCGGGCCTCATGAAGCCGCAGCCTTGCGGCAGATTGCCGATTTATTGGCGCAAACAATTTTGCGCCGGCAGGCGGAAGCTATCTCGGCGCGCTTGGCGGCTTTTCCGGAGGAAAATCCTAATCCCATTATTGAGTTCAATAAGGATTTGACCATTACCTATCTTAATACCGCGGCGCGACAGCAGTTTCCTGATTTGATGGATCAGGGAAAAGACCATGCGATTTCAGTTGATTTAAAAGATGACGTTGAACAATTGCGGCGCGATCAGAAAAAGTCGTTAGTTCGGGAGATAGCGCTTGAAGGATTTGTTTATGAGCGCGATGCCGTCATGGCGCCGGGCGGCTTGGTGCGTCTCTATATCACGGATATCACGCAGAGAAAAAATTTTCAGGAGATGGCTTTGCAGTCGGAGAAAATGGCGGCGATGGGGCAATTGGCCGCGGGAGTGGCGCATGAGATCAATAATCCTCTGGGTGGGGCCTTGGGAATGACGGATATTTTGCTTGAAGAGCTTCCCGCGGAGACGGGGATGCGCCCTGATTTGGAAGTCATTAAACGATCCTTGATTCGTTGCAGGGATATTGTGACTAATCTTCTCGGTTTTTCACGCAAGTACGAATTTCAATTAAAACCTGATATTGTCCAAGATTTGATTGATGACACGCTTAAGCTCTGCCACGAGCAGCTTTTTTTAAGCGGCGTGCGCGTCGCCAAAAATTATGGGTCGAAGCGCCTGGCCGTTAATGCCAGTCCCGCGCAATTGCAGCAGGTCTTTTTGAACCTGCTGCTTAATGCCAGAGACGCCATGCCGGGCGGGGGTCAACTGACGATTACGCTTGAGGAACAGCCGAAGGGATGGGCCCGGACGATTTTTCAGGATACGGGCGACGGCATCGATCCCGAGATACTCAAGAGAATTTTTGAGCCCTTTTTTACCACCAAAGAAAAAGGCAAGGGAACGGGCCTGGGATTGGCTTTGAGTTTTGATATCGTGAGCCGCCATCGGGGATATTTGGAAGCCCGGAGCGAGGGCAAGGGGCGGGGAGCCCAAATGATCGTTAATTTACCGTTGCGGGAGGATCGTGACCATGGATCAAAATAACGGCGCGCCGCTTCATCGAATTTCCGTCTTGCTCGTTGAGGATGATCGGGACATGCGCTATGCCTGCGAACGATTTTTAAGAAAAAATTACGACGTCACGGCCGTTCAGTCCTGCGGCGAGGCTCTGGTTGCGCTTCAGAAAGAATCCTTTGAGTTGATTGTGCTTGACCTAAAGATGCCGGGGATGAGCCCGGAGGATCTGTTTCGTTGGATCGGCGAGCATTGCCGTGACAGCGCCGTTGTTTTAATGACGGGATCGTTGTCTGATGAGAAGCGCCTTGATTTTGTCAAGCTCGGCGCTGAAGCTTATCTGGAGAAGCCTTTTGAGATGGCCCAGCTAGAGGGCGCCATCCAGCGATCGCTCAAGTTGCGCCGGGAAACCACAGGAATCCAGCCTTTTTTGGGTTTGCGTGTCCTCATCGCTGAAGATGATGTTTTGCAATTACAGCTTTTGAGAATTTTTTTGGAAACCAGAGGCTGCCAAGTGACGAGCGCCGCCGATGGCAAGGAGGCGCTGGAGGCGCTTTTTCAAGAGAAGCCGGACTTGATATTTTTGGACATTATGATGCCCGGCATGAACGGTTTTGAGGTTTGCCAACACGTCCGCAAAGATCCCAATTTAAAAGATGTGCCCATTATTTTGGTGACGGGAAAACGCGAAGAAATTGGAGACGGAGCCATTGGTAAAGCGCCCGTTAACGCCGTTTTGTATAAGCCTGTTGATTTGTTGAAGCTTATCGAATTGGTGAGATCCTTGGGGGTTATCCATGGCTGAACCAGCGAACATGTCATCCAAGGGCTCCGCCTCAAGGATTCTGATCGTGGATGATGAAGAAAGTTTGATTTACGTTTGGCAGCGTTTTTTTGGGAAGGAAGGAATGCTGGTTGATTTTGCCGGCGACGGAAAGCAGGCTTTAGATTTGATCAAGCGCGGCGACTATGCCGTTATTTTTTCCGATCTTAATTTGCCCTCGTTGAGAGGGGAGGAATTGGCGCGTCTGGCACGCGAAAGGGATCCCTTGGTCTGCGTTAACGTTATTACGGGGGCCCCCAGCATTGAGGGAGCCGTTGCCTGCATGAAGATGGGCGCGTGCGATTACATGGGAAAACCATTCGACCCCCTGAATCTCGTTGTTAAAGCGCGGCGTTGTTTGCAGCATTACGCGCAAAAGAAAGAAATGGCCGCCATGAAGGAAGAGCTTGCGCGCTATGAAGAAATTAACCGGCTAAAATCCGAATTCGTGTCGAATGTTTCCCATGAACTGCGCACGCCGCTTTTTTCAACGCGGGGAGCATTTGATTTATTACGCGTTGATTTGGCGTCGGGATTGGATCAAACACGAAGGAAACTGCTTGGAGTCATTGAGAATAATTTGGATCGCTTGGGACAGGTAATCGGCAATGTGCTTGATTTTGCCAAATTGGAGCGCGGGACGTTGAAACCTGAATTTAAATCCGTGAGTCTTCATGACCTGGCCCAGGAAGTGATGGAATCGTTATCGCCTTTGTTCACGCAGCGGGGCGTTGTTGCGGCGCCTTTAAAGAGAGAGGCTTCCGGCCGGCGCATCGAGGCGGATTCCGGACAAATCCGGCAGGTGTTGACCAATTTGGTGGGTAACGCCGTTAAATTTACGCCATCGGGCGGCCGGGTAGGTATCGAAATTCGGGATCATGAGGCGATGTTGGAGATGATTATCTGGGACACGGGCATCGGTGTGGCCCCGCAGGAGCATTCGAAAATTTTTGACCGTTTTTATCAGGTTGACGGCTCCCTTGCGCGCGAAGCGGGCGGTTCGGGAATTGGGCTGGCGATCGTCAAGGGCATCGTAGATTTGCATGGAGGCGCGGTTTGGATTGAAAGCAAGCTTGGCGAGGGCAGCCGATTCCATGTGTCGCTGCCAAAGGTTCAGACAAAGGAACAGGGCAATGCCTGATAAAAAGATTCTCATTGTTGATGATGAGCCGGATGTTCGCTTTGTGCTGCGCACGGCGCTTGAGCGAGCCGGGTATTCGATTGACGAAGCCAAAGATGGCCTTGAGGCGCTGGCTAAAATCGCCCAGGCGCTGCCTGACGCTATTTTGCTTGATGTGATGATGCCCAAGATGGACGGATTCTCCGTCCATCAAAAGCTTAAGGAAAATCCGGCATGGGCGAGCGTTCCCGTTGTCATTATCACCGGCAAGGGCTACATGAAAGAATTCATGGAGTTGCGTCAAGATTTGGCGGTGGCTGCTTATTTGGAAAAACCGTTTCCTGTGTCAATGATCATTGGGAAACTTCAAGATATTTTTGGGAACGGCTGATGTTTTATGTCGTGGGTCAGAGATGCCGGTCTTTTTTTCTTCGCCTTGGCGCCCATGGCCACATGGGCCGCGGGCGGCAGCTTGTCATTTGGTCCCGGAAGTTTTGATCTTAATTCCTGCCCGGCCCTGGAAACAGATTTCAGCGGCCGGCTCACCCTGAAGGCTCGATGGGATATTGAAACAACGCCGCTTGCCGAGCGGTCGCTGCCGGGGTTCGCTTACGATGAGATTAGGCGTTTGGCTGTTGTTTTTGGCGGCGTCGGCGCGCAGGGGCAGGCCTTGGGCGACACCTGGGTTTGGAGTTCGACTTCAGGATGGAGGAATGTCTCTCCCGCCACGGCGCCCGTGGCGCGTTATGGTCATGCTTTGGCATGGGCCGGGAGTCAATTTATTTTGGCGGGCGGCTCATCAGATCAGGAAACTTGGAGCTACGACGTGGCCTTGAATTCTTGGAGCCGTTTGGCCACCATCAACGCGCCGCCGGCTAATCTTTTTTCACCCGCCATGGTTTATGTTGGAGCGTCAAGCCGCGTGGTTTTAACCGGCGGCGGGCAAGGTGGCGGAATGTGGGTTTATGACTTGCCGGCATCGAGTTGGTCTTTTTATAACCCATCTGCCGCGCCTCAAGACCGCCGGGGCGCAGCGATGACGTATGACAGGGTTTTGAATAAAGCCGTTCTTTTCGGCGGGCAATCGGCTTTAACGGGAGCCTATCTTCAAGACACCTGGCTTTTTGACGCTCAAAATTTTTCATGGAGCCAACTTTCCGTTTCAAGCGCCCCGCCCTCGCGCGCCTTTGCAGCTATGTCTTATGATCCGGAACTTCAAGCGGCGCTCCTCTTCGGCGGGCGCAATGAGGGAAATTTGGGCGATTTTTATTTTTTAGAAGCGGACGCGGCCCGTTGGCGGCAATTTTTTTCCTCCAACAATGACGTGCCTCCGGGGCGTTTTGGTTCGGGGATGGCCTATGATCCGTCCCGTGGGCGGACCATGCTTTTTGCGGGCCAGCGCGACAACCAAGTCGTGGGTTCATTGTGGACTTTTTTGTGGCGATCGAGCGGTTCCTGCGTGAGTTCCAGTCAAAGCGTTTCAGGAACCACCGCCCTTGCGTGGGGCGCCGTCAACGCTTCGGTAGGAGCGAAACCCATGGGGTCTGAAACGTTGATCCAGTTGGCTGTTTCATCGGATGGGGTGAATTTTGACGCGTTTCGGGGGCCTGGCGGCGGCACGCAGAGTTATTATGACCCGCTGGGCGCGTCAACCGCGATCTGGCCCCAGGCCATGAACACGCGCTATTTAAAAATGAAAACGCTGTTGCGCGCAAGCAATCCTGCGGATCGTTCAACAGTGAACTCATTTGACGTGAGTTACAACCGCGCGCCGTCGATTCCTGTTTTGCTGTCGCCGTCATCCGGGACAAGGCTTAATCGAACATCGGTGACGTTTGAGTGGCAGGTGGCCGCCGACCCTGATGGACTGGGGGACATCCCGCTGTCCTATAACATCGAGATCTCCACGGGAGTTGATTTTTCAAGCGCCACGTTCGCAGGTTCCGGTCTGGCGGACGCTCAAAATATTTTCGCGATCGCTGAAGGTTTATGGTATTGGAGAGTCCGCGCCAAAGACAAGGCCGGTCTATTGGGCGATTGGAGCCATGTCTTTGTTTTGAGCATTGACACGCGCACGCCGCCCGCGCCGGTGACGGAGTTGGGCGTTGATAAGTCCACGGGGAATCATTCCTTGCTCGTTTTTTGGGCGTTTCCAGGTGATGATAAGGGTGCGGTTTCAGGAGGGCGCTACCGGATCCGCTATTCAAGCTCCGGCCTAATCTCCAGCGAAGCACTCTGGGAGGCGGCTTTGGAACAAAGCGGGCTTTTTTCCGCTGCTTCCGGCCAGGCGATGACGACTTCTCTCTTGGGTCTGGAAGATCGAACCACTTATTACCTGGCCATCAAAACAGAGGATGAATTGGGCAATCTTTCCGGTTTGTCCATGTCAAGCCCCTATGCGATGACCAATGCCTCGCCGACCGTGGCGTTGTCGGCTCCGGTGGGCGGCGAGATTTTGGTCGGCGTGACCACGATTACTTGGTTTTCCGATGACGCCAATGCCTCTGATGCGCTATACGTTTCATTGAGATTAACGAAAGAGAGCCAAGCGAGCTATGAGGTCATGATCGCTTCGGGGTTAAGCCGTTCGGCAACATCGTATTTTTGGGATTCACGTTTGGTTCCCAATGCCACGGATTACCGCGTGATAATTACGGCTCTTGATGCCTCGGGGTATTCCTTTTGGGCTGCGTCACCGGGGCTGATTCGTTTTGACAACGTGAACGAAGCGCCGGTGGTGACGATCGTGACCGGCCCGGCATCGGGTCAAAAAATCGAGGGAGATTTAACCGTCGTCTGGAGCGTTCGCGATCCTAATGCTTTTGATACGCATCTGTTTAACGTCTATCTTTCCATTGACGGTGGCGCCTCGATCGCCGCGGTGGCTGCTTATGATTTGACGGCCACCAGCGTCACGTTGGACAGCCTTTCTTTTGAAACGCGTTGGGGGTTTGATAATTTATCAACGTATCAAATAAAAGTGGTGGCCACGGATTCGGGACGCCCCCCATTGACGGGTTCGGCGGCCACCCCCGTGTTTGAAGCGGTGGTTAAGCCGGATCAATCCATCAGGTTAACGAGGCCTCTTAATGATGATTATCCCAGTCTTTTTGATTTGGTGTTTGAGTGGAAGGCGCCATCAGGACTGTCGCCGCCGGTGGGCTACACCGTGTTTTATGGCACCCAAGCGTCTTTGGGCGGGGAAGCGCGCCGCAGTTCGGTTACAGGCTTAACGCTGACGCCCTCCGCGAGCCTATTTCGGAGCTCAACGGCGTACTATTGGCAAGTTCACGCCCGGGATTCTCTGGGGCGCGAACAGCGCAGCCAGGTTAAAAAATTTTTATTCAGCAGGAGCCATTCCAAGAGCAAAGATGGAAAATTGGCCGTTAGGATTTCGAGCGGCCTGTCCGACGGGGCCTATTTGGCGTTTCAGAACGCCTCCGATGTCATGCCTCAAGTTCTTGAGACGGCGCGTTCTTGGGCGTTGGCCGACCGTTATTATGAAGTCATGGGAGAGACCGCTTGGCAAGTTAAGCTTAAGGATGAGTCGGGCCGGGAGTTGTCCTCCGATAACGTTTCAGCGTGGGTGACGTTGGGTTTTTCGGATGTCAACGGCGATTCAAAACCCGATGGATTTTTGGCCGCGCCGGAGCATTTAAGAGTCGCCCGTTTAAATGAAAGCCGGAACCGCTGGGAAATTGTGCCTGGAGCGCAAGAGTTTGATTCATCCGGAAAAACAGTGAGCGCCCAGGTATCCGGTTTTTCCGTGTTTACTTTGGCGGCAACGGCAGGTTTTGCAGAGGCGCTTTCCGGAGTGACCAGTTATCCCAACCCGTTTGACCCGGCCCGAGGTCCGGCTAAAATTCGTTACACCTTGACTCAAGACAGTAAAGTCACCATCCGAATATATACCTTGTCGGGCGATTTGGTTCGCGTTTTGGAATTCGATGCCGGCGCTTCCGGCGGCCAAGGCTCATCGGCAGGGTCATCGAACGAGGTGGCCTGGGACGGCCGCAATGGCACGGGCGCCGTCGTGGCCAACGGTGTTTATTTGGCTGAAATTGAGGCCGAGTCCTCGCAAGGCAAGTCCGGCAAAATCCGCCGCATCGGAGTTGTCAAGTGAGTTTTAAATTTCGCCCTTTCCGCAGATTTCCAAGGACGCGGTCCGGCCGGAGGCCGGAGGATTCCCGCAGAATGGCGATTGACGAATGGGTCAGATACGCAGGGACGGCGATTGTTGCCATTGTGCTTTTAAACGGCCGGATACTTTTTGGGGATTATTGGGATTTTTTGAGTCATGAACAGAACGGAGGGCTGCCTGGGGAGTGGTTAAGCTCTTTGGCGCCTGACGCGCGCCAGGCGGCGATGGGTTCGGCGCTTGCCGCGAGCGAGGGCAGCCATTCCGCGGCCGCCAATCCATCGGGTCTGGCCCATTCCCATCAGGCTGAAACGACATTGATGGCGGCGCCTCTTGTTGCAGCCGGCCGGTATGCCGCTGTTTCATTGAGCCATCCCCTCGGTTCGCGCCGTTTCGCCGGATTCTCAATGCTTCATTTGGCCTCCGGTGAAGCTGAAAAAACCGATGAGTTGGGCCGGAATGCCGGAAGCTTCAGCGAGCAAGATTTTGCCTTTGCCTTGGCTTACGCGGAGCGCGTAACCCACCAGGCCCATGCCGGATTTTCCTTTAAGACGGTTTATCAAACGATTGATGAGCGCTCCGGCGCCGCTTTGGGTTTGGACGCGGGATTGAAATTTCGTGACGACGGCGGGGGCTGGTCTATCGGAATTTTGGCGCAAAATTTGGTTCAGCCTCGAATAAGATTGGATGACGAACGTGAGCGTTTTCCCGTGACGTTTCGTTTGGCGCCATCAGCGCGATTAACGGCGAGAGGGAGCCTTTGCATGGTGACGGCGGAGGCGGCATGGATTAAACCTTTTGGGACTTTTCAGTTTTGGCGCATGGGCGCAGGTTTTGAGCTCTCGATGGTCAGAGCGCCGTCATTTTTGTTTCGCATGGGCGCCAATTCCAGGGAATTATCGGTTGGCTTCGGCCTTAAAAACGGCCCGATTTCATTCGATTATGCGGCTCTGTGGCAGGCGCTCGGGCTGACGCATCGTTTGGGCGTCACGTTTAGGTATGGCTATGTGGGTCCTTTGGCTGAAAAAAGTCTCAATGACCAATGGACGCGTATTAACGCTAAAGAAGCGGAATTGGCTGCTCTTTTCGGTGAAGCGCAACGCCAAGGCTTCATGGTCCAAGAGTTAAGCGGCCCGCGATGGAAGATGTCCTTGGATGAGATTTCAAGCGATTTAAGCTATGGCCATTTGGACCGCGCCGAGCAGCGATTGACGCGGCTTTTGCTGCTCTCTCCGGGACATCCGGATTTGGTGGCGTTAAAGGCCAAGCTCCAAGAATTGCGCGATCAAGCGATGGCTATTTCAGCCCGGGAAAGGGCGATCGCCCTCTACCACTCGAAAGATTATGAAGAGGCGCTGGAATCATCCCGATCTACCCTTAAAATAATAAAGAATGATCCTGCGGCCGGCGAAATTGAAATGATGGCATTGGCTCAAATTGATATTACCCAAGGCCGTTATGATTTGGCGTTGAAGCGGCTTAAAAAAGCCATTGAGGCCAATCCGGACAACGACGAGGCGGTCCGTCTTTTTCGCCGGACTTTAATCGTTATTGAGGAGTTGTTAAAGTGATATTTGGTTTTTGGATTATGGTGGTTGCGTGGCCGGTCCAAGGCGCTGACAGGACCGGTGAAATAGCGCCCCCGGCGCCCCCTGCGATTGTTGAAATGTCAGAGGACGCGGATGGGCCAAGCAATGCTTTTGACCGGGGGTTGGCGCATTATTTAAGACAGGAATATAAGGAGGCGATTCAAGAGTTGACCTTGGCCGTTGAATCGGGGCTTGAGACCCAAAAAGCCGAGCGCATTTTAAAGCGTTCTTACGAAGAAATGATCCGCATTCAAAGATCGGGCGGAGATTTGGAATCAGCGGAGTTGTATCGTTCGCGCGCCCAGAAGGCATTTCCCCGGGAGGCGCCTTTTGCCGTATCAACGATTGCGCCGTCAAAATTTTTGCAAAGAGCCGCCAAATCCGATGTTGTTAAAAAAAGTCAACCCAGCCGGAGCGCGGATCAACAGGGATATTCAGCGTTGAAGTCATTTCAAAAATCACCGGCGCCGGCGGCTTTAATCATGGCGCCACTTCAGGCAAAAACGCCCGCCGCATCTCAACAGGATCCAAATTTGGGATTGACGCGCCGGGAGATGGTTGCGGCCGTGTTATTGATCATGATCGCCATTGTGGGTGGAGCCGTGGCGGTCAATTGGCGCATGAGGCGTTTCATGGAGCGTCAAACAAAGAGCAGTCAAATGGCCTTGGAGGCGCAGGCATCTCATCTGGAAGAGGCCGTGAAAAAACTCCAAGCGGAGAAAGGCCGGCTTTTGAACGATGTGCTGGCGCGACAGGAAGTTCAGGGCCCGCCCACCGCAAAACTGGCAGGGGCGCCTGCCGCTGCGGAGGTCCCGCCTCCGGCGGCCGTCCAAAATGATCGAAAGCGCATTGAAGCGCAAGCCCGGCGTCTTGAGACCCAGGCGCGCCGGGAATTAAAAAGCGTGCCCACGGCGAAACTTAAAAGCGTGTCCGATGAGGAAAGAACGCCATCCACCAAAGAAAACAAAAAAATTATTGCCGTGGAAGTTAAACTTCAGAAAAAGCAGATATTGGAGAGCTTGATTCATATCAGCCCGGAAGAAAGACCCCAATTGCAGGCCCGCATCGCTTCGCAAGCCAAGGCCTTATGCCAAAGCTCCGCATCCGAAGGAATCAAATTTTTGCGGCAACTTTCACAGGACAAAAGCCCGATGGTGCGCGTGATGGTTGTTCCGGCTTTGTGCCAGGTTCGTTTGCCCGCGGCCTGGGATTTGGTTTTCGATTTAGCCCGCGACGGGGACGGCGATGTTCGCGCTCAAGTATTTAAAACTTTTAAAAGCGTCGCGCGGGAAGCCGGGATGGAGCCGGCTGCGCTTAAGAGAGTCCAAGATTTTTTTGAGGAGGAGAAAAACAAGGCCGAATGGATTTTTTAATCCGGATTTTTTTGGAAAATTCGGCAATACTGGGGAGGATTTGAGGGCAACTTCTCATCAGGAAAATGCTGCCGCCACAAAGACCAAGCGCGGCAATCCTCTTGGCGATAAAATTCAAGAATCACCTCTCGGCTCGCTGGTCTGTCCCACTGAAGCATCTGCTCTTTGAGCTCTTGCCGTCGAATTGCATCGAAGGCGTCTATCCTGGTTGAAATGAGCCCATGGGTCGAAAGTTTGATCCAATCCTCCAACGTCGGAGGAAATCCTTTGGAACGCAAGCAATCCCTCCTGGAATTGCTCGCATCGCACGCATGATCAGCTTCGTCATAAGACAGAATATTCAAAGGCAACCGATCCAGCGCGCCTGTTAAGTAGACGCGTTCTTGGCGCCGGGCATCCCAATAAAAATCGTCTTGAACGCTGGAAATGAAATACCTCTCTTTAACCCAACTCCTTAAGCCGTCCGGCCCTTGCCGGCGCCAGACTTTCCACAACCCACGGGAATATTTCGTCAAAGAAGTTTGTTTTCCCTCAAAAGCCTGAGGGTTGTTATTTTTAATTTCAGCATAAGCAGCCATCTCGCTCGCAAAAGCGCTCGTTTCTTCCTCGATGGAGTTGGTGATGCGCGGCAATAACTGTTGATTGAGCGCATGTCGTAATTCATGCGCAACACTTGAGGCCAAATGCGCCGCAGCCGATGCTTCATCTCCTCGAGAATCCCGCGCCTCACGACTCAAACGGTCATCGCTGATTAAAACTTTTCCCCATTCATAGCGCGCCACTTCATGATCCATTAAGTCGTCGCTGACCACAACAGGCACGATTTCTAAAAGTTTCGACTCAAGAGCCAGAGACGGCGTTGTTTGGATAATTTCCAACGCCAAATCCAAAACCGCGCCGGATGCCGCCTGCCTAAAAATAGATAAAAACAAAACCCCTAAAATGAATTTACGAATTCGGGGGGCACCCAGCTTAATTGGTTCCCAGTGAAAAATTCATGTTTCAATACGACCGCAGGTAAAATGGAAACTCACGCCTCTGCCTTAATTCTTTTTCTTTTTCCGTTTCTCATCTTAAACGCCCCGCGCTTGCGCCATGGTCCCGCGCGGGCCATCTCAATGAGGTTGTGCGTGATAATTTCCCGGCCAATCCAAGCGGCGCGACCCCCGCGCGAGAGACCTCGTCTCAATGCGAATTTCCTTTTATGAGATTGCCACCGGAATGACGCAACCGTTTCCTTGACTAAATGGCATTGATCTTAATTTACATTTAAATTTTACGGATGTCATAACTATAGCATGGAAAATTTTAAAAAAATAATT
>JACQPE010000027.1 GCA_016207685.1 Elusimicrobiota bacterium | reverse complement strand
TTGTCATGTTTATTACCTACCAATTATTATAAATAGATAATTATTATATTTCAACTACCAAATTTATATAAATTGGTAAAAAATTGGTAGTATCGATTTACGGAGCAGCCTGCTTAACCCACTCTAGCAATTTCTTGAGGAAATCAGGGTCATCGAACATTTGAACGCCGTGGCCTTTCATGGCTTGAAAAAATAACGCATCTTTCATGGAACGCGTTAGCGCGACAACGGATTGGTAGGAATAGCCATCACTCAAAGAAGCGGCTAAAAGGGGTTTGCGTCCTGGGATATCCTTAACGCATTCGACGCCACGGTAATCCACTCCTGGTGATAAAAGCGCCACCCGCGTTATTTCAGGATGCGCCAAGGCCAATTGGGACGCCAGATTGGCTCCTATCGAGGCTCCCATGACGCCGATGCGCTTTAACCCAATAGCGCTGGTCTTAAGATAAACGACCGCAGCCTCTAAATCTCGCAGGCAATGCGGCCAATCCCCGGTCACATCAAAAATTTCGTAGTTAATCAGGCGTTCACCGGGTCCTTTCAGACTCTCGCCGTGCCCCCGCAAATCAATGGCCAGGGCGCCGTGCCCTAAAGCCGAGAGCTTGGCCGCGAACTTTCCCCACTCTCCCTTGCCGGCGCCCACGCCATGAACCAAAATCCAAACAGGTTTGCCCTTGCGCGGGGCCGCGTACATTGCGGTGATGGTCCAGCCGTCGCTCGCCTTAAATGTCACCAACTCCGGCTTAGTCGTCGCAGCCCGGCTTTTAACGGCGCCGGTTGACGCAGAAGCCTGGGGCGCGGTTTCTTCAGAATTCGCGACTTTAAAATTAAAAATGCCGGCCATCAAAAAGAAACCTAACGCAGACTTTCTCATTTATTTCGATTATGACTCTTTGTTAACACCATAATTTCAACGCCGGCGCGCTTTTGTCGACAGTGGCATCTAATAATTTTTTCCTGAAGCTCAACAGGCGCGTTTTGAGCCGGGAAAGAATGGCGCTATTTCCAAGAAAATTTTCTCCGGCAAAAAAGGGTCTTGGGCATGGCCCGACAGAGCAAGAATCTCCTTGATACCCAAGGGCTCCAAGAAAAAAATTTTGGATTAACCATGCGGCTCATTACTCTTGGCCCAACGAGAGCGCAGCGGATGATCCAAATGATTCGCAAGCGCTTGGGCCGCATTGGCCGCAGCCCAAGACTGGGCCGGAATTTCCGCTCCCTGCTTTTTAAAAACTTCCAACAAGTCTTCAGTGGCCACATTTCCGGAGGCGCCCGGAGCATAAGGGCAGCCGCCCAGTCCTCCGGCTGACGCGTCAAAACCCGTAACGCCAAATTCTTTCCAGGCGGTCAAAGCATTTTCAATGGCCCGGCCGTAAGTATCATGGAAATGCAGAACAACCCGGACCGCGGAAAATTTTTTAAGCGTTAATTCCAAAAGTGCGCGCACCTCATCGGGATTGGCCTTGCCAATCGTGTCACCGATGGAAATCTCGTCCGCTCCCAGCGCCAATAATTCCTCAATCACCGGCAAAACTCTTTCCGGCGCGACCGCTCCCTCATAAGGGCAATGAAACGCGGTTGAGACATATCCGCGGATAGCCAAACGCGCGGCTTTGGCTCGATTGATAACCGGCCTAAAACGCTCAATGGATTCTTTGATCGTAGCGCGAATATTTTTCTGATTGAAAGTTTCAGAAGCGGCGGTAAAAACCGCGATTTTGTCAACTTTGGCGGTCAAGGCGCGATCCAATCCTGCCTCATTGGGCACCAAGGCGCTATAAATCACCCCCGGGGCCCGATCGATGCGCTTAATAACTTCATCTGAATCTGCCATTTGAGGTATCGCTTTGGCGGAGACAAAAGCCCCTGCTTCGATTTCTTTCAATCCTGTTTGCGACAGCGTGTTAATAAACGCGACCTTGGTTTCCAATGGAATAATAGACTTTTCGTTTTGCAAACCATCGCGAGGTCCGACTTCGGTTAGACGAATCATCAAAAGGGGGCAGGGGTTCGAATAAGATAAATTTGAATTTTATACTTCGAACTTGGAGCTTCAAACTTGGAACTCATTTGTTCCAAGCAGGCGGGCGTTTTTCTAGAAATGCGGCAAAGCCCTCTTTGGCTTCGGAGCCGGAGCGCACCTTGACGAGCTCGCCAACGCTGTAAGAAATCCGCCGCGCGCGGCGCATTTCTAAAATCGCGCGAAGATACGCCTTGGCCGCGCGCACGGCCGAAGGAGCATTTCTCATGATGCTCTCGCTAATCTGCGATATGGCGTCATCGAGATTCTCCCGAATGCCGACCGCATGAACAAGCCCAACCTCGCGCGCCCTATCGGCGCCAAAGACTTCAGCGCTCAAAAAAAGCCGCCGCGCCTGGCTGATGCCGATTTTGGGAACCACAAAAGTGGACACAACCGCCGGGATAATTCCCAACTTGACCTCCGAAAAGCAAAACCTGGCGTCATCGCTCGCCACCGCATAATCACAGGCGCCCACAAGTCCCAAGCCTCCGCCGAAACAGTTGCCCTGAACCCGCGCGATGACGGGAACCGCGGCCTCGTCAACCGCGCGGCACATGCCCAAAAGCCGCTGGGCCTCCTTTTTATTTTTGACTTTCGTGTAGGCTGACGCCCGCTGCATGGAGTTAATATCCGCCCCGGCGCAAAAATCAGCGCCTGCGCCCGAGAGCACGGCCGCGCGCACGGACTTATCTTGAGCCAAACCTTTAAAAACCGAGGTTAACTCATCCAAAGTCTGCTCGTCCATGGCATTGCGAACCTCGGGACGGTTCAGCGTCACGCGTAATAATGAACCTTCCTGCCGGACGAGCAAACGGGAGAAAGACATAGATTAGTCCAACGCCCAAAGCCTGCCCCGCGCCGCGACGCGGGGTCCAAAGTCCAAAGTCGGAGACAAAAAATTTTGATTCTCAAAATCTAAATTTAGAGACTTTTTACTATGGACTATGGTCTTTGGACGCATATATTTACATCCTAAACACAGGATACTTGGCCGGACCAAGGCAAGGGGCGGCTAAACCCAAGCAGCGCCCGATCACTTTTCGCGTGTCTGCGGGATCAATGATGCCGTCATCCCAAAGCCTCGAACTGCCGTAATAAGGATTGCCTTCGCGTTCATATTGCTCGCGCACAGGGCGGCTAATGGCCTCGGCTTCTTCGGGGGTCAATGTTTTCCCCTCGCGCTGCAATTGCTGTTCTTTGATGGTCACCATGACCGAAGCCGCCTGCTCCGCGCCCATGACCGAAATGCGCGCATTGGGCCAGGTAAACAAAAACCGCGCGCCGTAAGCGCGGCCGCACATCGCGTAATTGCCCGCGCCGTTGGAAGCGCCGATCATCACCGTAAATTTGGGAACATTAACGGTTGAGACCGCCTGAACGAACTTGGCTCCGTGTTTGACGATGCCGCCTTGCTCCGCTTCTTTGCCCACCATAAATCCCGTGATGTTTTGCAAAAAAACAAGCGGCAGTCTGCGCTGGCCGCATAGCTCGACAAAATGCGCGCCTTTCATGGCGGATTCGGAAAAAAGAACCCCTTCATTGGCTACAATGCCCACCTGATGCCCCACCCATCGGGCAAAACCGCAAATCAAGGTCCGCCCGTAATTGGCCTTAAATTCCAAAAATCGCGAGCCGTCAACAAGGCAGGCGATCACTTTTTTAATATCCGTGGTACGGCGCAAATCATCATTAACAATGCCGTAAAGTTCGCTTGCGGGATGTTTGGGCTCCTCGATAAAAGGCGCCGGGGCCAATGGCTGCCCCAAGGTCTCCACAATGCGCCGGGCAATGGAGAGCGCTTCTTCATCGTTGTCCGCCAAATGATCGGTCACACCTGAAATGGAGCTGTGCATTTCACCGCCGCCCAAATCCTCGGCTGAAACATCCTCGCCGATGGCGGCCTTGACCAGCGGCGGCCCTCCCAGATAAATCGTGCCTGTGCCGCGCACAATAACGCATTCATCAGCCATGGCCGGCACGTAAGCGCCGCCCGCGGTGCAAAGCCCCATCACCACGGCAATTTGAGGAATGCCCTGGGACGACATCATCGCCTGATTGTAAAAAATCCGGCCAAAATGCTCCTTGTCCGGAAACACTTCCGCCTGCCTCGGCAAGAAGGCTCCTCCCGAATCGACCAGATAGATCGCGGGTAAGCGATTTTCCAAAGCGATCTCCTGGGCGCGCAAATGCTTCTTGATCGTTTCCGGATAATACGTCCCGCCTTTAACCGTCGCGTCATTGGCCACGATCACGCTTTCACGGCCCGCCACGCGAGCAATGCCGGTCACAATGCCGGCCGAGGGAATTTGATTATCGTATTGCCCCCACGCGGCCAATGCGGAAAGTTCCAAAAATTCCGTGTCCGGGTCGGAAACTTTAGCGACACGCTCGCGCGCGGTTAACTTCCCGCGCCTTCGATGAAGCTCAACAGCCTGGGACGGGCCGCCTTTTTCCACACTACCCAATCGGTTTTTCAACTCCGCAGCCAAATTCTTGTGGTAGCAGCTGTTTGTTTGATAAGCGGCGTTGTCTCTGTTAATCGAGAACTCCAGAACAGGAAACACGGCGGCCCGCGCCATCAATCATGCCCTCTTTTCTCCGGAATCAACACCGAAGCCAAAATAGAAACCGCAAGCGCCCCTGCGATCACTCCTAGGGACGCCGGAAGCGGCACCTTATAAAAATGCGCCATAATCATTTTAACACCCACAAAACACAAAATAGCGGAAATGCCAATTTTTAAGTAACGAAACAGTCCCACAATGCCGGAGAGCAAAAAATAGAGAGCCCGCAAGCCCATAATGGCAAAAATATTGGACGTATAAACGATCAAGCGGTCCGTGGAAATCGCCAACACAGCAGGAATTGAATCTATGGCAAAAACCAAATCCGACGCTTCCACCACTAAAACCGTGGCCAATAGCGGCGTGGCCCGCCAAGAGCCGTGGCGATGCGTGAAAAAGGCTTGCCCCTCGAAATGATCCACGAAAGGAATGAGCTTCTTAAACAATTTCAATACGGGATTTTTCGATGGATCCATCTTGCCGCCGTCGTCCCAAGCCATCTTAATGCCCGTAAAAATCAAAATCGCCCCAAAAATATACATGATCCACTCAAAGGTATGGATAAGCGCCACGCCCGCGAAAATCAATATCATTCTCATGATAATGGCGCCCAAAATGCCCCAATGCAGCACGCGCGGCTGATACTGTGGCGGCACCGCAAAATAGCTAAAAATCATAATGAACACGAACATGTTATCCATGGACAGGGAGTATTCAATAATGTAGCCCGTCAAGAATTCCAGCGCCTTGTGCAGGCCCAGCTGCCAATAGACAACGCCTCCGAAACCCAATGCCAATGCCATCCACGCCGCGCACCAAAGAGCCGCCTCCCGTAATGAAATCTCATGAGCTCTTCGGTTTAATACGGCAAGATCAATAACCATAACGGTCGTCACAATAACGCCAAAAACCGCCCACAGCAGCTCGTGATCGTTCATAATCGAATCGAGAATAGGGAATAGGGAATTGGCAATGACACTGATAAAAATTTAATTTTTTTCTTT
>JACQPE010000028.1 GCA_016207685.1 Elusimicrobiota bacterium | reverse complement strand
GAATTAGGCAACGGATATGTCCGGTCTGTCATTACGAGCGTAGCGAAGCAATTTCATCGAAAAATTCTTTTTTATGGGATTGCCATGTCGCTTCGCTCCTTGCAACCTTCGGGATTGCCGCGGGTTGCTTCGGCGATCCTGGCAATAACAAAACGATGCGTCTCCAGTGTTTATGCGAAGATCAATAAGATGATAGTTTATCGAACGATGGCGAGTTTGCCTCGCGTCGAGACGCCGTTAGTGTCCGTGACGACATAAAGATACGCTCCCGAAGCGGCTTCTTCTCCTTGGTCCGTTGTTAGATTCCAAGACCAACGCCCGGCGTTCAAAGCGCCATATTCCGTCTCTTTCACTAAACGTCCGGCAATGGAGTAAATTTGTATTTTTCCCGAAGCAGGCAGGCCGTCAAAGGCGATCAAGCGCATGCCTTGAGGCACAATGGCCGGATTGGGGTAAACGATGACGTTGGCAGCCGTGGCGGCCAGGCGCGCGGCGAAGAGGGCGAATAGCGTGAAGTGATTCAATTGGGCTTCAATGCGTTTGCCGTCATGCGAGAGAATAACGCTTCCTCCGGATGTAACGCGCGTGGCCGGCGCGGTGAAGCGCTCCATGGTTGTCACCGGCATCCATTGACGAGACGCCTCATCAAAATAATACAGTCTTAATTCAGATTCATGGATGTCCGTCCCATCCACATAACCGTCATTATTTTCATCCAAATACGGGAGCGTGAGCGTGATGGGTGTTTGAAACGTTTTAAGTCCTGATTCAAAAGTAAATTCCCGGAAAACCCCGGCGCTTTTTAAGCCTGATTCCGCGGGCGGAAGGGGCGCGGGGAGGCTCGCGGCGGAAAGGGCCTTAATTTTTATTTTGTCTTCCTTGGGGACGGCGCCGCTGGGAATTTTCGCCTTAGTGCCGTCGGCCGTGGCCACTTCTTTGGTTTCATCCGGCTTAACCGTTTCCGTTTTGCGGTGTTCGTTGTTGGGGTCCACGTCCGGATTGCCGTCTTCATGGACGTCGGCATTGACGTCGCTCACTTCTACGCTAATTGACGGAGGTTCGAGATCGGGAAGCTCTTGAGAATCATAAGCTACCCCGCGCAGATGGTATGTGCCGTTGGGCAGCGCGCTGACGTTCCAGTACACGGAGAAAGGCTGCTTGTCATCGCGTGAGGTGATATCCGTCCATGTCCGGTCGGCGCTGTTGCGGTATTGAAATAAAACGCCTTTGGTGTTTTGCGTGGCCTCGGCCATGATGGTGACGGCATTTCCGCTGACCTTTTTGCCTTCGTTGGGATTTTTGATGGAGGCTCGCGCGTGGCCGCCGGGCGCGACCGTGTTGAACCTTGAGGACGTTTGATCGGCGAGTCCGGCCCGATCAGTGGCTTGGGCATTGATTTCAAAAGAACATCCGCTTTTAATCCCTTTGACGAGCGCGGTCCAGGCGCCGTCGGCGCCTACGGTAACGGCAAGAGTTTGAATTTCGCCGCGTTCTTCGCCGGGCGATGATTTTTTATCGTGATCATCAGCATGCGATACCGTTTTTATTTCTGTGAGCGTGACGGCAAGCCGCTCAAGTCCGCTCACCGCATCAGAGGCTTTGCCGGAAATATTAATTTCTTCAGCGGCTGTGACCACTTCTAGCGTGGCCGGCCAGAGGATGCTTACCAGAGGACGTTCTTGGTCAATTCTAAAGCTTTGGAGAGAAATTTTTTCTTCGAGACCTGCCTGATCAACGCTGAAAAATTCAATCGCATGGTCGCCGCCTGATTCAACCGTGATCGTTCCGGTATCGTTTTGCCAGGAGCCGGCATCGAGCCTGAAACGGGTCTCGCGTATTCCCGATAGCGAATCGGACGCGGAAAGAACGATGGAAACATTGCCGGCGAAGTAGCTGTTGGAGCCCTTAACGCCGGAAATGTTGATGGTTGTTTGGGGAGGGGTGGTATCCATCGAAAATGAAATTGGGCCAGGGTCAATCTCAAGGTTGCCATTGAGGTCCCTGGCCCGGGACATGACGGAGAATTGGCCTTCGGTCAAGGGTAGCGCCGAGGAAAGTTCCAGGGTCCATGGTCCAAGGGAAGCTTCAGCCATGATCCATGACGGCTTTTGTGACCAGCCCTTGGCCGTGGCGAATGTATTGTCCGCCAATCGTTTGAGTTGAACGTCGACGCCCGCGATGCCTGACCCGTCATCCGAGGACGTTCCTTGAATTGATTTGAGGCCGCTTTGAATGCTTTGCGCCAGGGGCTTGGTGATTTTTGAAAGAGGCGGCGTGATGTCATGGAGAAATTCGGCATGGGCCGGCGATTCTTGGGCCCATCCCGAACGGTCGCCGGCGCGCGTTTCAAATTCGTAGCGGTGTCCCGATGCCAGCGGCGGCATGGAAAAGCGCCAAGTACTTGTTGCCGGCAGGGCGATCCATGATGGCTGCGATGAAGCAAATCCTTGCCCGTCCCAATAGGACCCATCGGTCGCATCGCGCAGGGCCGCCTCAATCATCTCAAGGCCGGAGCCGCCGTCGTCTTGTGCCGTGCCCCGGGCCTCTTGAGCCGAGATGCCTGTAATTGTTGAGTCAGGCATGGTTAAGTCAATGGGGACGGCCGCTGATTGAGGCGTTTCCTCATTGCCGGCCTGGTCTTGCGCGTAAAATTCTAATAGCGCCGTGCCTTCATCAACAATTTTTGAATCAACACACGATGTGAACATTTTTTGGGGGCTGATGCGGCAGAAAATTTGCCGCACGCCCGAAAGCGTATCAGTGGAAACGGCGCCGGCCGTGACCGCGGAATGGAACCATCCGTTTTTGGCCGCTAATCCCGAAATTTTAGCTTGGCTTTTTGGCGGAGTTTGATCAATGGCAAATCCCGCTGCGGCTGATGGTGGCGTGAGGTGTCCGGCTAAATCGCTTGCTCGCACTGAAGCTTCATACCTGCCTTCAGGAAGCGCTAGGGGGAGGGCAGCCATCCAGGGGGATTTTTTGCCGGCTGATATCCAGGCTGGAGAGTCTTGCCAGGCGGCGCCGGAGTTTAAAAATCCTAGACCTAGAGTTAATGATTTCAATGAAATTTCAATTTGAGCGAGGCCGCTGGCCTCATCGGCTGCCGTGCCATTTATGGAGGCGAGGGATTGAAGCGCCGCTTGAGATAAAGGCTGGGAAATCGCCGCGGTAGGAGCTTCGGCATCTATTTTGAATTCGACCTTGTGGCTCGCCTCGGTATTGCCGACGGCGTCCATGCTGTAAAATTCCAGCGTATGATCGCCGGAATTGGAGATCGTGAGTGTTGCTTGATAGGTTTTCCAGGAGCCGAATCCTAATGAATCATCAGGGACCACGGCGTTCGATGAGCTCGATTCGGCGTTGTAGTCAATGCGGTAATGGGTCAGGTTAACTCCCGAAAGGCTGTCCTTGGCCGCGAGGATTACTTGGATTGGCCCGCCGTAGTATTCGCCCACCAGTTCCGCTCCTTGGATAAGCGCGGTGGTTAGCGGCGCCGTATCGTCATAGGAGAAGGTGACGGTGCTGGCATTTGTTTCGAGATTGCCGTTTTTATCCACAGCCAGGGAAGCGGCTTCATAGCGGCCTTCCGCTAAGGTTTGGCCTCCGGGCATAGCCCAGGACCACTTTTCCTTTCCTTCTATCTGGTGCCAAAAATAATCGTCGTTCCATTCGTCCGCATGCATCGTCTTGCCATCGGAGAGGCGTTTGAGCGAAATGAGAATGCGCTGCAAACCGGAATCCGCATCATTGGCGGTGCCGGAAATTCCATCGAAAAGACGCACGGTGGATTGATCGTGAGGCGTTTGAACCGCTGAAACAGGGGGCGCCACGTCATAAAGTTTGTAAGCGATTTTTGCCGGGTTTTCAGTCAGGCCGGCGAGATCCTTGGCGCGTGAGCGCAGTTCGTAGCTATGGCTTTGAGTGAGCGCGGGGATTTTCATGGTCCAAACGCCGCTGGCGACTTCTTGCGGCAGCCAAACGGGATCATTGGAGGCAAAAGTTTCCTGATTCCAAAATTTGTCGAGCGTGATATCTCGTAGAGCCGTTTCAACCGCAGCGACACCGGAAAAGTTATCCTTGGCGGTTCCAGCCGCCAGCGTATCGCTGAATAAGGTGATGGCGCTTTCGGGCGGCGTCAGGTCCTGGATGAACGACGACATTTGAACCGCCTCCTCATTGCCCACGCGGTCCACGGCGTAGTATTCAATGACGTGTTTTCCGGCCGTGCTTATGATATTGGTTCCCGCGTCAACCTGCCAGGGACCGTTGTCCAGGCGCAGCATGATTTTGTCGACACCGGCCAACGCGTCCGAGGATTGGAGCGTGACGTAGGCCGATCCGGTAAAAAAGTTATCGGCGCCGCGGGCGCCCTCCAGGGTGATCGTTGTGGACGGCGGCGTGCGGTCGATGGAAAAGGAAACGCCTCCCGAAGCGCGCTCTTCGTTGCCGGCCGTGTCTTTGGCTTTTGACCGAATAATGTAGGAACTTTCTGTGATAAATGAATTGCTGGGAAGCCGGATTTCCCAAGACGATGCGCCTTGGGCCGCTATCAAGGTTTCCGTGGAAGTCCAATCGCCGCCATTGAAGAACAAAGAGTCTTTCGTTCGTTGAATGGAGAGGGCCACTGACGAGAGGCCATTGCCGGTGTCTTCGGCTGTTCCGGCAATTCGTCCTAGGGAGCCTAAAATGCTTTGACCGGCAGGTTCAATGATTTTTGACACTGGAGCTTCTCGGTCATAAATAAAGGCCCATTTGTTGCGGCTTAAGCTGACGGTCTCTCCGTTTTGCGGATCGTTCAATTTTTTCAGGACTTGAACATAGTAGGTGGTGCCTGTTTTGAGCGTCGCCGTTGATGATTTACCATCAAGCGTGTTCACTAAAATTTCCGATCCTTTGTGCTGGGCGACAATTTTGCTCCCCGCGGACCATGCGGTGGGCTGGGTGAAAAAGCCGATATTAAGATAGCCGGCCTGGTCATTTAAGGGACCCTGAAAAGCGACCACGGGAATCGCTCCTTGCGTTGAGGTGATGTCTAAAGGCCCGGCATGCGCGACAAAGGCGTCAATGGAAGGATCGCCTTCGATGTTGGCACGGCTGACGGCTTTCACATGAAAGGTCCAGCGGCCAACGGGCCAATTGTTTCCCGGACGGCGCAACGTATAGGTATAAGTTCCGGTGTTGGCATTGCGGCTTAAAACAACCGTGGCCGAGGATTGCTCGGACCATTCAAAGTTCTGCAACCCCGCAGGAATTTCCCGTTCCAGGGTAAAAAATGACTGGCCCGGATTTTGAACATACACGCGAAAGGACTTGACGTTGGCCGTGCTTAACGAGGATTGCCAGGAAATTTGACGGTCGAGGTGATCCGCGCTGGTCCAGGCCCAGCCCCCGTATATTTTTTCGGGAGCGGGCAGCATGGAGGAATCAATGAAAAATTTGCCGGTGACAGTTTTGCCGTTTAGCGCTTTGTCCATGGCGAATGCCGTTATTTCATACGTGCGCATGGGCGCTAGAGCCGGCGCCGGGTAGGTCCACGTTGAGCCGGAAAGGGCGGGTTGGACATAGGCGTAATAGCTCTGCCATGTCGAGCCGTCCCAAATGAGGCCGCGCGTGCGGTCCTTAATAACAAGATAGATATACGAAAGACCGGACAGCTCATCGCGGGCCGATCCGCTAAAGCGCGTCAAGTTTTCATAGTAGGTCGTGCCTGCCTCGGGTTCGCTGATGCTGATGGCGGGAGGCTCCGTATCGGCGGTGAAGGCAACCGTTGATTTGACGGCGCCCTGATTGCCGGAACTGTCAACGGCGCGAGACCAGAGCGTGTAATGGGAACCGTTTTTGAATGTGATACCGTCGCTTTGATGTTGCCAGGAGCCATTGCCTGCCATGTTGCTTTGATGCGCTAGACGCAGATAATTGGCCGAAAACCAGGTTTCTTGCGGGCCCCAGCCTTCTGGGAACCAAAAGAGTCCTGTTTCATGGTTCTGTAGCCGCAATTGGACTTTTGCAACATCGGCCGGCGAGAATCCACCCGACCAATTGGCGATTTTTCCCTGCATTTGTTGGTTTCTGGGATTCCAAATCGTGGCCGAGGGGAAAGATAGGTCATTGATCATGACCTTGTTGGGCGCGCTGAATGACCCGGGGGTTTGGCCTGTGGGCGGGTAGTTGCCGGCGTCATCCGTGGCATCCACAAAATACGAGAGTGATTTGTTCCTAATGCCCTGCAAATAAAAAGACGGGATAACCGCCGAATACGTATTGAGCCCGATTCTGTTCATGGGAATCGTGTTATAACGCTGGGTTCCTGTTTCCCAAAAAGTAAGACCCGCCATGATGACGC
Source organism: Elusimicrobiota bacterium (assembly GCA_016207685.1). Classification (GTDB taxonomy): domain Bacteria; phylum Elusimicrobiota; class Elusimicrobia; order JACQPE01; family JACQPE01; genus JACQPE01. The sequence continues at coordinate 3,540 of JACQPE010000028.1, read as the reverse complement.
CGATATTGTCCGTGATTTGCGCCGTGACGGTGATGGAATTGTTATCGGGCCAGGGGCTGGCAATGGGAGTGTGCATGATGAGGGGGGGCTCTTGATCAGGTTTATTGACAAAGCGCTCCGTTTCGTTATCCATGAATACTCCCGTATGCGAGGGGTTGCTGCGAAACATGGGCCAGGGTCTGCTAAATGCCGGGACTTGGGACCCCGTATCCGTCACGCACCAGAAGCGGTCGCGCCGCATTTTATTGATGTCGCCGAAGCGGTCCTGGAAGACAATTTCCAATTTCCCGTCGCCATTGATATCGGCAACGACAGGAGAGGAAACCGCCGTGTAGGAGGCTCTAAAGGAATCAAGCAAAACGCCCGTATCACCTTGAAGAATGGAGAGATACCCGGCGAAAGAAACGATGTAGACATCGAGTCTATTTCCGGGCCCGCGCGGGGCCAGGGCCGGTGAGCTATAAATCGGCGATCTTAAATCACTTGTCCATTTCAAGGAGCCGTCGTTATTGAGGCAGTAGACGTGGCCGTCGCCGGAACCAATCACGATATCCAAACGGCCGTCGCCATCCACGTCGCCGACTGCAGGGCTTGAAATGAGGGAGCCTGATGTTGGGAAAGACCATATCGTCGCGCCTGTCTTGGCATCGAGAGCGAGGACCGTGCCGCTGGAGACCCAGGGTGTGCCCACAATGACTTCGCGTTGACCATCGGAGTTCAAGTCGGCCAAGGCGGCTGAACCACGGAGTTCACCGTTGATCTTGCGCGACCATCGCAGAGCCCCTGTGCTTGATCCCAGGCAATAGAGATTGCCGTCATCAGAACCGATGACGATTTCTTTCTCGCCGTTGCCGTCTAGGTCGCCTACCGCGGCGGATGACCAAATGGGTCCTCTTGTGCCGAAGCGCCAAATGGACTGCCCTGTGGTGCCGCGCAGCCCTTTAACGGAATAATCAAAGGACCCCGAAAAAATGCGCCATTCGGAGTTGCCGACGCGCGCTAGGGCCGGCGTTGACAAGACATGGCCATTGTGAGGGTTTTTCCAATTCCAGTTGGTGTTGCCGTCAAATGATTGGACTTGGTTTCCGGATGTGGTGCCGCCAACGATATCGGGCTGGCCATCGCCATTGATATCGGCAAAACCAAGCGAGGAATGCGCTTCATCGTTTTCCGTGTCCTTCCACCAAATAACGCGGCCATCGGCGGCAAACATGAACCACCGCCCCAGCGGGCTTTCATTCACCTCGTCTCCGAGAGGATAATACTCCTCATTTCCCGTGACGATTTCAAGCCCAGGATAGTCGCCGCGAAGCTCGCCGATGGCGGCTGATGGACCTGGAATCATCCGGTAGAAACCGCCATAGACGTTTTCAAAGGCATAGGACCATTGGCTTTGGAGGATATTGTTAAAGCTGGTTCCGGTTGAAATGTCGGCAAAAGAGTTGCGAGTTGCGAGTTTAGAGTTTAGAGTTAATAATACAAAAGAAAGACAAGCGGTTTTTCCAAAACTCGCAACTCGCAACTCGCAACTCGCAACTTTTATAATCATGGCTTGATCCCCGGCTGCGGTTGGGGTTTTTCCGGAATTGGGGCCAGCAGGAGCTCTCGCTTGGGCAGCTTGTCAATTTCAAGTTTTAATTGGTGTTCTTTAAAAAATCTTTTTTCTTTGCGCGATCCGCGTTCGTGGGAATCGGGAATGCTGGCCTCAATTTTTTTTTCCTGGGCACGCAGGCTGGGATCGGCGTATTCATGGAGTTCCTCATTGTCAGCGGCGCCATTAGCTGCCGGTTTTTCAGATTTTTTTTGCTGCTCCAGCATCTCAAGGGCGGGGGCGCCGGCCTGGCTGGGATCGGACGATTGAAAACCGCCTTGGGATTGAATCCATTCCTCAAGAGCCGCATCTTGCGGCATCGGCGCGTCGGGCATTGCCGGTTGTTCGTTTGATTGGGTTCCTGACGATGTTGAAGGAGGTTGCGCCATGGCCGCTAGAAATTCTTCTTCGCTCGCAACGCCAACCACGGAACTTGAATTTGCTGCTGGGACTTCTTGAGCCCGCGCCTTTGGGAGGATGGAACCAAAACAAATAATGACCGTCAAAAAGATGAAATTTTGTATCGCTCGAACAGGGCAACCGTGGCGCACTTCAATACCCCCTAAAGTTTAATGGTCACGCTCATGCGATGCGTGGCTCCTAAAATACCAAATGGTTGATAGGCGTAATCAAACCCCCAAACGCCGAGAGCCAGACCAAAGCCGGCGCCCAAGCCGCCGAGGGTTTGGTTTTTGAGCGCTGCGGCGGAACCGGCATAGCCGAGACGCAGTGTCAGCGGCCTTGAACCCGCGCCGGCCATTGGAGAAATTTCAGCCCCTGCGGCGAACTCGCCGGAGCCTTCATGAGGGCGAATTTTATAATCCATGGTTGTTCGAATCCCACCCAAATTGTAACCGGCTCCAAGAGCGTAGGTTAGCGGCAGGGGCGAGGACTCTTCAATGAAGCGCAGGCCGGGGCCTGCATTTTGAATGGCCGCGCCAATGGTCAGTTTTTTGCTGGCCGCGACCAGGAGCCCGGCATCGCCAAAAGCGGTGCTTGCTTGATAGCCGGCCAGGTCTTGCCTGAAATAAGTCATTTTGAGTCCGGCGAGAACCCTGCGATGGATGGCCCGGGCGAAGGAGAGCCCCAGTGAAAGGTCGCCGGCGGTAAAAGAATTTGTTTGGGCGCCGGTCATGTCACGGCCGGCAAAATTTCCCATGTCCATTCGATAAAAGCTGATGCCGATGGCGCCCATTTTCATGGGCAATCCGAGAGCCGCAAATTGTTGTCGGGCGCCCTGCAGCCATTCGCTGTGCATCAAGGAAATCATGGGCCGCCTCATGGCAGCGAGACCCGATGGATTGTAAGCCATGGCAAAGGGATCATTGGCGATAGCCGTGTACGCGCCGCCTAAAGCCGCGGGACGAGCGCCGAACCCTGCCAGGAGGGATTCGGCGGCTGTTTGACCGGCGCTCCAGAGCGGGGTATTCAAATAAAAGGTGAGAAGCGCGGCAGCTCCCCCTATTTGGGTGAGTCGACCCGCTTGTTTCGCCGGCCTAATCAAGGCCGGGGAATCGTTTGTTAAATGTGACCGTCTTTTTCCTAGGCTCATTTGACGCTTTGGTTGTTTCTCTTGCGTTCGCCTTCGGTAGCCAGGCTATCCGGCGTCTCATGAAGTCTAACAGTCAAAAGTTGTTTTGCCAGACCCTATGGCTTCGCGCCCCGCCTTTTTTAAAGATCGGTTTGCCGTTTCGTGGCGGTCACTTTGGGCAACCAAGTAACATTGCGCCTAAGTTAAATTTTGTCAAGGCCCAATTTTTTAATATGTTGGGAGCGCCGGAAAATTTTTCATTAACCCAAATTCCGGTGCGCCAGGAATAACTTATGAGCTCTAGAAAGTGAAATTCTTTTCCAGCCAAAGCCCAACCAGCAGGCTGGTACTGAGTCTTGTGTCGACAGGGGTAACCTTGCCGGTAAAGCGTAGACAGGGAGGAAGCGGGCCGCAGCCT
>JACQPE010000025.1 GCA_016207685.1 Elusimicrobiota bacterium | reverse complement strand
TTGGAACTTGGAACTTTTTTCCATGAACACTTCCCGATTCATCATGCCGGCGTTTCGCTTTGGGGTGCATGACCTCAAGGAAGCCATCAAACTTATTGACGCTGGGGTTTGCGGGTTCTGCCTTTACGGCGGCAAGGCTCACGAAGTCGCCGCGCTAACTAGAAAATTGCGCGCTCATGCCGGAAAGCCGCTCTTATTCGCCTCTGATTTTGAAAACGGTGCGGGCAGCCAAATAAGCGACATGACCGAGATGGTTTCCAATATGGGCATCGGCCGCAATAATAATCTTGACAATGCCAGGCTTAAAGGCAACATCACAGCCGCCCAAGCCAAACTTCTGGGCATTAACTGGATTTTTGCGCCGGTGATTGATTTGCATGCGCGGCCGGACAACCCCATCGTTAGCATTCGCTCTTTCGGAAGCGATCCCAAAATAGTCGCCAAACTGGCGGACGCCTTCTTGGAAAACCTAGAAAAAAATCGAGTTGCCTCCTGCCTAAAACACTTTCCGGGTCATGGTGATACGCGGGTGGATTCTCATTTGGAGTTGGCGCGCATTGAGCGGCCGCTGGCCAAGCTTGAAAAAAATGACTGGCAGCCCTACCGAGCCCTCATTTCAAAGGCCAGCTCGGTCATGTCATGTCATTTGATACAAACCGAAATCGATTCTCTTCCGGCTTCTCTATCGGAGCGCTGGATCAAAAACATCTTGCGCCAAAAATTGGGCTTTGGCGGCGTTGTCATCACCGACGCATTAATGATGGGCGCTATTGTCCAAAATTTTAGCGAAAAAGACTACCTGCGCTTGGGGCTCATTGCCGGAAACGACATTCTGCTTTATCCGCCGGAGCCCTGGTCCGCCATCAAAACTCTCAATAGTCTCTATGAGAAAAAATTCTTGGATCAAACGATTTTTAACGCCGCGTCAACAAGAATCGAACGTCTCCTGGGTCGCCTGGAAGATTCAGCCGCCGGCGCCATGCCCGCCGCAAACGATTTCTTGAACCTTGAGTCGATCCATCAAAAATCAGCCCTGAAATTAGCCCATGAATGCCTCGCGTGGCCGCATGGCCGTGCGCGCCATTTGCCCTGGCCCGCGGGTCCCTTGCGATATCTTGAGGTGGGCAACAAAAAAACTGATTTTATCCCGAGCGGCGAATTTTGGAGCGCCAAAACCGTAGGTTTGGCCGTGCGTCAGGCCAAACCCGCTCTGCGCCACCTTATCGCCTCCATGCACGATAAAGCGCATCTTCCATCTTTTGCCAAAATTCTAGCCTCATCAGGCTTTGACTTAAAACCACCCCAAAACGCGCGCTACCCCAAGGCTCCCCTATTAATCGGTATTTTTCACAAACCCCGCGCCTTCTCCGGTGTTCTCGGCCTTGAACCACAGGACATCGAAAAAATTAACGCCGCCCTTGCGGTCAATCCTCGTGTCCCCTCTCTGGCCATCGCCTTCGGCGACCCGGAAACAATCAATCAATTGCCATCCACCTTAACGGCACTAGCCACTTTTTCCGACTCCCCCAACTCCCAACTAGCCGCCCTGAAAATCTTAACAACCGCCTTCTCGTCTGCTAAACCGTAATTCCGCAGTTGACAGGCACTTCCTTCGGGACCACAGGATTTTTTTGTCCCGTCATATCGGCGAAAGACGGTATCAAGTCCCCGCCGGGACCCGTGCTCCGGCTTGCGCCGGAGTGACGATCTAACTGGGCGAATCCCGGCTAAATAATACCCCTAGCTTGGCAGGGTTTTTAATAAATCACTAAGCGCATCAAGGGTGCGCTGGGAACCGCCTTGGTGGGATGAAAAAAGGCGGCGGGCGTTTTCCCCTATTTGATGGCGGTCTTCGGGATCCTTAATCCAATGGCCCAGAACCTCTTCAAGCGCTTTGCCATCGGGGACTATTTCGATAGCTTTTTGCTCAACGAACTCCTGGGCAATGTCTTTAAAATTTTCAATAAAAGGGCCGATGGCGATGGCCTTGCCCAAATAGGCGGGCTCCAAAAAATTGTGGCCGCCCACTTTAGGAACCAGCGTGCCGCCAACGAAAACGCCATCGGCCACGCCATAAAGCGGCCCCAAAAGACCGAATTCATCAATAACCGTTACCTGGGCTGTTTTCTCTCTCTGGCGCGACCATCGGCTGGTATTTAATCCGGCTCTTTGAGCCATGGCCACAACCTCACCGGCCCGCTCGATATGGCGCGGCGCCAAAATGAGCCTAAGTCCTTTATTGCGCGTCACAAGCCTTTGATAAATATCCAAGAGAACCTTTTCTTCCCCCTCGCGCGTTGAGGCGCCAACCCAGCAAAAATCTCCATCCTCAAACCCCAGGCGGCGCTTTAACGCCACATGAACACCAGAACTCGCCGCGTGCGCTGGCATGGCCGTGTCCCATTTCATGTTCCCTGTCACCAAAATAGGCTTGTTCTCCACTCTAAAATCAGCCAAATCTCTCTTATAAGATTCCTCGCTCACGCAGACAACGTCAAAAGTCCCCCACAACATTCGAGCCAAAGAGCGGGCCATGCTCAACCAACGCCATGTCTTTTGAGAAAAATGCCCGTTGATCAGAGCAATCTTAAACCCTCGCTTTTTGGCAGCCATCATCAAATTTGGCCAAAGCTCGGTTTCTGTAAGGACCAGGAGCGACCCATTAGGCCAAAGCCCAACCTGGCGTCTCATGATCCACCACGAATCAATGGGCAGCAAAGAAACCCCGTTGACAAGGCCGCGCGCCACATAATTTTTCCTCACAAACTCAACCCCGGTTTCAGTCATGCACGTTGCATGAACTTTGACCGAAGAATGCTGCTTTTTTAAAAGCTCTAAAAATACCACCAGCAAACGGGCTTCGCCCAGGCTTGCACAATGAATCCAGCAGTTGGCCCCCGTGGCCGGCAAGGCCGACCCCAAACGCTCCCTGCGCTTGCGAAGATCGCCAAAGGCGCTCCACCATTGGCGCACGCGAGGAACAAAAAAAGCCGCGATCGCGGCGGCCAATAAAAGAACAGGAACCAGCGCGTTATAGATTAGAAACCAGATCATGATAAAATGTCCAAAGTCCAAAGTCCAAAGTCAGGAAGAAAAGCGCTTCTGATCTTTTATTTGGCATGATATTGGACTCCAGACTTCCACGCACGCTTCATTGAATCGCTGCGTCAACGTCTGCTGAAATTTGATCCAAAGCCTCTTTGACCTCAATCGCCTTGGCTTCCAAGTTGTCCTCTTTCTTAATCCAAATAGGCTCGCCATAACCCGCCGCAATCTTTCCGAACGGCAAAGGAAACATGAAGGCATCCCAGGTCTTAAAGACGATTTTTTGGGAGTAGGCCACTGTTACCGGTAAAATCGGCACGCCCAACGATTGCGACAAATATAAAACGCCTTGTTTGACCTCTCGCGGCGGCCCCAGAGGGCCGTCCGGGGCGACGGCGATCGAATACCCCTGCCGAACGCAACGAATCAAGGCGCGCAAGCCTTCGGAGGAACGCTTGCGCGAAGAGCCGCGCACGCTCGAAAGCTCAAAATTCTCCGCGATTTGCGCTCCCATCTCGCCGTCTTTGCTTGCTGAAATCAAAACGGCAATAGGCTTTTTTTGGTGGAGGTACAAAAGCATCGCCTGGCGGTTATGCCAAAACGTATAAATGGCGCCCTGACCCATGGCCCTCAATTTTTCTTCCGGTTCACGGCGCAGCCAGCGCACGGTTGATGTTTTTGCCACAAAAATCGTGTAGAGCCACAAAAGCCGCGCCGCCAAATTGATTAAAAAACGATCCCATGCCGGCATGGGAGTCGGCGACTCCCGAAGCAGGGGGAGACTGCTCACGCGCTGACGACGAGCCGCTTCTTCTCTTTTTTGGTCAACCAAGGCACAATCCAAAAACGCCGCGTCGCCGTTGACGCCTCCGTTCGAACCGGAGAATCATTTTCCGGCGTCTCTATTTCCGGACGCCGGTCATCAAGTCTCTCGCTCAATAATTCCCAGAGACCCTGATCAACGACAGGGTTCAGAGTCTTAAAATACCCTACTTCCCAAGACTCTTTGGCGGCCTCTTGAGAGACTAGATTATTGGTCAGATCAAAAAATTTCTGCAAACAAATCTCCGCCCAGGCTTGCAACGCGCGCGAACGGCCCGCGTCTTCTTGAGCGATCATTTTGTTAAGTCCCGCATCGCCCAAATTCGCCATGGCCAAGGTCAGCGTTGCCGTGGATTCAGGACACCATGAAAGCCTCTCTCCTGATGCTAATTCCAGAGCCTTGCAATTTTGATAAAGGCATACGGGATCAATCAGAGAGGCGGGGGCGCGCTCCAGTAAAATTTCCTCGATCAAATCTTCATTGAGCCCATTTAGCTGCGCAGTTCTTTTGAGTTGATAAAAAACCTCGCGCGCGCGAACTTGAACTTTGGGATGGCGAATTATTCTAAGAGGGCCGGTTCCCGTTAAACTCGATGAAGTCAGCTTGGTTATGGACACATCGGGAACCGCATTAATAACGTCGCGTGTCGAATTTCGAATGTCGAATTATGGAATCCTTTTTATTTGTCATTCGAAATTCATCGCGCATCATTCACCGGACCCTAAAGCCCGTCCACTGGGCCCAAGTCAGCACGAGGTTGGAAGCGACGCCAAAAGTAGAATACGAACCGATAACGATCCCGAATAGAAGAGCCATGGAGAAAGGATGCAGGCTGCGCCCGCCCAAAATAGCGAGGCCCAATACAGACAAAAACGTGGCTCCTGCCGTGATAATCGTGCGGCTCATGGTTTCATTGACCGAACGATTGATGGCCTCGCGCAAGGATTCTCTGGGAAAAATTCTCATGCGCTCCCGAAGCCGGTCAAAAATAACAACGGTATCATTGATGGAGTAGCCGGCCAAGGTCAGCAAGGCGGCCACCAACACAAGATCAATTTCGTAGCCCACGAGCGTTAAAAATCCGACCGTGACCAAGACGTCATGGACCAAGGCAATGACGCCGGCCAAGCCCCAAATTAAATTGCGAAAACGAAATCCGACATAGGCGATAATTCCCAAAAAGGAGAGCCCGATCGCCAGCGCCGCCTGATCCCGGAGCTTGGCGCCGACAACCGCGCCCACGAATTCTTTGGAGAGCACCGCTGACGATCCCGTGGCATCGATTCCGGTCAAAATCTTCCGCAATTTCTCATCCAAACCGTTTTCCTGTTCTTTCTTAAATCGCGCCAGATACTCACCGCCGCCCAGGCTTTGCACATTGCTGTCCAACTCTTCACGGGAGAGCGCATCGCGAAACTGCTCCTGCGTCACGCCTCGGCCGAGCTTAACCTGCGTCACAATGCCGCCCGTAAAATCAATGCCCAACGGCGGTCCGCCCCGCGCGATGAGGAAAAAAATCGTCGCCGCCACCAATGCCGCGGAAAGGCCGTAAAATCCGAACCGCAATCGGACAAAATCAATATTGCTCGGCGGCCAAAGCTCAAAAAATTTGAATTTGGGCAGCGCGTTAGATGGAGATGGTTTGCGCTTCTCGATTGTTTTCATAATACATCATGAATAACGTGCGGCTGACAAAAACAGCCGTAAACATGGAACTTAAGAGGCCGATCGTCAAGGTCACGGCAAATCCCTTGATCGGTCCCGAACCGAATTGAAACAGAAAAAAGGCCGCGATCAAGGTCGTTACATTAGAGTCAATAATCGCGGTTAACGCCCTCTCATAACCCTGCTCCAGACATACGCGCACGGTTTTACCCAGGCGCAGCTCCTCTCGGATGCGCTCAAAAATCAACACATTGGCATCCACGGCCATGCCGATAGTGAGCGCCAAACCCGCCAAACCGGGCAGGGTGAGCGTCGCGTTAAAAAGCGCCAAACAGGCCATTGTTAAAACCACGTTAAGAAGCAGGCAGAAATTGGCCACCGTCCCGCTCGCTCGGTAATAGATCGTCATAAATATAAACACGAACAATGTTCCGGCAATGGAGGCCCAAACGCCGCTTCTAATCGAATCCTCGCCCAGCGTGGGGCCCACGCTGCGCTCCTCAACGATGCGCACCGGCACCGGCAAAGCGCCCGCCCGAAGCACCAGCGCCAGATCGCGCGCCTCCTGCATGGAGAAATTTCCCTCAATAATCGCCCGCCCTCCTGAAATCCGCTCTCGAATGACGGGAGCCGATTGAACCAAACCATCAAGAACAATGGCCATGTTTTTTCCCACATTGGCCTGTGTCAGGCGGGCAAACAAGGCGCCGCCTTCATTATTAAAAACGATCGAGACATGCGGCAAGCTGAACTGGCCCATTTCCACCTTGGCGTTAATCAAAGTCGAGCCCGTCATGGACGCGGTCGAACGCAATAAATAAAGCCCCTCGCCGTCGCGTGACTTGGCCAATATGGTATTGGGCGGCACGAGTTTGAGAGCATCTTCTTTAAGAACACCGCTGGCGTCCCAAGGGTCGCCCAAATCGCGAATTTTAACCAGCGCCTCGGCCGATGACGCCGAATCCTCGACCATGCGAAATTCCAACAAAGCCGTCTTGCCGATGATATCTTTCGCCCGCCTCGGGTCCGAAATGCCCGGCAGCTGCACCACAATAAATCGGTCGCCTTGCTTGGCGATAAAAGGCTCGCCCACGCCGAATTGATCCACGCGATTGCGCATGATTTCCACGGCCCTATCGAGCGCATCCTGCAATGTTTGCTGATTGCTGGTTTGTTTCTCCAGTTGCTCCACATCAAGCTCCATCAACAAATGCGTCCCGCCGCGCAAATCCAGGCCCAGCCGGATCAGCCACTTGGGCAGCCTCTTGGCGCGCTCCAACTCCTGACGAATCCCGGGAGACTTGACATACCACAGCACGGACGGCATCAAAGCCACGAGTCCCAGGCCCACAACCACGGCGCTAATCGTCAAACGAGTCTGGATATTTTTCATGAGGCGCCAGAACCCGCTGATGCAGCGCTCCCGTTCGTCAATGATGGCAGCACCTTGGCGATATAGCTGCGATGAATTTCGACTTTCACATTCTCGGCGAGCTTAACGTCCAAAATATCGCCCTTTACATTAACAACCGTTCCGTAGATGCCCCCTGCTGTTAAAACTTTATCCGACCGCTTCACCGAAGAAAGCATCTTAACGCGCTCTTTTTGGGTTTTCTGTTGGGGCCTAAAAAGCAAAAAATAAAAAATCAACCCAAACGCAATCAGAGGAAAAAAGGTGGTCAAGGGTCCGGCTGCGCCCCCGGGTCGGGCCACGGGTCCGGCCGCTCCATCAGCCGCCCAAACAACGGGCGGCATCGTCGCCATAATTGCCGCCAAAAAATTAATCGCCATAGTTATTCCTAAATTCCCTATACGCCGCATCGAAACGATCCTCTGCAATCGCCTGTTGGATCATTCCGGTCAACCGCATCATGAAAGCTACATTATGCAAAGAAAGAAGCCGGTGCAAAAGGAGCTCTCCTGCATGATATAGATGGCAAAGATAACTGCGCGAATAGCGCCGGCATGTCAGGCAATTACAATCCGGATCAAGCGGCCCTTGGTCCTGACGGAAAGCGCTGTTTTTCACATAAATCTTCCCACGGCTCGTCAAGGCCTGTCCGTTGCGCGCGTTTCTAGTGGGCAAAACACAATCCATCAAATCAATCCCGCAAGAGCACGCTTCCCAAAAATCAAGAGGGTCGCCTACGCCCATTAGATAGCGCGGCGCATCCACGCCGGCCAACTCTTGACAAGTCGCCTTAGTCATGGCCCAAGTCAACTCCTTGGGCTCACCCACGGAAAGCCCTCCCAGGGCGAAAGCGTTAAATCCCATCTCTTTCATACGTCCGACAGCCTCGCGGCGCATATTCTCATCAAAGCCACCTTGCAAAATGCCAAATAAAAGTTGCGGGTTGCGGGTTGCGGGTTTCGCAACCCGCAACCCGCAACTATTTTAGTATTGTTCCATCGCTCTCTTGGAACACCGCAAAGTTTGTTCCAAGGCTTCCCGAATCTGATCACTGGGCGATGGGTAGCTCAAGCAAACATCCAGGCACGTCATCGCGTCCACACCGAAAGCCAATTGCGCGTCAATGACGTTTTCCGGCGTAAATTTCTGCGGCCGGCCGTCAATATGCGACTTGAAAATGACCCCCTCTTCATGCACGCGGCTTAAATGCGCCAGGCTCATCACTTGAAATCCCCCGGAATCCGTCAACAGGCCTCCATCCCAATTCATAAACCGGTGCAAGCCGCCGGCCGATTGAATCACCTGGAGACCGGGACGAAGCGTCAAATGATAGGTATTGGCCAAAAGCATTTTTGAGCCCGCGGATTTCAAGTCATCCCCACCCAACGCCTTGACCGAAGCCTGCGTCGCCACCGGCATGAATATCGGCGTTCGAAACATCGCGGCGTTTCCGATGGTCACTTCTCCAAGTCGAGGCGGCCCGGGTGATTCTCTAACGACGCGAAAATTCATTCAACCGCTATCCTGCTCAAATTTCTCATCGGTCTATAATTTCCGGCGCCGCCGCCCATGCTAGTGACCAAGTTCACAAGGAAATAACACCCTAATATCAGATAAATGTATAAGGTGCTTAGATGGCATTGTCCCCAAAAAAACTCCTATCTCTAGATACAAGGGCTTCCTCCCCAGGCTTCACGTTGGTTGAAATCGTCATTGCCATGAGCATTATCACCATTATTTTCGTTTCTTTTTCAGGGGCCATGATGTACATGTCCAAAGCGATTCAGAATTCCCGAGGGCGCACCTTGGCCTCCAATCTGGGACAAGAGCGGATGCAGGTGCTTAAACAAATGTCCTACCACCAAATCATGGTCACCACCAACACCAAAACCAGGACCGATGTGACGCCCAATGTCAATTACGACGACGGGTATTACCCCCCCGAAAATTTGCTTGAGGGAGGCGTTCTTTTTGAGCGGCTGACCTACGTTCAAATGGCCCAAGAGGTCAACGGGGAACTTGATTTGCTCGGAGCCACTCCCGACACGGGCATGAAAGCGATGACCATTTCGCTGATTTGGACGCAGGGCAACGAAAAAAAAGTCCGCCAAGTCCGCAGCGTGGTCTCCAATCCTAATACGGTCAATGCCACCGCCGCCGTCCAAGGTGAAGTGGAAAACGCGAGCACCTTCGCTGATATCGAAGGCGCCGTCTTGGTGGTGGCGGAAAATACCGGATGGAGGGACTCCTCGGATGCCAATGGCGACTATTCCATCACCCTGCGCCCGGGAAGCTATAACCTGACGGTGACGGCGCGCGGCTATTTCACCCAAACAATTCCCATCACCGTTATTGATGGCGAGACGCTGACCAAAGACATCAGTTTAACGCCGATGGGCACCGGCAGCGTCTCGGGAAATGTTTGGATAACGGATCACCTAATCATCTCACACGTCGTGGCTTCCACGCAGCCGGCCGGCTATGACCAGGCCTTTGAAATGATCGAGCTCTATAATCCGACCACATTTTCATGGAGCGTGGGCAGTTCCAATTTGGAAGTCATCTACCGAAATAAAAACTCCGGCGCCGCAGCGGCCGCTCTTTCCTTGACCTACACCACGGACACGATCCGGTCCTGGTGCTACTACCTCATTGCGAGCACCTCGCCCATCACCTTCCTCAACAAAACAATGACCCCCGATGCCGTCTACGCTCCGGCCCAGGCCGCGAACACGATCGTCAACGCCAGCGATGGGGGCGTCGGCATCCGGATTCCCGGTTCATCCGCGTACTTGGACAAGGTCGCTTGGTCCAATACAACCGGCTCCGACCCCCCATCGGATTTGACCGAAGGAACGGCCTACCCCATCGCGAACGGGCTCCAACTGGGCGCAAGCATGTTTCGCATGAGCGCCCCGGGGTCCTACAGCGCAGGCACGGCTCATGCTTATGACACAGATAACAATACCTATAACTTTTTTGTGTTCACCCCGCAGTCATGGTATGAAGTCTATACATCAACCATCTCGCACCGTCCCCGCGCCGGCTCCCTGGCCACCAACGCCATTGTCAGCGCGACGGACGGCCTTTCTCTCTCCACCGTTGCCGTCACCATCAGCGCCTCAAGCTACGCGTCCTCATCGTTCACATTGACTTCCGTAGCGACCGGAACTTGGGTGGTCTACATCACAAGCGGCCAATACTCCCTCCAAATCGCCACCGTGACGGTTCTCTCCAATGCCAACACTACCATTCCCAACTCCACGACGATATCAACTTGGCCGGCCTCCGGCGTGAACTCATCCATTCTGACGCAAACCCCGACCGACGGATTCGTGAGCGGCTGGGCGCGCGACATCAACGGCGCCGCCATTTCTCCGGCTATTACGGTCAGCAACGGTTTCAACAGCGTATCGGCCAACACAAACGATGGCGTTTATTCAATCACTACGGCAACCGGGTCCTACACGGTCACGGCCAACCCCAACAACGCCAACGCCAACTATGTTTCCCAATCCTCCCAGTCGGTGGTTGTCAATCTAGGCAAAGTGACCTCCAATGTCAACTTTACCCTGTCCCAGGGAGGCCAACTGCAGGGATTTGTCACGCGCGACGGCCTGAACGCGCTTCCGGGAATCGCCATTGTGGCCCTCAACGCGAACGACATCGCATTGGATCAGGATATCACAGAATCCGATGGAAAATTTTTTCTTAATGACTTGGCCACCGGAACCTACACCGTTGAGCCCGTTCTGGGTTCAAGCGAGCAATCCACACCGGGATCGATCGTGAGCACCGTCACCATCGGTTCCAATCTACACATCGGCACTTTCACCATAACCAGCGCCTTCGGCAAGATAACCGGCAATATGTCCGATGATGGTGAAACCATTAAAACCGGGGTGTTGGTGCTGGTAACGACCGTCACTCTTTCGGGCTCGCCGCCCGCGCCGCCGAGTCTAAGCAGCGCCACATTGACGGGCGCCCCTTACTACCTTGCCAACAGCAAAGAAGACGGCTCCTATGCGATTGACGTTCGCGGCAGCACGACAACGACCTACCGGGTTTACGCCTACTACTACACTATGTCGGATAACACGCCGGTCATTAACGCGCAATCAACATCCGGGATCAGCGTCACGGCCGGGGCAACAACATCAGGGGTTAATTTTTCATGGTAGGCCGATGAACAAAAAACGCGGGTTGCGGCCGTTCGCAAAGCTCATGGCGCCAGGGACGTCACTCCGGGTTGCGAGTTCAGGGTTGCGCAACGCGCAACGCGCAACGCGCAACTCTTCCGGCTTCACTCTCGTAGAACTGGCAATCGTTGTCGCAATCATGGGAATGATCGTGCTCGTCATCAATGAGCTCCTGCTGCAAGCCAACCAATTTTTCATTTTGAACCGCACCCGAATTGAAATGCAGCAGGAAGCGCGGGGAACAATGAACATGCTCAACCACCACATCAGGGAAGCCAAGGCCTCCAGCATGGTTGTGGACCAAGTGAGCGGCCAGCCCTATTACTCCCGGCTGACCTTCACCGATGCCGACAATCAAACGGTCCGTTTTTATCAGGAAGGAAAAATTGTGTACATGCAAGACGGCACCAATGTTAAAAAATTAAGCGAAAATGTCCGGTATTTGGTATTCGCGTTCCCCCGCTCCGATGACTTAACTTTGATATCGGTATCGCTGACATTGGAAAAAATGATTTATATCCGCAAACGCCAGCTGGCTATTCACATGGCGTCGGAAAAAATCCGCGTGATGAATCCCTAAAATGATCAATAAACTGCCCTTAACTCAAAACTCAAAACTCAAAACTCAAAACTCTCCGGGCATTGCCCTCGTTTCAATACTCATTTGTCTGATGATTTTACTCATTTCCGTTCCCGCCATCGTCAACTGGATATTTGAAGACACCCGGCAATCGGTCAAAATCCAAAAGTCGACTTTGGCTTACAATCTTGCCGAAGGCGCCATTGACCGGGGCATGTGGAAGCTTAAGTCTTCAACGTCGTCTTGGGCCGACGCCATTAACAACGTCGTCATCTCCAATTACAATTTTGACAAAACCTTTGATGATTTGGCGGGCGGCTATTACAGAGTTAAATTTGCTTCCGGTCCCAGCACCAATCAAGTCACTATTTACGGTGAAGGCAAGGACCTGGACTCCAAGGAAATCCGCTCCATTGAATGCGTGGTCGAAAATACCATCATCAACAGCTCGCTCCTATCCGAAGGAACTCTTTATCTTAAAAATCACCTCGGCATTATCAATTGGGGACCGATCATCGCCCATGAAAATCTCGATATGACAGATAGTCAATCCGCATCAAGATATTTCCCCCGAAAATTTTCCAAACAAGTGGTTGATGGCCACGGCGGATACCCGCGAGATGAAAACGGCCTTGATCCCCCAAATACGGACAATGTGGAGTGGTGGTCTGATTATGACGTGCCGGATCTGCCCTTATTGCAATTTAACACCATGCGCTCATCGGCCGAGGCCAATGGAACGTTAAATGTATACCGCTACTGGGATTCCAAGGTGGGATCCTGGGTCACGGGAGCGGCCGCATCGCCCTATTTCGAGGACTCCGATTCTTACACCAATTCGCAAAACGACTTAATCTGGTATTGGGATGGCAACGTCGAATTCACGGATACGATCGGCATCAAAGGCAACGTCATCATCCGGGGCAACATGACCGTTTCAGGCACCAGCGTTCTTAATTACACGGGCAGTGTCCCCCCCAATGCCTGGAAAGAGTATCAAAAGCAAGATACGGCCTTGGCCAGTGAGTACCCGGCCGACAACGGGCTCGGCGCGGTTAATTCCACTTTTAACTTTGGCAGCGAATCCTGGAACGCCGGCGCTATTTATGGCGTCAGCGACGTTCCCGGCGCTTCAGATACCGACATTGGATTTAAAGGGTTCGTCTATGTCGGAGGAAATCTTAATTTTTCCAGTCATGTCGATATCAACGGCGCAGCCTGGGTTGTTGGAACCGTTGACCGGACGCAAGGAACAGGAAAAATTTACGTCTATTATGATAACAATCTCAAAAATATCCCTGTTTCCAACATTTCGCTGGCGATCATTTCATGGGAAGAAGAGCTGCCCGATCCCCAGGCCTGGGTTAATCCTTCATAAATGATCTATCCATAGGGGTTAGGGGATGACGGGAACCGCAAGTTCCATTAAAAAATTATGGATCGAAATTCAGAACGACTCAAGCTGATCGGCCTTCTATTTGCTCTGCTCACCAGCGGTTTTTCCTTTATGATTCTGGAAATCATCTTCCTGAGAGAGCTTCTCATTACCCTGGGAGGCGCCGTTTATGCCTCGAGCGCCATGCTCGCCTCCGTC
The DNA here is from genome assembly GCA_016207685.1 of Elusimicrobiota bacterium. Lineage (GTDB taxonomy): Bacteria > Elusimicrobiota > Elusimicrobia > JACQPE01 > JACQPE01 > JACQPE01. The sequence goes on along the minus strand of JACQPE010000025.1, from coordinate 23,201 downwards.
ATGTGCGGCCTTTTTTTCGGCAGCCAAATTTTCGGTTATTTGACGACAAAAATAAAAAACACCGCCGCCCTCCTGGCGGCCATGGAATTTTCCCTGGCGCTTTGCTCCTGCGTACTTATTCCCGGCATCAGATTTTTAGGTCGAATCGAAAGCTGGCCCTGGCGTTACTCGCTTTCATTCTTGATCATTCTCATTCCTTCCGCCTTGGTCGGCGGCGAGATTCCCGTGTCCATGCAATATGCCGAGCGCCACATTGAAAAAGGCCGCGTTGGTTTCTATGCGGGACTCATCTATGGCGCCGACACTCTGGGCGCCTTAATCGGCGCCATCGTCCTGCCGTTCGGCCTTTTGCCCCGTCTCGGAGCCTATCAATCGAGCCTCATTGCCGCCCTGGGTGACTTTTCCAGCGGCCTGATCATCGCCTTTTGGATCACGAAACACCGTCAAGATTTCATTCTGGCCGCAGGCCTGATTTTTATGGCAGCCGCGGTGGGCCTTAAATTGCAGGGTCACGCTCTTGACGCCCGGAGCGCTTCATGGTCGTTGCGATACCGGTATAAATATCTTAAAAAGCCAAATCTTGTTTCTTATTTTTTCAAAGATTCGGCGTACCAAAGAATCCACATAGCCGACGTCAATTTTGAACCCGCGGGCAAGACCAACTCGAAGATTCGAGTATTGCTCCTTGACGCTTTGGCGCAATCGTCCAACTCACCGTCAAGAACATACCGCGAAATCATTTACTTTCCCCTTCTGGCGCACCCTAATCCTAAAAAAATTCTTTTTATCGGCTGCGGCGACGGCGATCTCGTCGCCTCGGCCCTCGCTGATCCAAGAGTAGAACATATTGATCACGTGGATATTGACCCCGTGGTCACCTCAATAGCCGAAAGAGAAATCCCTGAAATCAACCACCATAAAGGTCAGAGCATTTGGAACAATCCCAAAGTTACGCTTTTAAACATGGATGGCCGGCAATTTATCCGCTCAACAAACGATCTTTATGACCTCATTTTTTCCGACCTTCTTGACGCCATGCAAGAAGGTTCGAGCATTTTTTATTCCATTGAATTCATGCGGCTCATTAGAGCGCGCTTAAATGACCGGGGTATTTTCGCGACGCATGACTACATCGCGCCGGAGGTCGCCTCCAACTGGAGACTACAAATCTCCTCTTTGCTCATAGCCGCCAGAACGACCAGCGAGGTCTTTGGAAACAATATCTATCTTATGAGCCCCAAATTGTGGCCTCGAAAAACAAAGGAAAGCGACGCCGCGGACACGACGTTTCTTTTCGCGTCCAAAGGGCCGCTCCAGGTCACCAAAAAAAATCTTGACGAGCGCCTGTCTCATCTTGATCCAAAACCGCTCTGGTTCACCCGCGACCGCTTCTGGCGATGGATGGAAAATTCCTACCTTCCCGAAGGTTTTGAGAAGTTGCCCCTTTCAACGGATGACAAACCGCTCATTCTCTATCCCCACGCCTTCACCAAAAGCGAAGCCGTCAACTACATAGCGCGCGAATACTACTGATGGACAAAACATCTCATGTCAATCTTGGCCGGCTATTGCTGATCATCGCCGCCGGTTGCAATCCCGGCGCCCTGCATCGGCTCAAGCTGGAAAAAACAATCAAAATTATTTTGCGGCGAACTAAAATGACGGTCGTGAAATGCCAGCGGCACCGATTTAGCCCTGATGGCCTAACCGCAACTTATATCCTCAAAGAATCTCATCTTGTATGCCATACTTGGCCCGAACACCATGCCGCGGTTCTGGAATTATTTTGCTGCCATCCGATCCCTCAACCAAAAAATCTCTCGTTGCTGCTGCAAGATCGCCTCGGCGCGAAAAAAATACGCTGGTCCATTCAAACGATCAGCATAGCATCGCCGTAACTATAAAACTGATACCCCCGATTCGCCGCTTCCTGATAAATCTCATTCAAGGGACAGTTATTGCCGGCAAACGCCTGCGTCATCAGAAAATTTGTCGAATCCGGCAGATGAAAATTGGTGATCATCGCGTCAACCGCCCGGAACGCGAACCCCGGTTTGACGAATAGGTCCGTCGCGCCGCGACTGCCGGCCACGCGGCCCTCGCCATCGAGAGAGCTCTCCAAAGCCCTCACCGTGCTCGTTCCGCAAGCGACAACGCAGCGGCCGTTTTTTTTGGCCTCATTGATGACGCGCGCCGTTTCCCCTTCAATTTCCCGGACTTCAGACGGCAATTCCTGCCGCCCCCTCGCATGCGCGATGGAAGCGAGCCCAACGTGATGGATAACACGGCGCCAACGAACCCCCTTATTCAAAATTTGCTCTATACGATCCCTGGTCCAATGAAGCCCCGCCGTTGGACAGGCAGCGCTCCCGGCAACATCGGCATAAACGCATTGATATGTCTTGATATCCTCCTTTGACAATGCCGCCAATCCCGCCGCTTGACGCGCCTTGACTATATAAGGCGGCAAAGGAACCTCGCCTATTTTTTCGATTGGCGCGGGCATCTCCAAATCGAGCCAAAAGATTCCCTCCTGGCGGTCAAAACTCTTGATCAGCGCTTTGCCCTGGGAACCATCGATAAACCGGACTTGGCCTTGGGCGGCATTTAACCGGCGCGCCGAGCGCCGCTCCATTTTGGCGCGCACGCTGCCCGCTCCATTGGGACGATCCAAAAGCAACGCGTCCCCGCGAATACCCCCAACCCAAAAAGGAAGCCTGGCCGGAAACACGGCCGAAGCATTGACAACCAACACATCGCCTTCTTGAAAATAACGGCCAATATCCCAAAATCTCAAATGTTCAATCTTGCCGGAATTCCGATGAAGAACAAGCAGCCGGCAAGAATCCCTCGGATCCGCCGGTTTGACGGCAATAGGAAAATTAAAGGTTGAAATAGATTGCGACATAAATCAGGGGTTGCCCTAACCTACATCCTATTCAATGATGATTTCGGGAAATAATGCCGGACAATGCGCTGATAATCCCAGCCCTTTTTTAAAGCCAAAGAGTAAGCGCCCCATTGACACAGGCCCACGCCATGGCCCCAGCCCCGGCCGTAAATTAAATACCGGCCATTTTTAAACTTAATGTCGGTAATCCTTGTAGACCTAATCCAGTTGGGTCCTAAAACCTGCCGCAGCTTATCCGTGGGCACTTCAAGGCGGCCGCTGTTGGTGATCACCTTTAGACTGACAACCCGGGAACTTTGCGTCAGTCGGCCAACCAAAAATCCCCTAATGGGCTTATCGAACGCAAATCCTAGCTCAACAAGCGCTCTCTCCAACTCTTCAACCGGCAGGCTCGTCACCCAGGCATAATGAGGGCTGATTTTACAAGAACCAAAATCGCTCACGCCGACAAGTTTTTCAGAAGCCGACTGCGACCAAATCTGCCGCGCATCTTCGGTCCGGCCGCCGCAGCACGAATGGAAATATCCGGCGAGCACGGCGCCGCGATCATCTCGAATGACTTCACCCCTGGTCTCCTCCACGGCCTGCCTGGCGCGATCATCCTCGTAAGTCGCTCCAAAATACATTTGATGGTTGGCTCTAGACCCAACATGGTAGACCGCCTTGGGATTAGCCTCAATCATCGAAATAGCATAGGACCGGGAAATAACAGCCTGCGCCTTTAGGGCCTCCATCGGCCAAGTTTTGGTATCCATCTCCGATGGCAAAACACCAAGGAGATAATCCTCCAGTTCCAGGGCATTCACGAGCGCCAGGCGGCCGTCCGGCGCTTTAACGACCTCCAATAGTCCACGATATGGCGTGCCGCGCCAGTGAAGCTTTTGATCGCCGTTGGCGTTAAAAATCAAGCCTTCGGATACGGCCAATGCCCCGGATTCATTGAGGAGAACGTCGCCGTTTTCCTTGGTCACTAAAAAACCTGTTTCGGGAACATCCAAGGGAAATTCTTTGGAATCAATATGGTCAATGAGAACGCGAATCTCTTGCGCGCCAAAAGAATTCCAAGTTCCAAGTTCCAAGTTCCAAGTAAAAAAAAAGAAAAAAACAAAATATCTCGTCAACTGGGAACGGGGAACGGGGAACCGGGAACTGAACATCTTAAAATTTACTTGAAGAATTTACGGATGTTCAGGGCCAAAGTGAGAATCAAGGAAATAATCAGGCCGGTTGCCAGCGGCGCATAAAACGTCCAGTTGCCGCGCCTCACGTACATGTCCCCCGGAAGACGGCCCACCCATGAAATCTTTGAGGCAGCCGATAAAATGAAGCCAAGGGCGACCAACGCAGCGCCTAATAAAATTAAAGATCGGCCAACGCTCGATAGCACAATTCAAAAAAGAGCATTAATCGAAGACGCCTCATTGGACTTGCGCCGCTTAACACCCAAATGAGCGTAGGCCTTATCCGTCGCCAGGCGCCCTTTTGACGTTCGAGAGAGAAAACCCTCCTGAATGAGATAGGGCTCATAAATATCCGTGATCGTGTCCGTTTCCTCCTGAAGACTCGCGGCCAAGGTTTCGATCCCTACGGGGCCGCCGTCAAAATGACTGATAATAATGGTTAGAAATTTCCGGTCCATGGGATCTAGGCCGGCGTTGTCAATTTCCATGCGGCGCAACGCGTCATCAACCAGGCCGGGCGTCACCTGGCGGCCATTAAGCACATCGGCAAAATCCCGAACCCGGCGCAAAATCCGGTTCGCGACACGCGGCGTGCGGCGGCTGCGCTCGGCCAAAACCCGTGCCGCGTCGCTTCCTAAACTCATCTCTAAAATCTTTGCCGAACGCATCAAAATCTGACGCATGTCATCAGTGGCGTAAAAATTCAAATGCCGATAATGCCAAAACGGTCCCGCAATGGGCCCGTCAACAGACCCGCGCGCGTGGTAGCCCCGATTAAGGTAAATTTAGGGATAGCGAGTTTAAGCTGCGCGCTCGCAATTCCCGGCGTCTTGCCTCCAGTGTGAATGTAAAAAGTGAAATCCTCCATCACCGGATAGATCGCCTCTTCAATCGCGCGGTTGAGCCGATGAATCTCATCAATAAAAAGAATGTCGCCGGGCTCGAGAGCGGTCAATATCCCGGCCAACTCGCCAAGCTTGGTTAAAATAGGCCCGGAAGTCACGCGGATATTGACTCCCATCTCGCGCGAGAGGATATGAGCCAATGTGGTTTTGCCAAGGCCGGGCGGCGCGTAGAAAAGACAATGATCCAACGGTTCTTGGCGCTTCCTGGCGGCCTCAATATAAATCTTCATGTTTTCTTTCAATTGCGCCTGGCCGATAAATTCTTCAAGGGTTCTGGGGCGCAGCATGCTTTCTAAATTTTCTGTCAACTCTGCCGAGGGTGACAATGACTTATTTTCTTGGGATTTTAATTTCGTTGGCACCTGGATTAACTCACTGAAGCGCCGGCGCTCAATTCGCGCAAAACTCGGCGAACAATCTGCTCAAGCTTCAGATCGGATGACTCTTGGGTTACCACCACGGATAAGGCGTTTTCAACGCGGCGGCCGTCAAAACCAAGGGCAATCAGCGCCTCTCGCGCCTGTTGCCACAAGCCGGCATTGGCGCTGTTGATTGAAACCTCCGCCCCTCCCGTTAACATCGAAGAATGCTTAGCCGCGTAGGACAGCAGCAAGGGTTGGGCCTTTTCTTTGAGGCTCGATATCATCTTGGCCGCTGTTTTAGGGGCAAATCCAAAATAAGCGCACAACATTTTTTCATCGCCTCGCGAGAGCCCCTGAAGGAAATTCTGCGGGGACACCTCCATGATCTTGTCAAAGTAATCAACGGCTTTCTTAGCGCCGATTCCGGGCATCACGCGCAATAACTCAAAAAGCCGCCTTTCATCATCGCTCAAGAAACCATAAAGGGTCGTTTCCCCTCCGTAAAGAGCCGCGGATTGGGACAAATAAAGCGTGGCCTCGTCGTCCTGGACAAGTCTTTTGGCCGTTGCCAAGGCGCTTTGAACCCGGTATCCGACTCCTGAAACCTCAAGCCAAATTTCAGCGATTTCCCCCTTTTTCTGGGGCCAGGTTACTTTTGAAACGATGCCGCGAAAATAGGCAAACATAAAATCAGGATATAGGATTTAGGAGATAAGATTTAGTGTGGGTCAAAGCTACGGACAGTGCGATAGCCACGGCATCGGTCGTATCATCAATCAGGGATTCACCGACGCCTCCGATGAGATGCCGGAGGAAACGGGCGACGTCTTGTTTGGTTGATTGGGAGCGGCCCGTGATCGTTGTTTTCACCTGCAACGCATGCACCGGCACAACATTGACCCCAATGCGCGAAGCCGCCAACATCAACACGCCGCGCGCCTCACCCAGGCCCATTAAATTTGAAATTCGAATCCCTTTGGGCGGCAAATGCGCCTCTTCCAAAGCCACTATTTGCGGCACCGGCGGCATTTTTAGCGTCTCTTCAATGCCGTCAAAAAGCTGCTCCAGCCGCCTTGGGCGAGGCAATACCCGTTCAGTTTGAATCAATCCGCACCCAACAAGATCAAAACCGTTGCCTAATGAATTCGAAAATCTTCTTTCCTGACCCCTGACCCCTGACGCCTAATCTTCGCCCATCCGCAGCGATCAAAACCAGGATCAATTCCCAGAACGACCATACCTTCAGTTTAGCGCAATTATCCCGGATTTTCAGCAAAAAAATTTGGGATAAAGATATCCCGGCGCGCGGGATGTTTAACAAAAACTTCGCCGGTGTTCTGCGGGCGGTCGCGCTCCCGATGTTAGCCGGCAAGCGATTTGAGCGCCGGTTCCAATGCCGGATATTGAAATTGATACCCAGTCTCAAGTGCTTTTTGAGGCAAGGCTTTTTGTCCACCGATGAGTATGTTGGCCATTTCACCGAAAGCCAGACGCAAAACAAACGAGGGGACGGGAAAAATCGCCGGACGATGAAGGACCCTGCCCAATATTTTAGAGAACTCCGCGTTCGTGACCAATTGGGGCGCCACAGCGTTGAAGGGGCCGCGTGCCGATGCAGAGGCGATCAGCCATCTAATCAAACCGCACGCGTCGCCGACGTGAATCCAAGGCATCCATTGTTTTCCCGACGCCAAAGGGCCGCCCAAGCCCATCTTAAAAAGCGGCAGCATTTGCTCCAAGGCCCCGCCATCCCGGCCCAGCACAATCCCCAATCTCAATAGGACCGTTCGAATGCCGCGCATTTGAAAAAGCGCCGCTTCCTTCTCACATAGAATGCACACATTGGCCAAAAAATCACGCCCCGCAGCATCCGTTTCAAAGACCTCCCGGTCGCCGCGGTCGCCGTAATAACCAACGGCGGAAACGCTCAAAAAAACCTGCGGTTTTTTCTTAATTCTAATTAGTCCATCGGCCAAGGCTCGCACCGCCAAAAGACGGCTCTCCAAGATGGCCTTTTTGCGCTCGATGCTCCAACGGCCTCGAGCTATGGACTCGCCGCAAAGATTAACAACCGCATCGGCGCCGTCAACAAAATTAACCCACGCCCCGCCCTCTTTGGGGTCCCACAAAACATAACGAACTTTTTGGCGTGAGACATTTTCCATGTGCCGTCTTGTTAAAACGATCACTTCATGATGATCGTTCAACAAATCATCAACAAGATGGCGTCCAATAAAACCGGTCCCGCCGGCCAAGACGAAAATCATGAAGGCCCTGCCGAGGATAAAGCGCCGCTTTTGATAACGGACTGATATGCTTGGGCCGATGGCTTCATTGTGCGGGCAAAATGTCCCCCTCGGTCAACGGCGTAAAGGCCAAAGCGGGACCTGAAACTTCCCCATTCATAATTATCCATCAAAGACCAATGAAAATATCCCAACACAGGAAGTCCCCGGCCAATGTCATTGCTCAATACAGACAAATGAGACTTGAGGCTCCTGGAACGCAATTGATCATCCTCCGCGGCCACGCCGTTTTCCATGACAAAAAGCGGTTTATTATACCGCGACCAAGCCGCGCGCAGCACCTGTGACAACCCCTCGGGAAATTGCTCGTGCCCCAAATCGTCACGTTCCAAGCCTCCCCGGTAAACGCCAAGGGCCCTGGCCAAAAGCCTGCCTCCGTAAACGCCAAATTCCGAGTATAACGGCAGCGCATGAAGCGGCCGAAAGAGTCCCGGAAAAGACCGCACATAAACCCGCGTGTAATAATTAACGCCCACAAAATCTAACGTATCGCCCATTTTGCCCAAGGCCACTTCGGCTCTTCCATCAGCATCTTCGTCCAACCGGCCCTTGGTCATGGCGTCTAAAATTGTCCAATGGAAAAACTCATCCCATCTCTTGGCTGCCGCAAAACAGGCTTTGTTGTGCTCAAAAGGAAAAACCGCGGCCAAATTTTGCGCCACGCCTATGCGGCAATCCGGGTTGCGCCTCTTGAGCACCTCATAGGCCGCGGCATGCGCCTCCACAAGATGGCGGATCGCCACCGTCACCTCTCTTGTTAAAGGACGCCAAATGGCGCGTCGTCCGGGAGGAAAATATCCCGTCCCATAAGCCTGCAGCGCGTAGACATTAGGCTCATTAAAAGGAATCCACCACTTGACCCTTCCCGAGAACCACTGGCCCACCACTTCCGCATAACGCCGGAACTGTTCCACTACCGCTGGATTCAGCCAGCCTCCAGGGCACCTCTGGGTCAGCCACGCCGGATTAGTGAAATGGTGCAGGCAGACAAATGGGATGATGCCGTTTTTTTCAAGCAATTCCATTTGACGGCTATAACGCATGAGCGCTTGGCGGTCCAACTGATCATGCGCCTTAAAAATACGCCCCCATTCGATAGAAAAACGATACGCGGTCACTCCCAAATCCCTCAAACATTTCAAATCCTCTTCAAAAAGCTCCCATGAGTTGCACGCCCGCCCGGAGCGCTCCCAGCTCTTTTTCTTTTCCCAGCGCCATAAATCGGAACGCGTATTAAGACCCTCGATCTGGTAGGCTGAAGTGGACACGCCCCAGAAAAATCCCAAAGGAAAATCAACCGGCATCAGAGCCGATTCGTGACCGTCCGGCTCAACCAAGGAACGACGGCCTCAAGCAGCGCTTTGCGATGTTCTGAAAATTGATGATCGGCGCCTTTGATGGAAACGAATTTTTTTGGGCCCAAGGCGCCCGCATAAACTTTAAGGCCCAATGTGTAAGGGATGCTCTCATCCCCTGTGCCATGAACCATTAAAAAGGGCGCAGGACTAATGCGCGCCGCCGTTTCAATAGGATCATATTTAAAAGAAAATTCTTTGAATTCCTTCCATAATTTCGCGGGCGCCACGGCGTCAAGAGGCTTGGCCAGCTCGAATAAATGCTTCTTGGACTCGGCGCCAAACCACTGCTGCGAACCGGCCATGGGAGCGAGAGCGACAACAGCGGCCAGGGATTTGTCGCCGGCCGCCAAATTAATCGCCGTCCACCCTCCCATGCTAAAACCCAAGACAGCAATGCGCCGCGGGTCAACTTGCGCGTCGTGCCGAAGCCATTGATAGGCAAAGCGGGCGTCCTCTAAAATTCCTGAAAATGAAAACTTCCCATGACTGCCCCAACTGCCCCTAAAATGGGGCAAAAAACAAACCCAGCCGAGAGCGGCCATTGCGCGCGCAATGTCAACGTTTTTTTCGGCCCCGGGGAGGCCGTGAAACATGAGCAATGCAGGCGCTTTGCGGCGCGCACGGGCAGGGCCGTAACGAACCCCCACGCGTTTTTGGCCGCGCGCATGCCAAAGCACGGTATCAATGTTCACTGGCCGCAGCAGGCGATCGCCTCGATCTCAACGGCCGCTTCACGCGGCAACCGGGAAACCTCAATTGTGGAACGCGCCGGATAGGGCTCCCTGAAAAATTCTCCATAAACCTCATTCATGGCCTGAAAATCTGCCAAGTTTCGCAAAAATACCGTCGTCTTCACAATATCGTCAAGCTTCATTTGAGCGGCCTCTAAAATCGCTTGGAGATTGCGAAAAATCTGCTCCGTCTGCAAGCGAATATCTCCTGCAACCAATTGCCCAGTCCGCGGATCAATAGGAATCTGACCGGAAATAAAAATAAAATCTCCCAATTTGACCGCCTGCGAATAAGGGCCGATGGCCTTGGGGGATCCCAAAGTAACGATAGCCGCTTTCGATCTCATTGAGTCTTATTGTACAGAGTTAGGGTCCGTATAAACCAAGGCGACAACGATTACGCAAATGGCAAAAACAAAAACGAGCGCGACCCATTTCACCAAAATCGCCGGGCTTCCACGCATCAGCGGTTTCTCACTTTCCCAACCAACGCCGCAAGCGCATTGACGAACATACTGATCATCACGATAAAAAGCGCATGCACAAACGCTTGGGCCCATCCAACGCCGCCGGATAATCCCCGCTGCTCGTAAATGCCTAAAAGAAACACGGCCGAAATAACGGCCACCACAAACGTGGTGCGCCAACTCGCATAAATACCGGTCGCCAGAGGCGTCAAGGCGAATAAAAGCCACATCGGCCCCCAAAGAGTCCCTAAAAGATAAAATAATAATCCGGAAACGAGGAAATTAACCGGCGCATGAAATGACGCGATCCTCGGCGCGCGCTCACCGGCCATTTTGGTCCGGCGCGCCACCACAATATTAAAAGCAATCAGGCCCGCCATGACGCTGACGGAAAGGCCCTTTTCCCAATTTTCCGATAAGCCCCACACGAGAGCCGAAAACACCATCGCCGCCATAAACGGCATGAAGAAAAAATTGGTTAGCGCAATAAACCGCACGTTAACCGGAATCGGAACGAAACGGGTAATATCTTGACAGACCATGCCCACGCCGACCGGCGCGCCCTCATTGCTATGAAACACAAGCGTGCCATAGCCCAAAATCATTCTGTGGCCGAGCCCGTTGATAACGCGCATTTCTTGCCTGTTGGCCTCATGAAGGGTCAGGGTCGTTGCCATCAGGACATCCGCGATTTCAGGCTGCCCGGAAAATACCTTGCGGCAGAAATTCTCTTCAAGCAGCCTTCCTTCAAATCCCAGGATACGCCGGGCCGCCCGGTTAAAAATCAAAATCGAGCCTTCCGTATCAATAACAATAAGCCCGCTGGGCAAGCTATCCAACACGGACTCGTGAAGGCCGACCAACAAAGAACCTTTCAACAATCCTCCGATCGTTTAATTGAAATCCAAATAGCTATCTTACACCAGTTTAAGTATAAATGTCATTCATGAAGATTCCAGAGGCAAATCATCAAAAGACGCCGACTCTATTTTTGAGGCATTTGCTCAACTGGTATCAAAAAAGCAAACGTAATCTCCCTTGGAGAAAATCCCAAGACCCTTACCGCGTGATGGTATCGGAATTCATGCTGGTGCAGACAACGGCGGCGACCGTCGCGCGTCGTTATGAGGACTTCCTAAAAAAATTTCCTACGCTCAAATCCCTGGTCAACGCGCCCTTGTGGACAGTCAAAAACGCCTGGACCGGCCTCGGCTACAACAACCGTGCCGTTAATCTCTGGAACGCCGCGCGCCAAATCCATGCTCAAGGCTATTTTCCCCAAACGCCGCAAGAACTCATCAATTTGCCGGGTTTTGGTCCTTATATTTCAGCGGCCGTGGCCAGCATCGCTTTTGACGCGCCCGCGCCTCTTGCGGACGTTAATGTCAAACGTCTTTTGCTAAGAATATTCAACTCACAAGACACAGGCATTCTTGAGGCTTTTCTGTCTAATCCCAATGTCCGCCCCTCAATTTTTAATCAAACCTTAATGGAGTTAGGCGCCTTGATCTGCCAAGCGCGCGAGCCCAAATGCTCCTTGTGCCCCATCAGACAATTTTGCATCACCCAAGGAATCCATCCGCTTGAGCCTGAACCCAAAGCCGCTCAACACCTCGAGCTCTTCATCCGCATCATTCAAGACAACACGGGGCGCACGCTGCTCGCCAAACGCGGCCCGCAAGAGCCGTTTCTAAAAAATACCTGGGGCCTTCCCTGCGAAACCCTGCCTTCTTGTCCCGCCAAAAAGCCGGGCAAAACATTCCGCCACAGCATCACCCATTGGAGAATTCACGCTCATGTGCAAAAAATATTTACCCCAAAAAAAATATCCGCTAAAAAATCAATTTATATCGCCCCGGAAAAACTCAATAAATATCTTTTTTCTTCACTATGGTGGAAGGCTCTCTCCTGTGGCGCTTTCCTGTTTCTCACAGGCTGCGCTTCCCAGAAATACGTCGAACAATCCCCAAAATCTATCCCGCTCCAAGAACAAACCGTCGCCTCCACCGTAAAAGTAGAGCAAGCCCAAACAACGCGATCAACTCATGTCAAATCATCGCCTCAAAATGATGCCGCCGCCGTGACGATCAATGCCGTTGGCGATGTTCTCTTGGGCAGTCTGACTCCAGCGCCTGCGGAAATCCCGCCTAACAACGGCCGGGGACTCTATGATGAAGTGAAGCCCTATCTTAAAGGCGACATTATTTTTGCCAATCTGGAAGGGCCGGTGGCCGATGGCATCATTCCGGCCAAATGTCCCAAAAAGAAAATCAAAAAGGGCTGTTTTGAATTTGTCATGCCCACGCGGCTCCTGCCAGCCCTCGTGAACGCTGGGTTTAACGTGGTCAGCGCCAACAACAATCACAGCCTCGATGCCGGCGCCCAAGGCTACGCCTCAACCATCAAGGCGCTGGATGCGGCCGGTCTAAAGCATGCCGGAAAAACAAATGAAATCGCTTGGTTTTCTATTTCAGGAGCCACGATCGCCCTGGCAGCTTTTGGTTTTAATTCGGATAAAACGTTTCCCAGCGTTTTAAACATTCCGGCGGCGCAAGGACTAATAAAAAAACTTTCGGCCAAAGCCGATATCGTCATCGTTTCTTTTCACGGCGGCGCCGAAGGCGCCCAGGCTTTGCGTCTGCCGGATGCCATGGAAATTTTCGAAAATGAAAAACGCGGCCATCTGCGGCGCTTTGCCCATGCCGTGGTGGATGCCGGCGCCGACATGGTGATCGGCCACGGCCCCCACGTGCCGCGCGCCATGGAGCTATACCAGGGCCGGTTGATCGCCTATAGCCTCGGAAATTTCCAAACCTACGGCAAAATGAGCCTGCGCGGCTTCAATGCCTACTCTGCATTGTTAAAGGCCACGATTAACGCCAAGAATGGCGCTTTTGAAGAAGGACAGATTGTCTCTTTCGTTCAGGAAGAACCAGGCCTTCCAAAATTTGACCCGGAGCATAAAGCCGCTTTGCTGATTCAAAAATTAAGCAAGGAAGATATTGCCAAAAATGCCCTTCAAATCACCAATGAGGGCGGCCTAAAAATCAATTCTCAATAACTGCGGCTTAAATTAATAATTGAAGCGTTCAATGCTTGATTTATTTTTGCCTGGGCCTGCTCCAAATGGGCTTTCGTGGAAACGTCGGCGACGCGGCCGGGAATCGAAAGCGCTTTGCCGATTTGGTCATTGAGCTGCAAAAGCTCATGGCGCGCCAATGACTGCTGCTCGGACTGAACAAAAGAAGGCAAATTGGGATTATTGCCCAAGAGCCCGATCATGCGCTCAATATGCATCTGTTGCAGCGACTCACGATTGGGACTGATGGCCACTTGGCGCACGCCAAGCTCCCCCCAAACATAGCCATGCGTGGTCTCAAAAACGCCGGCCATGGTCATGGTTTCACCTGGCTTGGCCAGGGTTTGATTGTTTTCAATGAACAGCAAGGTCATCGGGCCGAAAATCATTTCAAGCGCATAATTCTGGAGCGTCTGAACGCCTAAGCGCGCAAAGATCGGCTCACTGTCAGGATATGGATTCTCCAATGTTGAACCCACTGGTCCCAAATTAGCCAAAACCTCCGGCGGAAAATTCAAGGCCCCCTCCTTAAAAACATACTCATTGATCAATGCCAAGGCCTCCCGCTGTTCTGGGACCGAAGCGGGGACATAGGGGAGGCGGCTGGCGTCTCCGGTCGAGTTGCCGGTTTTGCGATGCACACCCACCAGGTAGCGGCCGGCGGTAAAAATGGTCTGATCATATTCATTCGCAGCCATGAGAAAATTTTTTCGATACTCGGAAAAATCCTCCCCTGTCGCAGGAACGCTCCGGGCCATTTTGGCAATCACCTGGGAAGCCAACTCCTGACGCTCGCGCCTGAAAGCAAACGGATCCGTTCCCAAATCAAACCACGTCGCCCGAGGATCAATGTCAAAGGGATTGTAAGACCACCTCAAATTGTCGTTGGCATCGGCCTTGGCCGCGATTTGAGCCAGCGCCGCGGATTGCGCCTCGGCGTCACCCTGCAAGGGTTTATACCCGTATTCAATTGCCCAATAATCATAAGGGCCAACCGCGCTCTGAAAGAAAGGTCCGCGCGGCTCGCCATTGGGCCCGATATTAGCGCCCGGATAATCCATTACGGAGGAATATAAAATATCGTGGCTGCCGCTTGCCAACTCCTCCGGAGTGAGCATAGCGCTGCCGTAAAAATTGTGGTGCAGCCCCAATTCATGGCCAAACTCATGAGCTGACAGCCACGCCATATACTCCCCAATAAAGCGCTCGCGGTCCTCCGGAGTGAACGATCCGGACGCCTCAAGCGCAGCCAGGCTTAAGGCTAGGGCATGAGAATTGAGTTTATCCAACGCCCCTGCACCGGAGCTTCCTTGCGGCCTTAGACTTCTCTGGGAACCAATGCCGGCGTCCACGGGTCCCTTGAAACCCGATCCGGCGCCCGCATCTCCACTCGCACCTGCGGCGCTCCACGGCTCCCGAACCTCCGGGACGGTGCCGCGCAGGGCGCCGGCTGACTCGAAATAATCAATTTGATTACTGCCCAGATATCGCACCACATCCGCGCTGATTGAAATGGAGGCGTTATAAATCTCTCCGGTTAAAGGATTGACCCTGCTCGGGCCATAACCGGCGCGAGGCGCATGGCCCAAAATCCAATAAACCATGTTATAGCGAATGTCCCCGGGCTGCCAATCAGCGTCTTGAGGCCGGTCGCGCACCTCGATCGCGCCCCAAAGGCCGGCCTGCTCAAAGGCTTTGTTCCATCCTAAAATTCCGGCTCGAATGTACTCTTTGTATTTGGGCGGAATGTTATCATCCAAATAATACACGATGGGGTTTTTAACGGGCGCTCGCTCTAAAGATGGATCGGATTTCTCCAGCCGCCAATGATCAATAAGGGAAATATCGGGTTTCGGATTCGCGGGATCAGTCAAATCTTTATAGATTTCTGAAAAATACCCAACCCTGGAATCAGCCGCGCGCGGCTCAAAGCCCTCCTCCGGCATGGCGGAAAGACTGTAGCGGGCCATCAATTGAACGGATTGAGACTGGGGCATCTGGGGCGAATCAACATCGCCATTGACCATAAAAACTAAATTAACCAAAATTTCATCATTCATAGGGAACGCTTCAGTTTTTTCAAAAGAACTTCGCTGGCCATCCAGGATAAAATTGGCGCCAAAAATACCTTCCGAATGAGTCCGTTTTAATGCATCGGCAAGGCTTTCCAGATCAGCCAAAAATAAATCGCTCAAATCAACCAAGACGCGCCCGTCTTGAGGATTCTCTTGAACCACTTGAGCCGCGGCTTCAATTGAAAAATCCTGAAAAGTTTCTTCCAAGGCCTTTTCCGCCAAGCTGCCGGGCTGGGCGCGGTAATTAGTGTAAGGCCGGATCATCCATATCTCATTATCATGACGGACAAAATTAATGATGTAATTTGACAACAAGGTGGGCGCTGCCAAAACATCCCCCAAGCCCGTTCCCCGCTCCAAAGTCCCGGAATAGAGATAGTCTTTGTTTAACTCATCAGGCTTGATTTCAAAAAAATAATATTTTTTCTTCTTTTGGCCGTCATTTTTTTCATGTTCATAAATAGTAAATAGACCGGCATACGCCGTGGCTCCCTTGATAAGCTGATTGTAGGGTTTCTCCGCTTTGGTATCATTCCGGGCCGCTTTTTTCTGGCGCCGCTTCTCGCGCAGGGCGCGCCATTCCTTCAACCAGGAAAAATCCAAATCGAAATCGCCGTCCCACGGCTGATCTGCGGCAACGCGTGGGCCCTTCGCGCCGCCAAATCCCACGGAAGAATTCTTTACGGACTCAAAAACCGAAACGTTTTCTTGGAAACCGATTTTCTTATCCTTGGCTGAAAGCGCCGCCGGCCTGTCAAACATGTCCCCCAATAAACTTTCAAGCGCGGGGGCTTGCGCAAAAATGGGACTGGTTCCCAAAAACAACGATAAAACAAAGACTAAATTGCGGAATAGAATTTTTTTCTTCATGCCCATATGATACAGATGAACGAAATTATTCTCCTGGGTCTAAAGACCCAAATTTTCCTGCCCAAAAGTCACTGCCGCGGTTTTACCCGGCGAAAAAACTATGGCAAGGCTGTGGTCTTTTGGGCATTGACCAGGCCGCTTCCCTGTTGATCCGAGATAAGTCCGGGCAACGCATCAGCGCCTGATTTAAGCGCGGAGGCCACGTCGGCCGGGCCCAGCGAGGGATTCTGCGCCCGTTTTAATGCCGCCACGGCGCTTACATGCGGCGTGGCCATAGAAGTTCCTGATGCCGTGGCATAACCGCCGCCTTTCCAGGTGGACAGCACATTGCTTCCGGGAGCGATCAAATCAACTTCAGGTCCCTGGCTTGAATAACTCGCGAATTGGTCCGAGGAATCACTCGCCGAAACCGCAATAACCTCCGAATACCGGGCCGGGTAACTCACGCAATTGGCGCATGGGCCCGAATTGCCCGCAGCCGCGACAAGGACCAATCCTGCATTGTAAAGCGCGGTGATTGCGTCATGCAGGGACTGGCTGTCCGAAGATGATCCCAAGCTCATATTGGCCACCTTGCCTCCATTGACCCCGCACCACTCAAGACCCTCAATAATATCCGAAATCCAACCAGAGCCGCTCGCGCCCAGCACCTTAACTGGTATGACGGAAATTTTCGGCCCAACGCCCACCACGCCGATCGTATTGTTCACTGCCGCAATAATCCCAGCCACATGCGTGCCATGGCCGTTGTCATCTTTGGCCGTTCGGGAAGGGTTGATCGCGTTGTATCCCGATTTGACATTTTCAGCCAAATCCGCATGCGTCAGGTCAACGCCGGTATCCAAGACGCAAACATTGACACCGGCGCCCTGCGTCACGGACCAAGCCTCCGGCGCTTTGACGCGGGAGACGCCCCAGGACGTTTCCTGAACCGGCTGGGATACTCCGCCGCCTTTATTTCCCTGGCCGCCCTGCTGGGCCACGGAACCGGGCGCCAGGGCCGCATTGGCGATAAAATCGCTCTCCACTCGAAGAACACCGGCCGCTGAAGCGGCTGCTTGAGCCGCGGTTTCATTAGGAAATCGCGCCGTTGCCGCATTGATTAATCGCAAGGGCTTGCCGAAACGGCCGCCCGCTCCCTCGATCACCGATCTTTGGGAAGCTTCGCCGGTCCCCGGCTGAAAAACGACAATTTTTCGTTCCGGTGCTTCGCCCCGGTTGATATCATCCACGTCCGATGGCGGCTCCGCCGCCAAAAATCCTAGGGACACCAACAAAATACTCAAAACACCCGCGAGTTTACGAATTTGATCCATCATGCACCTCGTATAAAATGACATTGTCTGACTTGCTCACTATAACACGCTGGCCTCCCGATGGAATGGGTCCTCCGGGTCGAATTTAGGGGTCTAAAAGTCTTACCTGTCCCTGGGACTTTAGTCTTGGGCCAACTTCCGGTTTTCCCTATTGTGGGGACAATCCCAGGGCTTGCCCCTCCCCAAACTCGGCACCAGTCCCGACGGTGCCCCCTGGGAGCCAAGTCCCAACCGGCGGGGTAGACTTAAAATTATTTTAGCGGCGATGGACTTTAGTTTTAACCGCACGCATTGTCGCGGCAGAAATTGCCGCGATGAAACAGAAATCTGTTTCGGGCGACCCACCGGTAAACCGGCTCCCCTGCAAGGACCATGCCCGGAAAATTAGCAATCGGCGCCAGGGGCCAAAGCATAGGAAGCTTGAGGGTCATTCTTTGAAAAGCGGCAAAGCCGCCCGAAAGCCGCGTGCCGTCTTCAAGCAAGTGCCACTGGGCATGACACGCCTGGGCTGTCAACGCAGGGTGCAGCGATACCGCGTCTAGCCCCCCGCTCGCAGAGCTCAGGGGGACAGCAGGCCCGCTAGTGGCGAGCGCCCCTGCTAGCGAATGAAAATCCGCCATTTCCAAACGCCCGGTCGGGTCCAAGGCCGAAAGGCGCGCGATGCTCGACCGGCAAAAACCGCAATGGCCGTCAAAGATAACTTTCGCCCGGCCAAAAAATTCATTGATCTGACGGCGGCGGTTAAGCCAAGACAAAATCACTTCCGGTTCAATAAAAAGCAAAAGCTGCGGAGGAAACAGGAAAAAGAAGATCGTGGGCACATGCAGCGTCACGAGAAGGAGAACATGAAAAAAACAAGCCGCCAAAATGGCCCATAACCGGGTGCGTCGCCAAAGGAGCCAAAACCATAGCGTCATTTCAAAAACGATCACTCCGACTCCGATCGCCCAACAAAGCTGGGGGCTCTCCATTAAGAATCCGCGACCGGGAAACTGCTTGACAACGCCTTCGGGCGGCGTATTCAAGAGAAAATAATAGGCATTGCCCGTGAGCCAATTGCCCTCGCTTGTCCATTTGCAAAGACCTGTATAAAAAAAGGTGCTCGCGACCTGCAGTTGAGGCAAACGCTGGATAAAATAAGGACGGCGGCGCTCCCAAGGCTTGGGGTCGCCGCGAATTAAGCTGTCCAAGGAAACGCAATCGCCAAAATAATTCGTCGCCACAACCAAAGACAAAGTGACGAGCATTATGTCAAAGGACAGGGTGCCGATGTGCATGGAGTTTCGGGCATAAAAGTAATAGCAGCCTGATAGCATCAGGAGTCCGCTTAACTGCGTTAAAAAACCCGCTAAAAAACCAAACCATGAAATCGTGAAAATGGCGGCCATCGCCCAAACCGCGCGATCCGAATGTCCCGCCACCCATTGAACTGCGGATAGAGTGAAAAAATTTAAATTCCATTCTCGAAACGACCCGGAAAAATAATTGTCCGGCATCTCCAGCAAAGTCGGAAAAACATGCAGCCCGACCGTGATGGCCACGGCGACGCGGAAAAGCCCCAGGCTGACCGAAGGCCGCTCCGCCAAAAAAAGCTTTCCCCAATAAAGCGCGATCGAATTCAAAACGCTTTTCATGGACACCTTAAAATAAGCCTCTGGAGCTTGCGATTCGGCTCCTTTGAAATGGAAGGGTAGCCTGACTCCACCATGGCAAAGCTCTCATAATCCGGAAACTTTCTTTTAAAAAAAGGGCAAAGTTGCGGCGCATAACTTGGATTAAGCAAGGTCGACATAATATTGCGGTGGATATTGTCATAGCCCAGCCAGCGCGTCTTAAAAATCCGGTGCGGGTCAATCCAATGCGTCTCATTGCCTTTGATGCCATAGACCTCGGCCGTGCCAAAGCTGTCATCAACCCGAAAAAACATGATCCAACCCGCGGGCGGGTAAAGAAATTTTATCTTCGGCAGCGCGCGCCCCAGCCAAGGGTTAAGATAATTCTGCCGCAAGGACTCATAATGAAAAAGCCCGGCCCACGCGATAACGAAGAGGCTGATAAAAAACTTCTTGGCTTTGCTCATCATGACCCCCGCAAAAATATATAAAGTCCAAAGCATGAGGCGGCTTGTGGTTCAAAAATTTTCCGTCCTTTGTTCGGTCCTCTATCTCTTGGGCCCTATCCTCTCGCATTCGGCAATCATCACCCCGCAAGTGGCGGATGCATTTTATCCGTCCGATCCCGAAGCGCTGACGCGAATGATTGCTGATTTTCTGGCCCGCGCCTCCACTCAAGGCGCCCATGCGGAAATCCTGGGCGCCATCGTCCCGCACGCGGGATATGTTTATTCCGGCCCAACCGCGGCCGAAGTCTACCGCCGCCTGCAAGGCAAACATTTCGACACTGTCATCATTTTGGGAACAGGGCATTACTACGGCATTCCTGGGGCCGCCGTGATTTCAAGCGGCGCCTTCACAACCCCTTTGGGCGCCGTGCCCATTGATGAAGCGGCCGCTCAAAAACTTCTGACGCAGTCACCGCTCATCGCTGATTTTCCCTCGGCTTTTGAAAAAGAGCACTCGATCGAGGTCCAGCTGCCCTTTCTCCAAACCGTGCTCAAGGACTTCAAAATTATCCCGCTGGTCATGAACACGAATGACCCGCGCGTCAGCCGCGCGATCGGTTCCGCGATCGCGAGCATCTGCAAACCCCGAAAAACTCTGCTCCTGGTTTCAACCGATCTCTCCCATTATCCCGACCGCCAAACCTCTGAAATTGCCGACCGCACAACGATAGAGGCGCTGCTCGCGAATAATCCCGATCCTGGCTACTTCTACACCGCCAATAGACTCGTCATGGAACGCGCGCCCCAAGGCCTCGTCTGCACTTACTGCGGTGAAGCCGCCTTAAACACGGCGCTTTACGCCCTCAAATCTTTCGCTCCCAAAGCACGGCTCCTTGCCTATACCAACTCGGGCCGCCTGGCCAAAATCGGCGACCCTTCGCGCGTGGTTGGCTACGCGGCTTTGCTGTGGATTCGCGACAGGAAACCTTCCAAAGAAAAACCGCTCGATCTGATTCGGCGGCGCCGTCTCGTTCAAATGGCGCGCGATGCCCTTAACTCCAAGCTCGTGAAAAACCAGGATCCTCAACCCCAACTTTTTGATGATCCGCAATTCAACCAACCCGCCGCGGTTTTTGTGACTCTGCGCCGTCAAAATCAGCCTAAAGAAACCAGTCTTCGGGGATGCATCGGAAGCCTGGTCCCTGATCTTCCCCTGGGCGAAGCCGTGCAGGTTTATGCCATTAAAAGCGCTCTTGAAGACCATCGTTTTGCTCCGGTAACGGCTTCCGAATTGTCAGGTCTTGCCATTGAAATTTCCCGCTTAACCCCTTTTCGCCAGGCGGCCTCGGCCAAGGCCGTCCGCTCGGGTCATGGTGTTTTGTTGACGCAGAAGGGGCGATCAGGGCTTTTTTTGCCCTCTGTTTGGGAAACATTGCCGGATAAAAATCAATTTTTGGGGGAACTTTGTTCGCAAAAAGCCGGCTTGCCGCGCGATTGCTGGAAGGACCCTAAAACCGAAATTTTTCTCTTCGACGCCGAAGCGTTTGAAGAATAAAATTTGGAATTATTTTTCAGGTGATTGCCGGCGGCTGAATGCTGATAATTTTTATTGAATCTTGGAGAGAACTTCGTCGGGGATGTTATAGTTGGCGTAAACGTTTTTCACGTCGTCATGCTCTTCAAGGGTTTCCATGAGCTTCATGACTTTGGCGGCGTCGTCACCCTCGACCTTGACTTCGGTGGTCGGCAGGTAAGTCACTTCGGCGGACTGCGTTTCAATGCCCGCCCCCTCGATGGCTCTGCGGACTTTCTCAAAATCAACGGATGCGGTGATCACCTTGTAAATATCCTGCTCATCGCCCTTGACATCTTCGGCCCCGGCTTCAATAGCAGCTTCGAAGAGCTTATCTTCCGATGTTTTCACCTTCAGAACCTCGATATAGCCTTTCTGTTGAAAAACCCAGGAAACAGCGCCCGCCTCGGCCAAATTGCCGCCGTTGGAACTGAATATCTTGCGCATTTCGGAAGTCGTGCGGTTACGATTGTCCGTGGTGCCCTCAATCATCACGGCCACGCCGACCGGTCCGTAGCCCTCGAACTTTACCTCTTCAATGGTAATGCCGGGCAATTTGCCGGAGCCGCGCAAAATCGCCTTCTCAATATTATCCGAAGGCATATTGGCCGCGCGAGCGTCTTCAATGGCTTTACGCAATCGGGGATTGCTCTCTGGTTTGGGCCCGCTTTCTTTGGTGGCAATGACGATTTCACGGATGATTTTCGTGTAAACCTTGCCCTTCTTGGCATCAGCCAAGCCCTTTTTGTGTTTAATGCCGGCCCAGTGACTATGTCCGCCCATATTACCAAGGGGTAAGGGGTGTGGGGCGAGAGGTGCGCAAAGGGACGAAAAAATTTTTAACGCAGAAACTCCTTGCCGTCATATTGTTTTATTATGCCAAATCATCTCCACGAGCACAACGGACTTTTCAAAAATCCCGGGGTTGCGTCCATGGTTTCCCCATGCCAAAATCGGGCCAGAGGAAACTCCGTGTAAGGGTGATTGTCGGTCAGTAACGGCGGCCAATGGGCTTGTTGACGGAAATCATCTTGAGTCAACACTCGGGCGCGCCACAAGGCCTCTTCATTAAATTCATTATATAAGCGGTCCCATCCGCGCTCCCGATGGCGCCGGCTTAAGAACCCGAAAGGAAAATCTTGAGAACCTTCGGAACCAAGGATCAAAATACCCGCCAAACTTTCATGGGCAAACACGCTCACCCGGCTAAACGCCTCCGCCATATTGCGTCCCACCATCCAGAAGTCTCCGGGGAAACAAGGCAGAGGCACCCATAAAAGCAAAATTCCCCCCTCGCGCAACCGGGATTTTGCCAATTGCACAAATTCACGGGTATAAAGATTTACGGTGCCGGCGGAAAAAATCGGCGGCGAGCCGTCCACGATGATCACGTCATAAATCGATTTTGACCGCAGCAAATGCGCCCGTGCGTCTTGAAATATGATTCGCGCCCTGGGGTCATTAAGGTAACGGGCCTTCTCTGGATAAAAAAATCCGAAATGACGGGGCACGCAGCGGATCAATTCCGCCGCATCAACTCGAATTCCATGATCCAGCAGCGTCGCAAAAGTGTGCCCCACGCCAAAACCCACGATCAGCGCTTGTTGCGGATTCTCATGAAACAAAATGGGCAATTTGGCCATGATTCGGCCGGCCTGGCCGGTCCCTGAAATCCAAATACCATTGAGCAGCAACAGGCCGCTCTTTTGATTTTTTTGAGCCCCCGTTACCATGGCGGCACGATCTTCCTCGTGAAACAGGGCGCGAAGTCCTACGGTTTTCAAACGAGTTTCGATGATCGTCACCAGAGGATCGGGGATCGAAATCGCCAAAATTCCCATAAAAACAGCCGCCAAAGCCAACGTGCGAACGATGCGCCTGCCCTCCGCGGCCGCCAACAAAACTGCTCCGATGGAAAAATTCAACAAAACGGCCGCGAAAAAACTGTTCCTGGTGCCCAACAAAATCACGCCCGAAAATCCCGCCGTCAAGGACCCGGCGATGC
>JACQPE010000024.1 GCA_016207685.1 Elusimicrobiota bacterium | reverse complement strand
GTTTGGAGGCAACCAGGCGCGACAGATTGTGCTCGACCCCCAAGTAACCATACCGGCCGCTGAAGCTTGGCTCTATAAAAATCCAAAAGCCTTGGGACAGTTGCGCAAAGGCTTAGATGACCTCAAAAGCAAAAGACTCGTTAAACGCGGGAGTTTTGCCAAATACGCCCGAGACCGTTAAAATTTTCAAAGGATGGGATTACATTTTGAGTTGCTTTTTACGGCTGCAGCCGCGAGGCAACTCGACGCTCTTGATAAGGACAAATCGAAATCCTCGGCTTTGAAGGCGGTCAAAAAAACCTTGGGCCTAATGGAAATGAATCTCAGGCATCCCGGTTTAAATACCCATAAATTTGAATCTCTGGAAGGCCCAAATGGCGAAGAAATTTTTGAGGCTTACGCCCAACAACATACACCCGCCGCGTACCGTATTTTCTGGCGCTACGGGCCCGTCAAGGGGCAAATCACCATTGTGGCCATAACGCCGCATCCTTAGAAAGCTACAAGGGCTTAAACCAGAGTGAACGCGCGCGCCAAGAATTCAGGATTGGTTTGATATCAAACCTACATTCCGCTTATCACGGATAGGGTTTCCCCGAATTATCGGCACGAGAACTTAACCGCTTACCGATAAAGCTCTGCCGGCACCTCCAAGAGCTTAAGCAGCAGCCTTTGGAGAGCGTTGAGCTTAATCGGAAATCGGATCGTTTCCTTCCCTTGCCTAAATTCATGCCAACAGACCCCATTAAAGGCCTCTAAAATCCGTATGCAAGTAGGGGTTTCCGTGGGCCGGCCCTCGGGATACAAAGGAAGGCTTTTGATTTTATGGCGCTCCATCCCACGGCGCACGGCACGTTCGATTAGGCTCGAGACCGCCAGGGCCACAAAATAGGCGTGGACGAGCCCCGCGCAGCGCAGGGGCTTCTTGAGATACACGGGAGCCACCTCTAAGTCGGTTTTAATCTGCGAGAAGCGCTTCTCCACGTAGGGCTGGTACTTATAAATCAAAAGAATATCCTTCTTGGATGCCTTCTTCATGTTGGAGGCAATGGGGAAGACCCCATCCCCGCGCTTGGCGGCCTGGATGGCAATTTTGTCAGGCTCCACCTGGATATCCCAGATCGTCCGGCGCACCACGCGCACTGGATCGCGGGGACCGGGCCTTCCGGGTTTGAGCCTTTTGAATTCCTTTTGGATTGAGCGCCGGAGTTGGACTCGAAGGAAGGGTTTGACCTCGCCGCGCTCGAAGATTTTGGCTATCGCCTGGCGGATTTGCCTTTGAGAACGCAGTTGCCGGCGGTTGAGACGCGCCTTGAGCTCCATGAGCTCGGCCCGGGCATCTCCCAAGGCCTTTTCCCGGAATGCTTCATCCTGCTGGGCCTTGGCGCTGGAGCGCAGCCAGACCAGCCGGAACCCTTCGGCAGTGCGGCCCCAGCCAGGGCAGGCATAGAAAACATCGGGCTCTCCATTCTCCTGCCGTTTGTTGGCAATCTCCAAAACCTTCCTCCACCGCGCTCCCTTTTGGCTCAGCTTCTTGCGAAAGCGCTTGTCTTCGCTTCTGGTTCTGGGCAGGACCGTCACGAATTTACCCTGATGACGTTCGATCTCCAGGAGATTGGCCCGCGTGGCAAGCTTGCCATCCGCCACGTAGATAAAGTCGCTTCGGCCTAAAATTTGACGGAGTTCCTCCAAGTTGCCCCGATGGATGCGGTCGTCCGTGCGGTTGCCGCTTAAGACCTGGTGGTGGATGGGAACGGAGCCGTCCGAGGAAACCGTCAGGCCAAAAACGAGCTGTTTTAAATCAGGGCGAAAATCTTTGTTATGGCCGTAGGTGATCCTGGGCTCCCGGATGGAGCCGTTGTAGTTGCCGCAGAAGGTGACCGTGGTGGTGTCTTGATGGAGGCGTTGGGTCGCCACCTTAAACTGCTTGATGATCCCCAGCGCCAAATCAAACCAGATGCCCCTTGCGCGTTCGCTCACCAAGGCATCGAGCATCCGGGCGATACGGTCGTCATTGAGGGACATTTTTTGATCCGGGGTAAATCCAAACGACTGGGGCGCCAAGGGCTGGGCCCACTGGGCGATGCGGTAGAGGGGCGCCGGGGAGTCCAGGATATTGTGAATCTGGGCCGAGAGGGCTTCTCCATGGTCAATCACCCGGTCCCGCCCCGTTCCCACATGGGAAGAAATAATGGAGCGTAAATTCAGGCGTTCCAGAAAGTGGGCAATGATGGGATGGGGGCCCAACAGATGGGTGGCGAGGGTGGCAGGTCCTTTTCTAATATGCATATATATATTATAATCATACTAGATTATGACTCCCAAAAGTCAACGGATCCAAGAAGCCATCCAAGACGCAGGGGCGCAACGCCAAGGCCTGCTGAAGGTCTTGCTCCGATTGGAACCCCTAATCGTGGGAACGGTTTATGACGTGAAGCGTCGCTGCGGCAAACCCTCTTGTCATTGCGCGGGGAAACCGGCGCACCCTCAAACCCTCCTTATTTACATGGAAAAGGGCAATCGCCGATGCCGGTTTGTGCGCCGGCAGGATGCCGAAAAGGTTCGCTTGCTATGGCTGCGCTATAAGGAGTGTAAAAAAGCCTGGCAGGATATCCGCGCCATCAATCAGCGGGAGTTGAGGCTTTTGAAAGTGCAAATCCACAAGCGCCGGGTTCGTTTTCCCCTCTGAGATAATTCGGGGAAACCCTATCCGCGATAAGCGGAATGTAGGCCGTAACGCCGCTAGGAACAATTTATGTAACCGACACCGGCAACAGCCGTATCGTGGTTTGGGGTAATCAGCCGCCGCAGTTACCAACAATCAGGGATGTATCGCCC
>JACQPE010000022.1 GCA_016207685.1 Elusimicrobiota bacterium | reverse complement strand
CGCGAGACGGTGAAGTCGAGAAAGCATCAAATTCAAGCCGTTCCCACAGTTAAGGCTTCCAAGAAAAAACAGGCTCCCAGGCCGGCGGCTAAAAAGTAGCGATTTTGATTAAGGATGGGTATGGCAAAAGAGTTTTCCGTGATGGATATTAACGAGGCCAAACCAACGGGCAAGACTGTTGGCGCGCCTGACTTATTGTGGGAACAGGATGTTAATCCCGCTTTATTGCATGAGATTGTTAAGGCCCTTGAGGGCAACTGGCGCCAGGGAACGCATTCGACATTGACCCGCAGCGAAGTTCGGGGCGGAGGACGCAAACCGTGGAAACAAAAGCACACGGGCCGGGCCCGCGCCGGTTCCAACACTTCTCCTTTGTGGCGCAAGGGCGGCATTGCTTTTGGCCCGAAGCCCAGGTCTTATGAGACGCGTGTTCCTCAAGCAAAACGTCGGACGGCTCTGGCTCAAGCTTTGAGAAGCCGGTTAGATGAAGGAATGGCTGTCGTGACTGAAGATTCTTTAACGGCGTTCACTAAAACCAAAGAATTTAACCGGGCGCTCGGTGCTCTTGGGGCTCAACATCAACGCCGTCTGGTCGTTGTTTCCAAGTCTTTGCCCGCCGTTGTGCGTTATTCAAGAAATATTCCGGGTGTCAGCGTCAAATTGGCGCAACAAGTCAATGCTCGCGATGTCCTGGCGCATCAATTTCTTTTGGTGAGTGATCAGGCATGGGAGCCGTTGATGGAGGCTGCTGGTTGTGGCCGATAAATCCACCGGCGTCTTGGTCCGCCCTATGGTGACGGAGAAAAGCACTAATCTTAAAGAAGATGAGCACCAGTATTCTTTTGTTGTCAATAAAAATGCGACCAAAGGCGATGTTGCCAGATCGGTTGAAGATACTTTTAAAGTAAGCGTGCTTAAAGTCCGAACGGCCGTGATCTCCGGGAAACTGCGTCGGATGGGGCGCACGCAAGGCTATTTATCCGATTGGAAAAAGGCCCTGGTGACCATTAAGGCGGGTCAGAAGATTGATATTGAGAAAGTTGGATAGGAAGTATAAGATTTTATGCCGGTAAAAACTTTTAAACCCTACACGCCAAGCCGGCGGTTTATTGAGATTGCGGATTTTTCGAATTTATCGGATATCCGGCCGGAAAAGTCTCTGGTGATCGGCCAAAGAAAAAAAGGAGGCCGCAATAATACGGGCCAAATTATGGTCCGCCATCGCGGGGGCGGCCACCGGCGGCTGTTGCGGTTGGTTGATTTTTTGCGTCGTGATTTTTGGGGCGTCCCGGCCACGGTCGCCAGCATTGAATATGATCCTAATCGAAACGCCCATTTGGCTAAGCTGCATTTTGCCAATGGCGCGAAACGTTATGTTTTGCATGCCGACGGCGTTCGCGTCGGCGATGTGCTGATGAATGGCCCGGAAGCTCCGATACGATCAGGTAATGCCTTGCCGTTGGTGAGTATTCCCGAGGGTAGTTATATTCATGCGGTTGAGTTAACTCCAGGGAAAGGGGCGGTTATGGCGCGAGCCGCCGGCGCGCAAGTGCAATTGATGGCCAAGGGGGAAGTTTATGTGACGTTGCGTCTTCCTTCCGGTGAGACCCGCTTGGTCTCCAAAGAATGCATGGCGACGCTCGGCCAGGTTGGAAATATTGAAGCCAATGCCTTAACCATAGGCAATGCCGGCCGTAATCGCCACCTGGGTTGGAAGCCGCATGTTCGCGGAACGGCCATGAATGCCGTGGACCATCCGCATGGCGGTGGCCGTGGAAAATCCAAGGGCATGAATATTCCTCGAAGCCCATGGAACCAAAAAGCCAAGGGATTTAAGACGCGGCCGAAGAAAATTTGGAGCTGGATGATACTTCAAGACAGGCGCAAAGCGAAAATGCTCATTGGCCAGCAGGTTTCAACAGGAGCGTAATTTAACATGGCACGATCGTCTAAAAAAGGCCCTTATATCGACTGGAAACTTTTGAAAAAAGCCCAAGCTATGTCGGCGGGGGGTGAGAAACGAGCAATAAAAACATGGTCACGGGCATGCACGATAGTGCCGGATTTTGTCGGACATACGTTTTTGGTTCATAATGGCCGTAAATTTTTGCCTGTTTTTGTCAATGAACAAATGGTGGGGCACAAACTGGGGGAGTTTTCAACGACGCGATTTTTTAAGGGCCACGGCGAAGCTCATACTAAAGAGGCGACGGCGAAGACATGATGAAGAATAAGGGTCCGACTTATGGCGAGCAGGGCCAGGAGTGTTATGGCGGACGCTAGGGCCGAAGCGCGGTATTCACGCTATGCGCCTCGTAAAGTGGGGCACGTATTGACGCTCATCCGCAGCAAGAATGCGCAGCAAGCATTGACGACCTTGAATTTTTTACCCAAGCGCTCGTCTGTTGTTGTGCAAAAAGTGTTGCGTTCGGCATTGGCGAATCTTGGAGGAAAACTGGGGCGTACAGTGGAACCGAAAGAGGCTTGGATTAAGACCGCTACGGTAGATCAGGGGCCGGTATTAAAACGTATTCATGCGGGCTCGATGGGACGGGCCATGCCTTACAAACGCAAGACATGCCATCTGACCATCATAGTGAGTGATCAATTATAGAGAGAATATAGAATGTTGAATATTGAATATTGGGTAAAGAACGAAAAACGGAAAGAAAAGAGTGAATGTAAAATGTTGAATAGAGAATATAAGAGAAAGCAGTATTTTTTGTACGCCCCTTCCAATATTCTACATTCCATATTCAATATTCTGGAGTTTTGATATGGGCCAAAAGATTCATCCAAAAGCCAATCGACTAGGCTACATTCAGGATTGGGATTCGCGGTGGTTTCCGTTAAAAAACGCGCCACAGCTTTTAGTCGAAGATTCAATGATCCGCCGGCTTGTTTACGAACGATTTAGATTCGCCTCGATCAGTAAAGTGGTTATTGAACGCGCCGGAAGTTTTTTAAGAGTTATATTGCATACGGCTCGCCCCGGAATGGTGATCGGCCGCCGGGGCGCTGATATTGAAGGATTAAATAATTTTATTGAAGAGAGGACGGGCCGAAAAACATTCGTTAATGTCGTGGAGATCAAGTATCCAGAAATTGACGCTGCGCTGGTTGCTGAAAATATCGCGTTTCAATTGGAAAAACGCGTAAATCATCGCCGCGCCATTAAGCGTGCCATTGAGCGTGCTATGGGCCAAGGGGCCGCAGGCATTAAAATTGCCGTGAGCGGTCGGTTGGGCGGCGCTGAAATTGCCCGTTACGAGTGGCTCAAAGAAGGCCGTGTGCCATCTTCGACATTCCGAGCCGACATCGGTTATGGAACGGCCGAGGCATTTACGATGATGGGTAAAATTGGCATTAAGGTTTGGATTTTTAAAAAAGAATACTTCACCAAGAGCCGTGAGGATTTAGTGACGGAAATAAAAAAAACAAAAGCTCAGGAAATGGGTCTACCTGACGAAGTCGGCATTCCTATCCACGCGATCGGCCCCAGCGAACCCCAAACCGGCAGTCTCAAGCAAGGGGCGCCGCCGCAGGAATCAACCAATGCGCCCGGAGTGTCATCGTAGCGATGCTATCACCGAAGCGAATTAAATACCGCAAGGCGCATAAGCCTGTCTTGCGTGGAGTGGCCAGCCGTGCCGTGACGGTAGATTTCGGGGAATTTGGTTTAAAGGCCTTGGCATTAGGCTATCTTGATGCCCGCCAGATCGAGGCGGCGCGATTGGCGATTACCAGGACCCTTAAAAAGGGCGGCAAGATATGGATCAGGGTTTTTCCCGACCGTCCCATTACGAGAAAGCCGGCGGAGACGCGCATGGGCAAAGGCAAGGGCGACCCTTCCTATTGGTGTTGTGTCGTACAGCCGGGCCGTGTTCTGTTTGAAATTGGCGGGGTGCCGGAAAGTTTGGCGCGGGAGGCCCTTCGACTGGCGGATCATAAAATGCCATTTCCGTGCGCTTTTGTGAAGAGGCAGGAGTTTTAATGTGAAACGACGTGAAAAAGAATCATTGCGTTCATTGAGCGTTCCGGAGCTCGAGAGCGAATACCGAAAGAGAAGAACGGAGCTTTTTGAAATGAAGTTTCAGAAATATTTTAAGAAAGTGGAGAATCCCTTGCGCGCGCGTTATTTACGCCGAGAAATTGCCGCATTGGCGACATGGATTCGTGATAAATCCGCCGTAGGGAGCGCCTCTGATGGCCGTTGAAACGAGTAGGCTCTCAAGGCGCGTCAAGACGCGTTCCGGAATCGTAGTTAGTGATCGCATGAATAAAACGCGGGTGGTTGAAATTATCACTTCAGTGCGGCACCCGATTTATGAAAAAGTTTTGCGTCAAGAACGGCGTTTCTACGCCCATGATGAGGGCAATGAATCCCATGCTGGGGATAAAGTCCTTTTGGAAGAAACCCGGCCGCTTTCGCGCACAAAACGTTGGCGCGTGGTTAAGATTTTGGAGAAGTCCAGGTTCTAGCGATGAAGTCCAAAGTCCAAAGTCCCGAAGCGGGGAATGGAGAATTTTTTTTACATGTATCTTGTTTTTTGATTTCAGACTTGGAACTTGGAACTTGGAACTTGGAACTCCATCGCGACGCCAAGGAGCGATGGTCGTGATTCAGCTCCGTTCGATTTTACAGGTGGCGGATAACACGGGCGCCAGACGCCTGATGGTTTTTCATGTTTATGGAGGTAGCCGACGACGCACCGCTTCAGTGGGCGACCGCGTGGCGTGTTCGGTCAAACAGGCGACGCCCGATGGCATGGTCAAAAAAGGCGAGGTTGTCCGCGCCGTGATTGTGCGCGTGCGCCGGTCCGTCAGGCGTCCCGATGGAAGTTATGTCAGATTTGATGATAATGCGGCCTGTATTGTTGATGATACCGGTGAGCCCAAGGGAACTCGTGTTTTTGGACCCGTGGCCAGAGAACTGCGTGATAAGAATTTTTTGAAAATTATCTCTTTAGCGCCGGAAGTAGTATGAAGAGTGAATATGAAATATTGGCGGAGATGAAGAACGAGCGTGTTACTGTTTGGTTTTCCAATATTCAATATTCAACATTCAATATTCAAAATTTTGGAAGGTGTCGTTGATGTCGTTGGGTTTCAAGAAAAAAGACACAGTGGTCGTGATTTCCGGCGACGAGCGCGGCAAGCGCGGTGAAATTTTGAAAATTTTTTCGGACAAAAACAAAGCGATCGTGGCCAAAGTCAACCTTGTCAAGAAACATGTTCGCGCATCGCGTGAAAAACCCGGAGGCATTCAAACGATCGAGGCGCCGTTGCCGATGGCTAAATTACAGTTTGTTTGTCCTAAATGTAATCAAGCGGTGCGGCTTTTGGTGCAGCGGCTGGAAGATGGAAGCCGCGTGCGCACGTGCCGCAAATGCCGGGAGCAGATATTATGATGAAGAGGGTCCAAGGTCCAAAGTTCAAAGTTCAAAGTCCCGAAGCGGGGAATGGAGAATTTTTTTTACATGCATCTTGTTTTTTGATTTCAGACTTGGAACTTGGAACTTGGAACTTGGAACTCCATCGCGACGCCAAGGAGCGATGCTGATGGCATCCGAGACGGCGACGCCCAATTTCGTTCCTCGGTTGAAGGCGCTTTACAAGGCCGTGGTTACGCAAGAGGTGATGCGGCGACATGGGTTAAAAAATATTTGGGAAGTCCCTAGGCTGCAAAAAATAGTCGTTAACATGGGTGTTAGCCAGGGCAAGGACGATGTCAAATTTTTTGATCAAATGAAAGAGGACCTGTCGTTCATCACGGGACAGGCTCCCGATGTGCGCCGAGCGAAGAAATCAATCGCCGGATTCAAGATACGGCAGGGTCAGCCGATTGGGCTGATGGTGACGTTAAGGCGCGAGAAGATGTGGGAGTTTTTGGACCGTCTCCTTGCTATTTCATTGGCGCGCATTCGTGATTTTCGGGGACTTGAACCTCGTGGCTTTGACCGGGACGGAAACTATAACCTTGGACTGCGGGAACATCATATTTTCCCGGAGGTTTCCCTGGAGCGATCCCCCAAGGCGCATGGTCTCAATATTACGGTAACAACGACGTCAAGAAATCCGGAACAAGTAAAAACGGTGCTGGAGCTTTTGGGATTTCCGTTTAGAAAGGCCGGAAAGTCTTCGTAGGAGCAACATTATGGCAACAACGGCATGGGTCGCAAAGACAAGGAAAAAACCGAAATTTTTAACCAGGGCGCATAATCGGTGCTTGCGTTGCGGACGATCGCGGGGCATTTATCGGGATTTTGGCCTTTGCCGCATTTGTTTTCGCCAGTTAGCGCACAGGGGCGAGATTCCCGGCGTCAAAAAGGCGAGCTGGTAACAATGAGGTATAAAAATGGATCCCATTAGCGATATGCTGACCCGGATGAGAAACGCTTTGCGATCGCGCAAGGAAGTCATCGAAGTGCCGGCCAATGGCGTCAAAAAAGAGATCGCCCGCATTTTAAAAGAGGAGGGTTATATCTCTAATTTTAAAATTTTTGATGACGGCAAGTCGGGAATGCTGAAAATTTTGCTGCGTTACTCGAAAGATAAGGAGCCGGCGATTGCAGGCATTGAACGCGTGTCGCGGCCATCCCGCCGCGTTTATCGGTCTTTTCGCGATTTGAGCTCCCCGGTGAGAGGTTTTGCCACGAGCGTTGTTTCCACTCCCAAAGGAGTTTTGACCGGCCGCCAGGCGGAAAATCTCAAGGTTGGCGGCGAAGTCATTTTGAGGGTTTGGTAATGAAAGGGAGAGTCCAAAGTCCAAAGCCTGCCCCGCGCCGCGACGCGGGGTCCAAATTCCAAAGTCTGGGAAGAAAAAAATTTCTATTTTTGCTCCTTTCTTTGACTTCGGATTTCGAACTTCGGACTTCGAATTCCATTGCGACTGACAAGGAGCAATGGCCATGAGCCGCTTGGGCAAGAAACCGATTGTTGTGCCATCGGGCGTGACATTAAAAATTGACGCCGCCAAACGCTTGGCGGAAGTTAAAGGTCCCAAAGGGCAGCTTTCTTGGCTTTATCCGGCTGGTTTTGATATCAAGGAAATCAATGGTCCTTCCGGGCCCTCCGTCCATGTGACGCCGTTGGGGCTGCCCACGGCGCCCGTGGCGAGTCCACAGGCGCGCGCTCTCTGGGGTCTTGTTTGGGCCAAATTACAGACGATGATTCGCGGCGTTGCGAGCGGTTATTCGATTTCCATGGAAATTCATGGAGTTGGATTTAAGGCGAGACAAGAAGGAACCAATTTAATTTTGACTCTCGGAGCGAGCCATCCGATTAATTATCCATTGCCTCCGGGCATTTCCGTGGCGATTGACCCGAAACAGACCTCGCTGACGATTTCCGGTTTTAACAAAGAGCTTGTCGGACGGGTCGCCAGTTCCCTGCAGGCGCTTTATCCACCTGAACCCTATAAGGGGAAGGGTATCCGTTACAGCGGGGAACACATTTTAAGGAAAGCAGGCAAGGCAGCGGCATCGGCAGGCGCCGGCGCCAAAAAATGAGTTATAGATTTCGTGGATTTGATCCATCGCTAACCCTAAAACTTTAAAATCCTATGACTCTATAAAGTGAGGCATGATGAAACGAGACAGTCGTTTAATTCGTAAGTGGCGCGTCGCTAAAAAAATTCGGGGCACCGGCAAGAAGCCGCGATTGGCCGTCTCAACGACCCTGCGGCACGCGTATGCGCAGCTTATTGACGATACGTCGGGCCGAACATTGGCGTTTGCTTCGACGCTATCAAAAGAGCTTTCTTCATTAGAGCAAACCGGCAATAAACAAGCGGCCGCTGCCGTGGGATTGTTATTGGCTAAAAAAGCGGCCGGAAAAAAAATTGATCAAGCGGTGTTTGACCGGGGACGCCGTCGTTACCATGGCCGTGTCCAGGCATTGGCCGAATCTGCAAGAGAAGGTGGGATAAAATTTTAATGAAACAGCCAGGCGGCGATGAAGAGCAGAAAACTTTGACGGCTGAAACAGTCGCGATAGACGTTGTTAATGCCGATAAGAAGGAGGGTGTTTCAGAAATTTTCAAGACGCCGGAAATTTTATCGGACAAGCCGGCGGCTCAGTTTAAGGAAACCGTTGTCGCCATTAACCGTGTTACCAAAGTCGTTTCCGGCGGCAAAAGATTGGCTTTCACTTCGATTGTTGTCGTTGGAGACGGCCAGGGCCACGTGGGCATCGGCAAGGGTAAAGCGCGCGATGTGCAAAGCGCCATCGCTAAAGCCACATTCCAAGCCAAGAAACACCTGTTGAGCGTTCCCTTGATTAATTTCACCATTCCTTATGCAATCGTCGGTGAATATGGCGCCGCGCGCGTGCTTTTGCGGCCTGCGGCGCCGGGAACGGGAGTCATTGCGGGGGGTTCCGTCAGAGCCGTCCTGGAAGCCGTTGGCGTCAAGGATATTCTAACCAAGAATTTGGGCAATTCTAATGTCCACAACGTTTTGAAAGCGACGTTGACCGCTTTGGGCAATTTGCGCACCAAAGAAGATATCGCCAAGCGCCGTGGCAAGAAACCGGAAGCAATATAAAAAGTGAATATAGAATATGG
>JACQPE010000026.1 GCA_016207685.1 Elusimicrobiota bacterium | reverse complement strand
ACATATGAGAATTAGCCGTTATTCAGGTTAAGGTGGGTGTCCCCCGAATTAACGAATTAAAAAATGGGAGTTTTGAACTCCATTTTTGAGAATATATACATTGTTTTTATGGCAGTTGATAATAAAGGTATCGCTCGAATCGGTTCTTTTTTGGGGTCGCGGTTTAAAAGGGATCTTCCGTTAGCGCCCTTGACCACTTTTGGCATTGGCGGGCCGGCGGATTTTTTCGCGTGGGTCAATACTAAAGAAGAATTATTAGCCGTGGCAGAGGCGACGGGTGCCATGGGGTTGTCATTGACTATTTTGGGTTTTGGCTCCAATGTGTTGATCGCGGACAAGGGGATTCGCGGGTTTGTGATTAAGTTGGAAGGGGAATTTGCGTCATTGGTTTTTCGTGGGAATGGATTTTTAGAGGCTGGGGCCGCGGCGCGAATGCCTAAAATGGTGACGGAATTGGCTGATCGGGGTTTCGCCGGCATGGAGCCCCTGGTGGGCGTTCCCGGAACCGTGGGCGGAGGCATTTGGATGAATGCGGGAACGCGCGAGGGTGAGATCAAAGATTATTTGGATGGCGTTGAGATTTTTTCCATCAAGGAGGCCGCCTTTAGGAAGTTGAACAGATGGGATTTAAGTTTTAAATATCGAGAGAGTTCTTTGCAAAAAACGTCTGATATCATCACGGCGGGATTTTTTAAATTTCCTATTGCAATAAACAAAGAAGAAGTATTAAATAAGATCAAGGCTTTAATGCGGCGGCGTCGACAGGGTCAGCCGGTGGATTCGCATAACGTCGGTTCGGTATTTAAGAATCCAACGGGGGATTTTGCGGCGCGCTTGATTGAGGCGGCGGGCTTGAAAGGAACGAGGATGGGCGAAGCGGTTGTTTCGGATTTACACGCGAATTTTATTATCAATCAAGGCCGCGCTACGGCTGCGGACGTGATCGCGCTAATTAAGAAAATTCAAGAATCGGTCAAGGCGCGCTTGGGCGTTGACCTCCGAACAGAAGTGCGATTTTTGGGAGAATTTTGACGTTGAGGAAATACAAGGTTATTCCTAGAAAAAAAGCCGCGGCCTGGAAACGGCGCAGGCGCTTGGCCACGGCATGGTGGACGATTCTGGCGGTGGGCCTGGGCTATTCCGCGCGCTTGGGCGCGGACCGGCTGGGCCAAGTGGTTTTTCTTCCGGTGAGAAGCCTGGAGATGGGTCGCCTGCCGCAGATTGATTCCAACGTGGCTGTTTGGGAAAAGATTTTGCTCTTGGAGATCGAGGAGGCATGGCGGCGCAGGAGCCGCGTCCGCTGCGCCTGGGAAGCGCGGGACTTATCGCGCGATCTCATGGCCAAACATCATTTTGTTAAAGAATTGCGCCTGAATTGGATGGATTTTTTAATGAAAGGACAGGCCCGTTTGGTTGCCACGTTTCGCGTGCCTTTGGCGAGCGCGGGAGGTTTTTGCGTTGATGGCGAGGGCGTCAAGTTTTTTTGCCCC
The DNA here is from genome assembly GCA_016207685.1 of Elusimicrobiota bacterium. Lineage (GTDB taxonomy): Bacteria > Elusimicrobiota > Elusimicrobia > JACQPE01 > JACQPE01 > JACQPE01. The sequence continues at coordinate 4,019 of JACQPE010000026.1, read as the reverse complement.
AAAGAGATGAAAACGCGCCGGTTGGTGGAGCTGGAACTTGCCGATGACGAGGGGCTGCGCTCCAGGACCTATGCGGCAATTGCTGTTTTGGAAGAGGCGTTGGCTCCGGCGCGGCGCATCGTGCGCATTGGTTCTTTGGGGGAACAAGTCTTTGTTTATGAAGACCAAGCAGGACAATCCTATCGGCTAAGTCTTGATGATGTGCAAGATGGTCAACGGCTTCGGCGCAGCAGCCGCCGATTGGCTGCTGTTCTCTCGGATCTGGCGTCACGACAAGAGAAATTTAGATATATTGATCTCACATTGAGTCACAAAGGAAGGATTTTTGTCGGTGCCTAAAGCGAACGCTGTTTGCGCCATTGATGTCGGCAGCTCCAAGATCGTGGGCGTCCTGGCCAAGGTTGACGCGGCCGCGAAAACCCCTTATGAAGTTTTAGCCGGTTCCAGAATTGACTGCCGCGGTATTCGGGGAGGAGTGGTGGTCAATATTCCTGAAACCGCGCGCGCCATCATGCGGGCGGTGGAGCAATGCGAAGAACAGGCCCGTTCGCAAGAATTAGCCCCAATCACCGAACTTGTGCTTGCCGTGCGTGGAGCGCACATTCAGAGTTTTAACAATAAGGGCGCCTTTAACATTGCCCGGACGGACAAAGAGATCACGCCCGCTGATGTTGACAGCGTCTTAAACATCGCCCATGCCGTGCAGCTTTCTCAAGACCGCGAGGTTCTTCATGTGGTGGCCCAGGATTTTTGGGTGGACCGCCAAAAAGGCGTTTTAAATCCCGTCGGCATGGAAGGCTCTCTGCTGGAAGTGGATGTGCATATTTTAACCGCGATTTCGTCTCACTTGAACAATATTTCCAAAGCCGTGGGCCAGGCGGGTTTTAAGGCGAATAGGCTTGTTTATGGAATGCTGGCTTTGGGCGAGTGCGTGGTGACGGATGAGGAGAAGCAGCAAGGTTGTTTGTTGATGGATGTTGGGGGGCAGACGCTGGGCATTGGAGTCTACCTTGAAGGGACGCTGCGCTATTCCAAAGAACTTCCCGTGGGGTCCGATTTTATCACCCGTGACTTGGCCTACGCCATGCGCACTTCCGTTATTCATGCGGACCGGCTCAAAGAAGAGCATGGGGCGTGTTTGTCGAGCCTCGTGACTCTTGATGAAGAGGTGGAGTTTCCGGCCATTGACGGCCGGGAAATGCGCCGGGCCAAGAAAAAACAAATTTTAGAAATCGTTCAGCCGAGGGTTGAAGAGATTTTCGCTATGGCGGCTAAAGATTTGGAGGCGGCCGGCTGGCTTGACGCGATTGTTCCGGGCGGCGCGATTTTAGTCGGCGGCGGTTCCCGGTTGCGGGGTTTGGCCGAAGCGAGCCAGGAGTTGTTTGGCGTGCCGTCGCGTTTGGGGCTGCCGCAAATTGGAGACGCGTTGGCGCCGGAAGAGTTTTTGAATAATCCAACTTTCACGACCGCGTTGTCCTTGCTGCATTTTGTCCAGCACCCGCCTTTATGGGGCGAAAAAGCCAATGGCAAGCGCCGCCGGTCGCTTGACAACGGAATGCTGGGCGCTAAATCCCGCAATGGACTGACGCGAAAGATGCAGAGTTTTTTTGAAGAGATCTTTTCATGAGTCAAACGCGCATCAAGATCACGCAGGAATTCAGCGAACAGCCGGCGGTCATCAAGGTTGTCGGATCGGGCGGCGGCGGCGGCAATGTGATCAACCGCATGGTGGACGTCGGGATCCGTCATGTGGAGTTTATCGCCATTAACACGGATTCCCAGGATTTGCGGCGAAGCCGCGCCCATGTCAAGATTCAAATCGGCGAAAAATTAAGCAAGGGCTTGGGCGTGGGCGGCAATCCGGCCAATGGCCGCAAGGCCGCGGAAGAATCCGTTGATGTTTTGCGTGAAGTGGTTCATGGCGCGGATATGGTATTTGTGATCGCGGGGATGGGCGGTGGCACGGGAACCGGAACGGCCCCTGTCGTGGCCCGGCTCGCCAAAGATATGGGGGCATTGACGGTAGGCGTTGTCTCAAGGCCTTTTGAATTTGAGGGGCGCATTCGCGGGCAGCAGGCGGAAAACGGCATCAGGGAAATGCGCGAGATCGTGGATACCTTGATTGTTATTCCTAATGAAAAATTATTCAACGTCATTGATCAAAATACCACTATTCCGCAAGCTTATTTAGTGGCGGACGACGCCTCGCGTCAGGCCGTGCAGGCCATCACGGATGTCATCACGACATCCGGTGAAATCAATGTGGATTTTGCCGATGTGCGCGCGATTATGACCAATTCCGGGGAGGCGCTTATGGGTATTGGGATTGCCGATGGCCAGGATCGCGCTATTGATGCCGCCAAGGCGGCGATTCATTCGCCGATGCTCGAGAATATGAGCATCGAAGGCGCCAAGGGACTGCTCGTCAATATCACGGCGAGCCGCAGCGTCGTGTTTTTGGAAATTAAGAAAGCCATGGAGTTTATCCAGGGCGCCGTCAGCCCTGATGCCAATGTTTTTTTTGGTCAGGCGTATGATGAGGATCTGGAGAGCCGTATTAAAGTAACGGTCATTGCCACAGGTTTTCCGCAGCATAACGGCAAGGCGGGACATTTTCCGCGCGTTCAGGCGGCGTCCTTGCGCCGGGCGGCGCTTGGCGAGTTGTCCTCGCGGCCGATATCGGCGTTTAGGCCGTCGTTATCGGAATTGAGGCCGGTGGGAAGCGGTGAAACGCCGCTCGGCCACGATTCGGGGACGGCATCGGCGCAAGACCTGCTTAGCCGTCCCGCGTATTTGCGTTCCTCAACGAGAAAACTCAAATAATGATCTATCCATCGGGGTTAGGGGTTAGGGGTTAGGGGTCCTGCATTGCGCCAAGCAAAGCGAGGCGCGCGTTATGCCGCTGCTTGAGGATTTGCTTCAGAAAATTACCACCTTAAAGGGCAGCGATCTTCATTTGAAACAGGGCCGCATGCCGCATATACGGGTTGACGGCGAAATGCAGGCGTTTGACGGATTTCCCGTTCTTGATGACTCGACCATCAAAAAAGAATTTTATCCGCTTCTTTCCGAAAAACGCCGTGAAGCCTTTGAAAAAGAAGGCACGGTTGAGTTCGCTCTGGAGCGCCGGGAAATGGGCGCGCGGTTTCGGGGAAGCTTTTATAAAGAGCGGGGATTGGCCGCCGTCACATTGAGACTTATCCCCACGGAAATACCGTCCTTTTCATCGCTGAATCTACCGGAGTCACTTCTAAAATTTGCCGAGGAACGCCGGGGACTGGTTTTGGTGACGGGTCCGACCGGTTCCGGCAAGTCCACGACGCTGGCCGCCATTATCGATCACATTAACGAACATGATGCGGCGCATATTATCAGCCTTGAAGATCCAATCGAATTTATTCATCGATCGAAAAAATCGCTCATCAGTCAGCGGGAGCTGGGCGAGGATTTTATGAGTTTCCCGGTGGCGCTGCGCTACGCCTTAAGGCAGGATCCCGATGTGATCATGGTCGGAGAGTTGCGCGACTTGGACACGGTGCGCCTGGCGTTGCAAGCCGCGGAAACGGGACATCTTGTGTTTTCGACCCTGCACACGGTCGACGCGATGCAGACGGTCTCGCGCATGATTGATCTGTTCCCGCCGCACGAACAGGGCCAACTGCGTTCCCGGCTGGCCGAGCTCCTGCGCGGCGTTGTTGCGTTGCGCTTGGTCAGAAAGAAAGAAGGCGGAATGATCCCGGCCTGCGAGGCTATGGTGGCGACGTCTTATGTGCGCAAGCTGATTGCCGAAAATAAGATCATTGAAATTCCCAAGGCTATTGAACAGGGGAGCCACTACGGCATGCAGAGTTTCCTGCAGAGTTTGCTCAACATTTACCATGCCGGCCTTGCCGACGTTGACGAGTGCAAAGCCGCGGCATCGAGCCCGGATGATTTTCTGGCGCGCGTGCGGGGGGTTATCACCAGCGCTTGATTATCGGCTTAAAAAGTTTTTGAATAGACTTACTGATTTTTAGTTT
>JACQPE010000023.1 GCA_016207685.1 Elusimicrobiota bacterium | reverse complement strand
TCGCATGAGCATGGCCCATTCATTAGAGGTGCGGCCCTCCATGCTGGACCATGAGCTCGTCGAGCTGTCAAATAGAATCCCGGCTCATTTTAAGATTCGCGGGCTGTCCAATAAATGGATTTTGCGCCGCTTACTTAAGAATAAGATTCCCCAAGAAATTTTGCGTCTTCCCAAACGTGGATTTACGCCGCCTTTGTCGCTATGGCTTGTCAATCCGAAGTTTCAGGATTTTGTCACCTCCACTATTAATTCTTCATCTCTGGCTGCGGCGGGCATCCTGCGCCCAGGCTTGGCCGAGGAGCTCATTGGTCGGCACCAATCTCGCCGTGGGGACCACACGCGCCGCCTTTGGGTTTTATTGGGCCTGGCCCTTTTTTATGAGCGTCATAAAAAGCATCTACAAACTTAAAAGTCCCTTTAAGCCGGCCGGCGATCAGCCGGCGGCCATCAAGCGGCTCTCTGAAGGGCTCAATGAAGGGCGCCGTCATCAGGTTTTGCTGGGCGTGACAGGCAGCGGCAAGACATTGACCATGGCGCATAGCATTGCCGCTTGGAATCGTCCAGCGCTTGTCATCTCACACAATAAAGTTCTTGCGGCTCAACTGTACGCCGAACTGAAAAGTTTTTTTCCTCAAAATGCCATTGAGTATTTCATTTCGTATTACGACTATTACCAACCCGAAGCCTACGTGCCCCAATCGGACACTTACATTGAAAAAGATGCGGCTATTAATGAGCATATTGAAAGGCTGCGCCTGAAGGCCACGGCTTCATTGTTGGCGCGCCAAGATGTCATCGTCGTGGCCAGCGTTTCATGTATTTATAACATTGGCGATCCGGAGGATTTCAAAAGCCAAAGTTTGTTTATCCAAGAAGGCGATGGTCATGATCGCGAGACGTTGATGGCGGCGCTCATCAGGCTTCACTATGAGCGAAATGACGTCGCGATGGAACCTGGGAAGTTCCGTCCGCGAGGAAGATTTTTGGAAATTTTCCCCCCATATTTGGAGCATCCTTTAAGATTGACCTTTGAGGGTGGCAGCCTGGGGCGCATCGAGCATTTCCATGAGGTCAGCGGGGACGTTTTAGGGCGCCTTCAGGAGCATTGTCTCTATCCCGGCCGCCATTTCGTCACGCCGGCCGAACGGATGAAACCGGCCCTGGACGCCATTCGTCAAGAGATGGAGGAGCGTTTGGCGGAGCTGCGGTCCCAGGGTAAACTCCTTGAGGCCCAGCGCCTCGAAACCCGCACAAAATACGATTTGGCCATGATGCGTTCGCTGGGATTTTGCAGCGGCATAGAGAATTATTCGCGGCATTTGGCTTTTCGGGCGCCGGGTGAACGGCCCTATTGTCTGATTGATTATTTTCCCAAGGATTATCTGTTATTGATTGATGAAAGCCATGCCACGCTGCCGCAAGTGCGGGGCATGTACGAGGGGGACCGGTCGAGAAAATCCGTCCTGGTGGAGCATGGCTTTAGGCTGCCGAGCGCTTTGGACAACCGGCCGCTTAAGTTTGATGAATTTGAGACTTTAATGGGACCCGCCGTTTATGTATCGGCCACGCCGGGGCCCTATGAACTGACCAGAGCCAAAGAAGCCATCGCCGAGCAAATCGTGCGTCCCACCGGCTTGGTGGACCCTCCGGTCGAAATTCATCCGATCGAGGGGCAGATGAATCATCTCATTGGGCGATTGGGGGAATGTGTGAAACGCGGCGAGCGGGCCTTGGTCACGACGCTGACAAAGAGGATGGCCGAAGATTTAAATGTGTATTTGGCGCAGAAGGAGCTGCGCGTGCGCTATCTCCATTCCGATATTGAATCCTTGGAGCGTATCAAAATTATCAAGGACCTGCGCTTGGGAAATTTCGATATCTTGGTTGGCGTGAATCTTCTGCGGGAGGGATTGGACCTTCCGGAGGTTTCTTTGGTGGCGGTGCTCGATGCGGACAAAGAAGGCTTTTTGCGGTCCGAGACCACGCTTATTCAGATCGCCGGCCGCGCGGCGCGTAACATCAATGGTTTTGTTGTTCTTTATGCCGATCGAATAACCGGCTCCATGAAAAGAGCCCTTGATGAAATGAGCCGGCGCCGCCGGCTGCAGTTGAGTTACAACAAGAGCCATCACATCACGCCGCGAAGCGTGGTCAAGGAAATCCACGAACTTGAAGAGTTTGAAGCAAAGGCTAAAACAGGGGCCGCGGCGCTCGTGCGCGAGGCGTATCAATCGCCTGACAAGCGTGAGAGCATCCCGGCGCTTCTTAAAGAAATTGAGCGGGAGATGAAAGAAGCCGCTGACCGTCTGGATTTTGAGGCGGCCACCGTCCTTCGCGACCAGCTTTTTGAACTCAAAGCCATGGCGCCTCGATCGAGCAAGAAATTGAGAGATTAGGGGATTGCGAGGCTGCGAGATTGAGTGAATGCGGTTCTTGGAATTTCCCAAAATTCCTTAATCTCGAAATTTTTTAATTTCGCAATCTATTCTCAAAGTATAATAGTCCTATCAATGCCGTCGACGAAGCGTTATTTTATCGTGTTGGCCGGAGATGCCGTGGCGATCTTTTTTTCTTTTGCTTGGGTGACGCTGTTGCGGCGGTGGGATGAGATTTCAGCGCGATTTTTAGCGGAACATGCCGTTTTGTTTTTGACGCTCATTAGCCTGTGGTTGTGGGTCTTCCATCTATGCGGGCTTTATGAGCCGAGAAATTGGCCTCGCGGCCAACGCGGCGCCTTGCCTGTGGCCGTGGCCACGGCGTTTTTGTTGAGTTCCCTGGGACTTTATTTCGCTTCAGGATTCATTAAAATGCCGGCGCCTAAAATTATTTTGGTGTTGGCCACTGTTTTGGCTTGGGGCATGCTCGAATTTTGGCGCACTGTGCTGGCGCGATTGATAACATCTCAAACCGGCGGCGCCGGCCGTTTGGATGCTGATTCCGGCGCCGTTGTGATTGACCGCCGGCTTCTGGCCGGTCATACGATTAACGGCTACCATGAGTCGTTGCGGCAGGCGGCGCTTAAAGGCCTGCCGGTGTATAGCTCATCGTCGCTCGAGGCCTTGGAGTCGGGGAAAATTCCGGTTGATGATGTGACTGCCGAATGGCTGGTGGAGCGGGTTTTGTCGCCGAGTTACACGAGAGCATTTTATGTCACGATCAAACGGCTCACTGATTTGGCGGTTGTGACCGCGGCTTTCATCCCGGCGTTTGCGGCGGCTCTATTCGTCAGCGCGTGGATTAAAATTTTTCTGCGCGGGCCTGTTTTTTACCGGCAAGAGCGCGTCGGCAAGGGAGGGGGGGCTTTTATGATTTGGAAATTTCGCACCATGCGTGATGACGGCGCGGCGATCAGTGAAAAGTCGCGCTTGACCATTAAGTCCGACCCCCGCGTTCCTTGGACGCTGCGTTGGATTCGACAGACCCATTTGGATGAGCTGCCCCAATTAATCAACATCGCGCGCGGAGAAATGTCTTTTGTGGGTCCCCGGCCTGAACAGGTGGGTATTACCCAAGAGCTTGATGAGAGCATCGCTTATTACTGGATCAGGCACACGGCCGTGCCGGGATTAACCGGCTGGGCCCAGGTGAACATGGGCTATGCCGGCAACATGGGAGACGCCAAGGAGCGTTTCGCCTATGATTTGTATTATTTGGCCAATAGCAGCTTTTCGCTTGATTTGGCCATTTTGGTTCGCACGCTGCGCAATATTATTCTTGCTGAAGGGCGTTAGTTTTTTAATTCCACTGTCAGAAGATCCGAGTCATTGACGGCCTTCCGCAGCTCATCGTAGGCAGCGATAATTTGGCTTACAATAGCCGCAATTTCATTTTGAACGGGCTCCAGGTTTTCCAGCGCGACAAGTTCTTTGTCGTTGAATTTTTTAAAAGCCTCATCTATTATTTCCTGAATTTCCGGAATTTTTTCCTTGTAAACAAGTTCTTCGGCTTGGTTGGCTTGAGCCAAGAGGGGACGTAATTTTTCTAATATGTCCCTTGCCTCTTTGCGATTTTTTTTCTTAGCCCCGCCGTCAAGGATATTTTGTTGGCGTTCTTTAAGTTCGGTGAGGTCGTTTTTAATTTTGGATATGCGTTTGGCGTAAAAGATGGCTTTCCCTTGATCATCCCGGTCTTCTGATAGGGCCCATGCGTTCAATTCTTCAATGCCGGATTCTATTTGGGATTCGGCCTCAGCTTCAAGGCCCGCTTCTCCTATTTCTTCGTTTTCATCGAAGGCATGGGCTGGAGCGGAAATTTGAAGACAAAGCCCAATAATCATGATTGATATTTTCATAGCGCACCTCGTCGTATTTTCAGCATCTTTAATAAAAATAACACCAGAGCGCCAAAAACGCAAGGGCGCTTAATCCCAGATTCCGCAGTTGCGGAATCTGGGATTATCGGTCAAGTTTCGCTGAAAAAGATGGTTTTGATTTCGGAATAGTTGTCCATGGCTTTCATGCCGAGTTCGCGGCCCAGGCCGCTTTGCTTGTAGCCGCCGAAGGGGGCTTCAAGATGGACGCTGCTTGAGGAATTGACGCTTAAGACGCCGCTTTTGACTGCGCGCGCCACCCGAATGGCGCGGGCAATGTCCTTGGTCCAGATGGAGCCGGAAAGCCCATAGATCGTATCATTGGCGAGGCTGATCGCATGGGTCTCGTCTTTAAATGGAGTGATGCCGACAACGGGCCCAAAAATTTCCTCACGAAAAATTCTCATGGAGTTTGAAACTCCGGTGAAAATGGCAGGGCGTAAATAATAACCGCGGCCATTGCCGTTGGCGGAGCTTATTGTGCCGCCATGCGCAAGCTCGGCCTTCTCTTGACGGCCAATTTCAATGTAATTGAGAACTTGTTGGCGGTGGCTTTGGGTGATCATTGGGCCGATTTCGGTCGCCGGGTCATTGGGGTCGCCGATTTTAAGCTGCCGTGTTCGTTGAATTAAGGCATCCGCAAAACGGTCATAAATTTTTTCGGATACGAGAAACCGGCTGCGCGCGCAGCAGTCCTGGCCGCAATTGGAGAAAACCGAAAAAATCGAGCTTTCCACGCAGGCCTCTATGTCCACGTCGTCAAAAACGATATTGGGGGATTTGCCTCCCAACTCCAAAGAAACCCGCTTCATGCGTTCGGAGGCTATTTTGAGAACTTCCTTACCGGTGTTTGTTTCGCCTGTCAGTGAAATTTTGGATACCCAAGGATTCGAGATGAGACTCATGCCCACGGTTTTTCCCGGGCCCACCAAAACATGAAAAATTCCCTTCGGAAGGCCGGCTTCATCGGCAATTGTTTTTAGGGCCAGCGCCGTAAGCGGCGTCCAACTGGCTGGTTTAAGAACCACTGAATTGCCGCAGGCGAGCGCGGGCGCCGCCTTCCATGAGGCAAGAACTAAAGGATAATTCCACGGCACAATGGCCGCGACAACGCCCATGGGCTCCCGCAGCGTTAAGCCCAAGCCTTTTGAGGCCACGGGAATCGTTTCGCCAAAGAATTTGTTGGCCGCGCCGCCATAATACTCAAAGCAATCCGCGGCCGATGAAACTTCATCGCGCGAATCGCGGATGGGTTTTCCCGTGTTTTCGGTTTCAAGCTGCGCGAGTTCATCGCGGCGGTTTCGGATGAGCGATGCCATGTTAAGGAGAATGCGGCCGCGTTCGCGAGCAGGCATTTGGCTCCAGGGGCCGGCTTGGGCGCAAGCGGCTTCTTTGACCATTTGATCCGCTTGCTCCGGTGTTGCGGTTTTTATTTGGGCAATAATTTTTTCTGTCGCTGGATTGATAATTTTGAAAGTTTCCGGCTCTGTCAATGATGTTGGACTTTGGGCTTTGTGCATTGGACTCCTAAAAATAGTTCGAAGTAATCCCGCCATCAACGACCAGAGAAGCGCCATTGGTCCAGGATGACTCATCCGAGGCCAGGTAGAGCGCGGCATAAACGATGTCTTTGGTCTGCCCAAAGCGGCCCATGGGAATGCGATTGAGTCGCTTGGCTTTCTCCGCGGGTTTTTTGAGCAGCCACTGCGTCAAGAGGGGGGTTTCAATGGGACCCGGGCAAATCGCGTTCGCGCGGATGCCCTTGGGTCCAAATTGCACGGCCAGGGACTTGGTGAGGGCCAAAACCGCGCCCTTGCTCGCCGTATACGCGTCTTGGGGCACGGAGCAGCCTACCAAAGCGACAAATGAGGCAATATTGATGATTGAGCCGCTGCCGCGTTTGATGAGGTGCGGAATGCCATATTTGCAAACGAGATAAATTCCCTTGGCATTAACATCCAGCGTTTTTTCCCATGTGCCGGGCTCGGTTTCGACCACGGAACGGTCCGTTTCTAAAAAAATGCCCGCGTTGTTGTAGAGGACGTCAAGACCGCCAAAGTGTTGGACGCCCTCGTTGATGGCATGGCTGACTTCCTGGGAATTGCCGACGTCGGCTTTGATAAAGAAAATACCATCGTGGAATTTTTTTTCCGGCTCGCGCACGTCCATGGCGATAATTTTGGCGCCTTCTTGATAAAAAATATCGCAAGCCGCGCGGCCCATGCCGGAGGCCGCTCCCGTAATTAGGCAAATTTTATTTTTAAGCCTCATTGGACTCTTCCTATTTATATTCTCTCAAAATACCGTTCCCGCTCCCAGCAGGTGACGGATTTTTCGTAGGCCAAAAGTTCAAGCTCAAAATAGCGAAGGTAGTGCTCTATAACTTCTTCGCCGAAAGCCTCTTTAGCCGCTTTGCTTTTTTGCAGCGTTGCCAGGGCCTCAAACATAGTCTTGGGTACATGGGGAGCCACGGCTCCTTCATAAGCATTGGTTTTGGTTTCCGGTGGAAGCCCAACTTTATTTTTAATTCCATAGAGGCCGGCCGCAATTGTAGCGGCGAAGGCCAAATAGGGATTGGCGTCCGCCCCTGGAATGCGGTTTTCAACGCGCAGGCTGTTTCCGTGACCGATCACGCGAAAGCCGCAAGTGCGGTTATCCCGGCCCCAAGCGATGCGTGTCGGCGCGAAGGTGGCGGATTGGTAGCGTTTGTAAGAATTGATCGTGGGCGCCCAAAAAAGAGACATTTCCCGAGCCAAAACCATTTGCCCTCCAAGGTAATACCGGAATATATCCGTTAGCTTTGAATTATTCCAGAATAGGCTTCGTTTGCCCGATGGGTCCCAAATCGAGGAGTGCAGGTGAAAGCTCGATCCGGCCAGCTTCGCGTCGTATTTGGCCATAAAGGTCAATGCCAAATTTTTGGTCATGGCGATTTCTTTGGCGCCGTGTTTATAGACCGTGTGCCGGTCCGCCATTTCCAAGGCGTCGGCGTAGCGCAAGTTGATTTCATGCTGGCCCGGTCCCCATTCGCCCTTGGAGCATTCAACGGGCACCTGGGCCGCTTCCATGAGATTTCGAATATCCTGATTGATGACTTCCTCTTTTGTTCCTTGGAGCATGTGGTAGTCTTCGATGTAGCTGCCGAAGGGAACGAGCCCGTGATAATTTTTTTGACGGGATGAATCATAGGTTTCTTTGAATAAATAAAACTCAAGCTCCGAACCCATCATGGGGCGAAATCCCAATTGAGCCGCGCGATCAATCTGCCGCCGCAGGATTCGCCGCGGCGCGGCTTCAATGGGATTGCCTGAATCATCAGCGGCATCGCAAATCACCAGGGCCGTTTTAGAGAGCCATGGAATTTGGCGCGCCGTGTTCCAATCGGGCGTCAAGTGAAAATCCTGATATCCCCGGTCCCAGCTTGTGAGTTTAAATCCGGGGAGGGGCTCCATTTCCATGTCCACGGTGAGCAAGTAGGAGCAGGCATGAATCCCATTGGTCGCGACGCTGTCAAGGAAAAATGGCGCGGTTATCCGTTTGCCCACCCAGCGGCCCTGCATGTCCGGCATGACCATCATGACCGTGTCCACGAGGCCCCTGTTGATCCAAGTCTTAAGCGCCTCAAGTTTTGGATGGCGCGCATTGCTCGCAGGATTCTTCCGATGATTCGTTTTCATTTTCGCAGCTGGCACGGTGAGCGTGGTTGATTTCATAACAACTCCTTGAGTCTATGGATAAAATTTACAAAATCGCGTTGTGTTCCGGCGCTGAAGTGGTATGACTTCTTTGGACAGTTTTTCAGCGATCTTAAGGTAAGTTTCACTGCCTGTTCCGTCACTGAATTTTATCCTTTTTTTGAACGTTTCCAAAATCACGCCGCATAAACAGCCTCCGGCGTTCTGCAATCGAGCGATTGATGAAACCGTCGTTTGTTGTAAAAGTCGAAGTAGCGCTTCGGGCCGTCGCGCGTTTCCGGGACGGCGACGTAATCCTTGATGCAGATGTCTTCGTTTAATTGTGCGCCAAAGCCGCTCGGTGAAGATATTGTCAAATTAAAATATCTACCGACACACGAAAAAATCTAACAAATTAGTCCTTCGCTAAAATTTTGGCTTATAGAAAAAGTTAATGCAAGTTAGGAACGTTCCGATTTTCCTTTTTTTTTCCGGAGCAATCTTATCAGTATTATCGGATCAGGGAGGGATCGAGCTTTTGTTTTTTGATCCCCTCTTTGACTTTGGCGTGGTGTTGGGCAATGGATGTAATTAACGATTCGATTTCTTTGGTCAAAGTTTTGATGTCGGGAAGGGAATCCTCTTTTTTGGGCGGAATTTTTGCGCTTTCAAAACGCTCCAGGATCTTTTGCCTAATGCCATAACCAGCGCCTTGAGCGGCTTTGGCTGCTGAAAAGGCGCTTTGAGATTTGTCCATTTTGTCCAGAGCTTTTTGACGTTCCTGCGCGGAGGCGTCATTATTTTGGGCTATTTCCTTGGCTTGCCCCAAGATCAGTTCCAGGACGTCGGCCATGTGATCAATGCGGCTTAAATAGGAATCCGCGCGCGCCAGGGATTTCGTTTCAAGTTTTTTGATGTCATTTTGATATTTCTCGGCGGCCGTGGCGCTTGACTGGGACACGGCATGGGATTGGTTCGCAGATTTTTTACCTGATGATGCCGCCCATGCCGGGCCCTGGGACGCCAGCGCTATCAGAAACATTGAAATGAGAGTTTTTTCTCGCAACATGTCGTCTATAGTCTTTAGGGTAGCAGGAGCTTCATTACCGCGCAAGTTCTAGCAATAGACCTAATGCACAAATCCCCACATTTTTGGCATCCTATCCCCGTTGCAGGGGGTGGAGACAATGGGAGGATCGCTTCGTTTCGCCAAAATCGCGGACAAGCCGAGGAAACTATTTCGTATGACCGGATTAAACGTCC